>JBAYNU010000008.1:0-46144 GCA_041678665.1 Candidatus Magasanikiibacteriota bacterium
GTAACATTTTGTGCGTATGCTCATAAAATCACCTCCTTTCTGAATTGAGAGGTGGTTTTATTATACCAAGAGCTACGCTTTTAAACGCACACACCCGCTAACGCGGGTGGTTTATCTGGTTAAAACTAAACACCCGGCTTGTAACCGGGTGTTTTTGTAATTTTGAATAGTTTTTACTTCACCGCTTTTTTCAATTCATTCACTTTATCCGTCTTTTCCCACGGAAACTGGGCGCGACCAAAGTGACCATAGGCGGCAGTGGCGCGATAGATGGGACGAAGTAAATTGAGGTGTTCAATGATTTTACCCGGACGAAAATCAAATATTTCTTTAACGGCTTTTTCTAATTTTTCATCGCTCACTTTGCCGGTGCCAAAAGTATCCACGCGCACACTGGTAGGCTCGGCTTTGCCGATCACATAGGCCACCTGCACTTCGCAGCGCTGCGCTAAACCAGCCGCCACAATATTTTTCGCCACATAACGCGCCATATAAGCGCCACTGCGATCTACCTTGCTTGGGTCTTTCCCGGAAAAGCAACCACCGCCATGCCGACCCATACCGCCATAGGTATCCACAATAATCTTACGTCCGGTAAGACCGGTATCGCCTTGTGGACCGCCGATGACAAACCACCCGGTCATATTAACATAAAACTTGGTATTTTTATCGATATACTTTCCGCAAACCGGTTTAATCACTTTGGCAAGAATATCAGCGCGTAATTTTTTTATGTTTACATCCGGATCGTGTTGCGCGGCGATAATTACATTGGTTAAGCGCGTTGGTTTGCCATTTACATACTCCACTGCCACCTGTGACTTGCCATCCGGGCGTAGATATTTAAGCACACCCTTTTTGCGCACTTCAGCTAGCTTCTGCGCCAATTGATGCGAAAGCATAATTGGCAACGGCATTAATTCTTTGGTGTCAGTACAAGCATAACCAAACATCAGTCCCTGGTCGCCCGCGCCCTGCTCTTCCACTTTATTTTTGTCCACACCTTGCGCGATATCGGGTGACTGCTCGTGAATGGAAACCAAAATACCGGCATGATCAAAATCTATCCCATAAGCGGGATCGGTGTAGCCGATGTCTTTTAACACTTCCCGAGTAATTTTTTGCACATCCACATAACCCTTAGTGGTAACCTCACCACCCACAATTACAAGACCGGTGGTGGTAAAACTCTCCACCGCCACATGGGAATGTGGATCTTGAGCTATTAATGTATCCAAAACCGCGTCAGAAATTTGATCACAAATTTTGTCCGGATGCCCCTCAGTCACGGATTCCGACGTAAAAATGTATTTATCAGACATATTTTTAATAAATAATCCCCACTGATTAACAGTGTGAAAAATTATAGAGACGGAAGGAAATTATCGATGAGTAATCGACCCACACCAACCGATAATAAACACCGTCCTAAATTAAATTTTAAATCGTTTCAATAATTCAAACTAAAAATATTATACACTCTTGCCATAAAAACGCAAGAAGCGAAAAACTACTTATCAACACCAGTGTTATCTTACTATATTAATCACACTTACTATCGTAGATAAAGAAAAAATTATTAATACCGGAATGGCGGCTAACCAAAAATAATGAAGCCCGTAACGCGACGCTCCCAGATCGCCTTTACGTTTGGCGATGTAGCAAGCCATTACCATTAGCACCGCTTCGATGCCAATAAAAAGTCCTCCCACCACGTCTAGAATCGCGGTAAAATTATTTAATCCCAAAATAAATAAAAACAAGGGCAAAAACACTACCAACAAATTAGCCAACCAGTGATTGACTTTGTGATCCCAAACTAACATTTGCTTAAGCGCTACTCCCATCCCCATAAAAGCTGTGCCCATGGCCAAAATAGCAAACAAATTACCCACAATCATCACCCAACCACCATAAATCTTACCCAAACCAATGGTGGCAATTTGAGTGGTATCAAGTCCGCTTACACCAACCACCGCGGCCACAAATAACATATACAAAATAGTGGGAACCAAAGTGCCAATAATTACCGCATAGCGATAATGCTTTTGACTGCCGGGCATAAGAGTGTGGGCTTCTACCACCGCCGGTGAAGCGTGCAAAGAAAAAAGCACCACGCCAAATGGTAAAAATATTTTGGAAACATCAAAAAATTCCCAATTGGCGATTTGGAAATCCGGTAAAAAATGTATCGATAGTCCGGCAATAATCGCCATGACCAGTAGACTAAAAATCTTCTCCGCCACTTTTACCGTTTGCAACCCCCGCCATACCAAAAGACCTCCTAGTGCCCAAAAGGCAATGCTGCAATAACGTGGATCGATACCCAAAAGCGCTCCAATGGTTTGCCCCTCACCGATAATATAGGCCAAAAGAACACCCAAACCGGAAGTAATAACCACCAAAGACATAATGGATTTGGCCCATGGACCCAAATATTTACCGGCAAAACCAGGCAATTGTAATTTTTCGTTGGTGCGTACGGCAATCTCGCCAATCATTAAATTTAACGACATCATTACCAACCCTAAAATCAAAATATAAGCCAAGCCAACTTTAAGACCGACTTGCGCCACCACATAAGGCAACCCCAAAACCCCCGCGCCGATCGTCATACCGGTAATCATAAAAATCGCTCCGGGCATGGAGGTAACTCTTTTATAAACTCCTTGATGAAGTACTATTGGTCGTTCATCCATATTTTTATAATTTAATTTTATCATAAAAATAAAAAAATGCCAATAGCATTGGTGGGTGTTGCAGGACTCGAACCTGCGGCCCTCGCGATGTAAACGCGATGCTCTAACCAACTGAGCTAAACACCCTTAAAACAAAAAAATTATATCTTAAATCAATAAAAAAGTCAACAATCGATAATTAAAAACCCGTCACAATTAGGACGGGCTTTAAACTGAAATATTTTTAATCAACCGATAAGCCGTTGATATAATGCCGAACGGAAGTAGTGGTGATATAGCCGGTTTTATCGGTAATCACCCCAAAATAATTGCCGGTAGGAAAAAGCCTCAACGGCATGCTCACCGAACACAGATAAACAGTGGCGGCGGTGCTATTTAAATCACATTTTTTGAATAACGGAATGCGACCGGTCTCATTATTTACACCCAAATAAATATCCATAGTTTTGATGCCGTCGCTATCAGCCGCAAATAAATCAATGGATAAAACGCTTTCTGAACCGGTAGAATCCGCGCGCATGGTAATATAAGATCCGCTCGGCTCTTCGTTTTCGTAATACAAATACAAAGGCATGGAATATCCGATATTATTTTTTTTATCCCAAGCTCGAACTATAAAACGGTGTTTAACGCTGGCGGATAAATTACCAAAATAACGTTTGATTACTTTTAAATCCTGAGAATTGTCGTCTTGCCAAGAAAAAACTGGAGTCAAAGCCTCGTCTAATACCACTTCAATTTTTTTAATAGCATTATAATCATCTTGAGCATTCACTTCAATATTATATGAACCATTTTTTTCTACCCAGCCAATCAAATTAATATTTGGTCCGATATTATCAACTACAACGCGCACTCCGGTAATATTAACAATTAAATCGCTATAAGCGCTATTTTGCGCTTTGTCATAAGCGAAAGCGCGATAGGTCAAAGATTTTCCATTGGTAATATTATAAAATGGACCGACGGAATAGAGACAAGTACTCGCGTTCAAACAAGTTTTGACTATTTTTCGCGCTCCGGTAATTTGATCATATTCAGTAATTTCAATACGCGCCACTTTTACATTATCCTTGGCTTTGGCAGTCAATTTTACCGTTTCATCCTTATAATAAATAGACTTGGAAGAAATTAAAGATATGGTCGGATCTTCATCATCAACCGACACGCATTTGGTAGTCCAAGATACCTTATATTTGGTATTGGAAATACAAGTCATAGTATAGTTGCGTAAACCATAACCGGAATCACGGCAACCATCGTTCAAAATGTATTTAGCGCCTTTATTGCGACTAATTTTAATACCATCGGTTACTTGCTCACAGGAAGTTACCGCTACATAATTGGTGCCCGCGGAAGTAGATTGGGCGCTGACATTGCCGGCAAAAAAGGCGCCGGCGATAATAATGGCTAAAATAAAGGATTTTCTTAACATATTTTTTTTATAAAATACAAAAAGTATCCCTCATTATAGCACATTTTGGGCTTTTTGTCAACCCCACTACTATCAAGTGCGAGCTCATTTTAAAAAAATAACTCACTCCGACATCTGCCAGAGTGAGCTTTTAACACAACACATACCTTACTCCTTCCCTTGTAAGCGCCGGCGCTTTACCTCCGGGTCTTTATCGGCCATTCCTGTGGCCAGACCGATAATAGCCCCTATAAAAGAAATTACAAAAATTAACGCTACCACCGCTGCATCCATAATTCCCTCCTCTTTTTTAAAATTTTTAAAAACACTTTAATCTTCAATTTTCGTACTGTGAAAGAACTGTTCTTTGCGACATGTTACCACAAAACGAGGATATTTATCCTCTCATAATTTATTTAATCTGTCAACCCGATCAAAGATAAATTTAAAACAAAGAATTTCCTGATTTTAGCGAAAAAAGTCTACTTAGGAAGATTTTGGATGAAATTAGGAATGGCTGTTTCGCCTTTTGACCCTAGCCACACCCACCATTCCGCGCCCCAAAGATAGGCGCGCGCCATGCCGGTGCTCCGTGCGAAGGAAATATTTTTAGTTAAACGATTAATATTCATGGACTTATATTGTTCAACCAAAGAAGTATCAAATAAATTATTATCAGGAATCCATGGTTCGGCTTGCAACTCAACCACCCAAGCGGTGGCGGCGGAACGACCATTAAAAAATAATTTAGCGCGATAAAAAAGCGGTGGCAACCAATCGTAGTTCGTATAGCCCAAAAACTTATTCCAAACCACCCGATACATAGTGGTGCCAAAAAGATCACCAGCGGCCGCGGTTTGGCGCCAACTCGACAGTTCGCCCGAGTCAGTAATAAGGATAGGGTGGTCGGAATCAAGCGCGCGCACCAGGGCAATCTCTTGATCTAGCTTGGCGGGTGTGTAAGGCCGACAGTTGGCGCCAAACGACAAAAACGCCTCGTTCTCTATCTGCCAAGTTTCCAACGCAGTGTGGTGGCGATAACGATTAACTACTGCCTCCATAAATTTGCTAAGCGCCGCAAAGTATTCTTGATCAGAAAGGTTTTGCGCCCAAGTGGGAGTGTGGCACTCTGGCCAACGAGGCGTTTTTTGCCCCAGCGCCAAAGTGATTTTAGCGCCGCGCGCCGCCGCTTCATCCATTTGCCAATCTAACTCGCCAAAATCATAATCGTCGGGATTATTTTCAATAATATTCCATTGCGCCGACAGGCGAATGTATTTAAAATTCCAATCATTCAAAATTGTTTGGTAAACACTACGGGCGTCCAAACCCAAATAACGCGCATACTGATCGCTAAATGAAACACCTAAAATCATATCACTTTTGAAAGTGATAAAGTGAGGAATTACCAAAATAGCCAAAATAATAATTACAAGCAACGCTATTTTTTTTAACATACTTAATTAAATCTAAAATTCAAAATTATAAAAATGGCTGCGAATCAGCAATTGCGCAAATAAATTCCAAATCGCAATTTCCAAATCGTTTTGAATTTAATATTTTGAATTTGCTATTTATTTGTAATTTGATATTTTGGATTTAGGATTTTTATATGAGCATCCACAGCCCCGCCGCGATAACCGCCACCGCCAAAATTTCTTGCACAATTTCCGATCGAGTATAATCTTCGTGAAATAACCGCGGCCAAAAAAATGACAAAAACATTACCAAAAGTATCAGCGCGCCATACTGCACGCCCACTAGAGCATTGACAATCGTTACCGAACCAATCGCGATGGCATATTGTTCAAGCATCACTCCAAAGAGCCCCAAAGATTTATTCACCCCCACCAATAAAATTTGCTTGCCCATTGAATGTCCGCGGTCAACGGCTTTTTTGGACTTGGTAAAAATTGCTTGCACCGCTGGTGATAATAAAAGCAAAACCCCAAACACCCCCATAAACCAGCGCGTCCAAATGAGACCGGAGGCAAAACCATACACCCCATAAATATACTTGGAAGCAATGTGCGAAATCGCAAATAATAATCCAGCTAATACTCCCCATAATATTCCTCTGTTCCAACCGCGTCGATAATTTTGTTGAAAAGAAATTATCATTGATCCCAAAACCAAAAGAACAATCGCTCCAATTTGGCGAGCGGTGAATGCTTCGTATAAAAAAACCAAGCTCAGCCAAAAAACAAAAAAAGGCGTAGCGGCGCCGATTAACGGTCCAAGATGACTAACTTCGCACTGGCGTAAACCCAAATAAGTAGCCCACAGCGCGAGTGAAAACCCAAACCCGGAGATTATACACATTGACCAATCAAACACACCCGCAGGCATTCCATTACCAAAAGGCGCCAATAAAAATAGGGGAAATAAAAAAATGGTGGAATAAAAAACAAATACCACCGGCTGAGGCACTGATTTTTCTACAATAAACTTATCTAAAATAGCCACAATCGCCAGAATAAGATAAGCGCTAATGGCAATGGAGATATACATAGAACCCGAATTTTACGCACGCCTGCCCACCTTTGGTGGGAATCAACACGAATAACCAATTCTAATTCATATAAATTAGTAAACGGAGATTCGCGATTATATTATACCAAAAAATAGACAGGGTTGATAGCCCTTGACAAAAGTATCAAAATGTGCTATAGTTACCTGTTTTAAATACATTGTATGCGTATAGCGATGATTGGACAAAAAGGCATTCCGGCGACATCGGGAGGCGTTGAACGTCATGTGGAAGAACTCGCCAAAGAACTGACCAAAATGGGCCATGAAATTTTGGTATACGCGCGCGCTTGGTATACTCCTAAATCTGTAAAAAAATATCAAAATATCAAAATAATCCACACTGCCGGCATTAACACCATTCATCTGGATGCTATTACTCATACCTTTACCGCTACTATCCACGCCATTTTACAAAAACCGGATGTGATTCACTTTCACGGCGTTGGTCCTTCGCTAATTTCTTGGCTCCCCCGCCTCATTGCTCCGCGCATCAAAGTGGTGGCGACTTTTCATTCCATGGATCGCTATCAATATAAATGGGGCAAAATCGCTAAGTGCTTTTTGTCTTTGGGCGAAAAATTTATTTGCCTGTTCCCCCACTCCACCATTACCGTCTCGCGCGGGTTGTATCATTATTGTTTGAATCAATATCACAAAATTACTACCTATATCCCCAACGGCGTGCCGGTTTGGAACGGCGCAAAAAATGAAGGCCGACTGGAACAATGGAAACTTGTCCCCGATCAATATCTCCTCACTGTATGCCGAGTGATTAAAGGTAAAGGCATTCATTACCTGATTTCCGCTTGGAAAACTTTACGCGCGCAAAATCCCAAACTGACTAATAATTTAAAATTGGTAATCGTGGGAGAGGGAGATGAAAATTATTTAAACGAATTATACGCTTTGGCTAATGGAGATGAGAGTATTGTTTTTACCGGTGTAGAGCAGGGTGAAAATTTAAATGCGCTATTTGCTAATTCCAAATTATTTATCCATCCATCGGAAAACGAAGGCTTACCACTATCCGTGCTTGAGGCCATGTCTTTTGGTAAAGCGGTAATGGTATCGGATATTCCGGCGCATCAAGAAATTATTCGCGATAGTCATTTTTGGTTTAATACCGCCGACATACAATCTTTGGCTAATAAAATTACGGAATTAATAACCCAACCGAAGTTGCTCAGTTCTGCCGGCCATACTAATCGTGAAACTGTGGCTAAACATTACTCTTGGAAAGATATTGCGGTAAAGACGGAGAAGGTGTACGGAAGCGAAAGGAATAAGGAATAAAGAGTAAGGAACAAGAAAAATATGCGCCCACATTAGGGCGCTAACCAAAGAAGGTGGCCGATTCGAAAAGAATTGGAAACCTTTTCAGGAAGACGAGGAGGACTAACATCATCGTCATCGGTAACAAACAGCAACGGCCAGAGTTTCTCTGGCCGTATTTTTATTTTAATTGATTTTTAAATTATAACTTCACTGCTACCGCCACCAAATTACGACCGCTCTTTTGATCCGTCCAAGTAGTTCTATCAAAATAATCCAAACGTTCAATTTTAAATCCAATCTTAATTAGTAAACCACCCAACTCATCTTTGAAAAAATGATGATAATACCTCTCCGCCTCCACCTTCCCCTGTGGATTTTTCCAAGGGATAATGAAGTCGCTGTCCCTGACCTCACGCCAACCTTTTGATTCTTTCTGTTTGGCAAAATCGCTTCCTAAATTCCAAACAGTAACAATCAATCGACCACCTATTTTCATTTCACTGTAAACTTTTTTTAATAACTCCAGACGTGTTTTAGCATCAGGCAAATGATGAAACGAGGCGACCATAAAGACCAAATCAAAAAAACCGACTGGGAACTTTTTATTTCTTTTGTCGGTCAAAAAAAACTTCACCCAACCGGCTTTTATCTCTTTTGAAAAACGATTCTTACCATGCTTGAGCAATTTGCTGCTTTGGTCAAGACCAAAATACTTTATTTTTTTATCACGCAATAAATTAATCAAACGTCCGTTACCACAACCCCAATCCAAAATATTTTGACCGGGCTTAGCATAATCCATTGCCCATTTTATCTCCGTCCAATTATCATAACGGGTATCCGAAAAATGCGCCGCAATACGGTTGTAATCATCCCGAGTTTTATGTATAATGGCTTGTGCCTGCTTGTTGTTCATGCTAATACTGTCATTCCCGCGTCCCGAAGGGATCCCCTTAGGAAAAGCGGGAATCCGCGACTTATTGGAGCAGATCCCGACTTTCGTCGGGATGACATTTTAAATTATGAATATCGCCCAACAAATTATTCTGTCTTATTTGAAAAATCCTAATCGCGAAATGGATTCTGTCCGCCGCGATGTTTTGCGTGGGCAAAAATCCGATAGAGACATTGCTAAATCTGATCTCCTCAAAGCATATCACGAATTATTAAAAAAAGGCAAGATTACCAAAAGTGTTCAACTGGAAAAAATGCTAATTAAACGCGGAGTGCGTACGCTTTCTGGCGTAGCGATTGTCACAGTTTTAACCAAGCCCTGGAAGTGCCCGGGCAAGTGTATTTACTGCCCCGACGAGGCCCGGATGCCCAAAAGCTACCTTTCCGACGAACCGGCCGCCGCTAGGGCTCTGACGCTTAAATTTGACCCCTACGAGCAGGTGGCGCGCCGAATTGAGACACTTAGGGGCAACGGCCATCCGACCGACAAAATTGAGCTAATTGTGAAAGGCGGGAGCTGGAACGCGTATCCATTGGATTACCAATATTGGTTTATTGGGAGATGCTTCGAGGCGGCGAATACCGCCCGCTGTCATTCTGAGCGAAGCCCAAAGGGCGGAGTCGAAGAATCCCTTTCACTTTGTAAATCGAAGGGATCCTTCGCTACGCTCAGGATGACAACAATAAAACTACAGAAAAAAAACGAAACCGCCAAGCATCGTATTGTTGGTTTGACTTTGGAAACTCGTCCGGATTTAATTAACGAGAACACAGTCGAAATCATGCGCGAACTGGGATGCACGCGCATTGAAATGGGCATACAAACTACCGATGATAAAATTTTAAAAATTATTAAACGCGGACACGACAGCGCATCAGTAAAAACCGCCACTCGCCTATTAAAAAATTATGGCTTTAAGGTGGATTATCATTTGATGCCACAACTGCCGGGATCGACTCCACAAAAAGATTTGGCAATGATGTTAAAAATCTTTGATGATCCAGATTACCGACCGGACATGATTAAAATTTATCCTTGCACGGTAATTAAAGGCACGGAACTATACCAATGGTTAAAAAAAGGGAAATATAAACCTTATTCCGACAAAAAATTAATTGAGCTTTTAATAAAAATTAAAACTGCCATCCCTCGCTACGTGCGCATATCACGCTTGATTCGAGATATTCCTTCGCATCATATCATGGGCGGAAATATTATGACTAACCTGCGCCAAGTAATACAGGCAAAAATGAAAGAACGTAAATTGAAATGTAATTGCTTGAGATGCAGGGAGGCGGGACACAACATTAAATCAAAAATAAAATATCAAAAATTAAAAATATTTATAGACAAATACACGGCCTCAAACGGTACGGAATACTTTCTTTCTTGCGAAGACCCAACGCGTCAAGTCGTTTACGCTTTCTGCCGTCTCCGTATTAATCCTTACTCCTTACTCTTTACTCCTTATCCTGCCTTCATCCGCGAACTCCATACTTACGGACAACTAATATCATTAAAGCAAAAAAACATTAAAACATTAAAACAAAAAGATGACATCCAACACACCGGATTAGGAAGAGCGTTAATGTTAAAAGCCGAAGAAATTTGCCGTAAACAAAAAATCGACCGCTTGGCGGTAATTTCGGGAATAGGCGTAAGAGATTATTACAAAAAATTGGGCTACCGCTTGGAAAATGGGTATATGATAAAAAAATTAAGTTAATTTTACTTAATCAAACAAATTTGTTACAATATTATCTATATCCAAACTCATACCGGGTTTATTCATTTGTCATCCCGAGCGATAGCCGAGGGATCCCTCCGCTTCGGTCGGGATGACAGGTCAAAAATTTTTATCAATTTTTGACCGCATTAAGCCCATTGTTGACGATAGCGTTAAATGAGTTTTCCCCTATTTTATATGATTTAACTCTAATCTTTTAACTTTAAACTTTATAACTTTCAACTAAAATATGTATACTCATACACTCAAAAACTTTGATCCGGAAATTACCACCAGCATCAAACGCGAACAAAAACGCCAAGAAGAAGGGTTAGAAATGATTCCTTCGGAAAATTTCGTTTCGCCGGCGGTTTTGGAAGCGCTAGGGTCGGTATTAACCAATAAATATTCCGAAGGGTATCCGGGAAAAAGATACTATGGCGGCTGTCAATTTATCGACGAAGTGGAACAGCTTTGTATTGATCGCGCCAAGCAACTTTTTGGCGCCGAACATGTGAACGTTCAGCCATTATCGGGCGCGCCCGCTAATATCGCGGTGTATTTCGCTTTGCTCAATCCGGGCGACACTATCCTTGGTATGGATTTGTCTCACGGCGGTCATTTGTCTCACGGGCATCCGGTTACCCACATGACCAAAGTCTTTAACTTTATTCGTTACAAAACTAACGCCGAAGGTTTGGTTGATTTGGATAATCTACGCGCCATGGCCATTGAACATAAACCCAAATTAATTTTGGTGGGATATAGCGCTTACTCGCGAGAAATTGAATACGAAAAAATTCAAGCCATCGCAAGCGAAGTCGGAGCGATGACTATGGCGGATATCGCTCACATCGCCGGGCTGATTGCCGGCGGACAAATGAATAATCCCGTCCCAATTTTTGATGTGGTTACTACTACCACCCACAAAACCCTACGTGGTCCGCGCGGTGGCATGATAATGTGTAAAGAAAAATTTGCCAAGCAAATAGATAAATCCGTATTTCCCGGCTTTCAAGGCGGTCCACACGAAAACAATATCGCCGCCAAAGCCGTAGCATTCAAAGAAGCGCTCCTGCCGGAGTATAAAGAATACGCCCGTCAAATTAAAGCTAATGCCAAAATTTTGGAAACGGAATTCAATCGTCTGGGATATAAATTATGCTTTGGTGGCACTGATAACCACCTGCTTCTAATTGATGTCTTTGTAAGTAAAGGTGTAACCGGCAAACAAGCCGAGCACGCTTTGGATGCCGCCGGAATTACAGTGAATAAAAACATGATTCCGGATGACCCTCGCTCGCCAATGGATCCATCTGGAATACGACTCGGCACCCCCGCGCTTACCACGCGTGGTATGAAAGAACCAGAAATGAAAATAATTGCCGGGTGGATTGACGAAGCGATTATTAATTGGCAAAACGAAACGAAACTAGATGAGATAAAAAATAAAGTGATAGAAATGACAAAAAAATTTCCACTCTATCCGACACTATCATAAAAACACGAGAACATTAAAACAAAAAACAGTGAGACAATTAGTTTCACTGTTTTTTATTTTAATATTTTTATGCTTTAATGTTATTTCACTTCTCTCACTTCCACCAAATTCACATTCCCCGCCTGCCCCACCGGTTCACCGGCTACAATAATCATCTTATCTCCTAACTTGGCAAACTTATTCTGTTTCACATAGCTAATTGATCTTTCCACTAATTCTTCAATGGATTTACAAGGTGGCAAAATAAACGGCACAACGCCCCATGATAAATTTAACTGCCGTTGAACAATGACGGTGTTAGTGGCCACCATGATCGGCAAATTAGGACGAACATGAGAAATCAATCTACCGGTTTCACCGGATAAAGAAGCAGCCAAAATAAACTTAGCCTTTACTTCTTCGGCCAAAACTCGCGATAATTCGGCAATGGCAATATCAACCGTTGTGCCGTGTTTATGTCTAGCTGGTAAATTAGTGTCATCGTAAGCCGACTTTTCAGTGCTCACAATAATATCAGACATCGTTTTAACGGTCAGTACCGGATTTTTACCGGCAGCAGTTTCGTTGGAAAGCATCAAAGCATCGGCGTGGTCAATTACCGCGTTAGCAACGTCCGAAACCTCCGCGCGAGTCGGTCGGCGCTTCTCCTGCATTGAATCTAACAGTTGCGTGGCCACTATCACCGGCTTGGCCTTAATATTAGCTTGATCAATAATCTTTTTTTGCACCAATGGCACTTCAGCGGCTGGCATCTCTAATCCTAAATCGCCTCGAGCTACCATCACCCCATCGGCCGCTTCCAAAATTTCATTCAATTGGTCTACCGCCTCATGTCTTTCAATCTTAGCTACTATCGCAACCGACAATAACGGGTCGGCTTTTGATTCAATTTGTAATTTTTTTATTAGAAACCTCAAATCCAAAATATCTTGAGCATTGCGCACAAAGGATAAAGCCACCATATCCACCTGCTGATTCAAACCAAAACTTAAATCCGCCTTATCTTTGGGACTAATTACTTCAACCGACAAAATACTATCAGGAAAATTCAACCCCTTATGAGAAAAAACGATACCACCGTCCATTACTTCGGCGTGCACCAAAGATCCTTCTTGGCGCACAATCTTGGTTTCAATACGACCATCATCAATCAATATTCTTTGGCCGGCAATTAGATCTTTTTCCAAGCCAGAAAAATTAACTGGCAATCGACCGCTCTTAAATTCTACACTAGCAAAATCAAAAGTAATTATCTCTCCTGTTTTTAGCACCACCCCTTCATCCGGCAAAATTCCTAAACGAATACGCGGACCCTGTAAATCTTGCATGATTGCTATCGGCTCACCGGTTATTTTTTCCGCCTCTCTAATATTTTTTATTAAAACCGCATGCTGATCATAAGTGCCATGCGAAAAATTAAGCCGAGCGACATTCATGCCGGCCTCAATCATTTTAATTAGTGTTTCTTTATCAGCACAAGCGGGACCAATGGTAGCGACAATTTTGGTGTGTTTATACATAACTAATATATGAAATAATTGCCTTCAATATTAAATCAGCACTATTTAAGCAAAGCCTTAACTTGCGCTTCTTTGGCGGCGTCTAAGGGCAATAAATTAATAATTTGATTCAAAGTAGCTGATGTATATTCTTTGTCTGTCACCGAACCGCTTTTCCCCAGAATACTACGATACTGATCGTAGGTATCTTTGACTATCGGCGGCAAAAAAATAACTGCCAAAACAATTGGGGCGACAATGATAATAAAATATAACCAGCTAACCATAGACGACCACAACATTTTACGATTAATCTTACGATTTTGTTCGTAAATTATTTGTGACCACTTAAGATTCTTTTCTAAAAGTTCACCAACTTGATTCAAAGTGAACTCCTTTGGAACCACCGCGATCGGCGGTGGGGAAGATTTAAAATTAACTTCTTTTTTAATTTCCGACGATTGATTTGAAGATGATTGCTCCTTATGATGAAACATATAATATAATTACTTCTTTTTTAGCTTTGACAATTCTTTTTCAAATGTGCTGACATCTTTAAAATCCCGATAAACGCTAGCAAAACGAATATAGGCAACCTTGTCAAAAATACGCAAATGCTTCATGACAATTTCTCCTAATTCTTTACTGCTAATTTCACGCTTTTTCTTTTTTTGAATATCACGTTCAATATCGTGAATTAAAGAATGAAACTTATCTTGCAAATAAGGACGTTTGGTAAGCGAACGACGAATCCCATTCTCAATCTTTTCGCGCATATAACTTTCGCGATGCCCGTCTCCTTTTACCACGATTATATCTAAAAGTTCCATTTCTTCAATGGTGGAAAAACGATAATGACATTTTTCGCATTCGCGACGACGCCGTACTGATAACCCATCTTCCGCTGCTCTGGTATCTACCACTGCGGTATCGCGATTATTACAAACTGGACAACGCATATCGAAGTTAAAAGTTGAAAGTTTTAAAGTTGAAAGTTATAAAACAAATAAATACTACAATTCCAAAAACCTTATAACTTTTAACTAATCACTAAGACCCCATCTTCTTGCGAATAAAAGCGGGAATTTCCAATTCCTCATCATTACGGGCAGTCGGAGTTTGATGCCCAATAGACGTTTTTCTCTCTTCTTTAGAAGGAGTAGCCGGAGTAACATTTTTTTGTACAAACTGTTTAAACTTTTTTTCTTCACTGTCTTCTTCTTTTTGAAGTTTGCGCACGAAACTGCTGGGCGTATATTTATTAAGACTAAAAAATCCGGTATCTTCTTCTTTATTGCCCATCGGGCGTCGATCTTCAAACCCGGTGGCAATAACAGTAATCCGAACGCTGCCGGACATATTTTCGTCAATCACCGAACCAAAAATAACTTTGGCATCTTCGGAAGCGGAACCGGTAACCACCCGAGCGGCTTCGTTGACTTCTTCCATAGATAAATCCGGACCGCCGGTAATGGTAAACAAAATTCCATGCGCCCCGTCAATTGATAATTCCAAAAGCGGACTAGAAATAGCAATCTTAGCGGCATCAACCGCTCTATTTTCACCGCTCGCCAAACCAATACCCATTAATGCCGAACCGGTATCGCGCATAATGGTTTTTACATCAGCAAAATCTACGTTGATCAAACCGGGAATAGTAATTAATTCGGAGATACCTTGCACTCCTTGTCTTAATACATCATCCACGATGTTAAAGGCATCAAGCAAAGTGGTTTTTTTATCAATTACTTGTAAAATTCTATCGTTAGGAATAGTAATAATTGCATCAATATTTTTACTCAACTGATCCCAAGCATTTTCGGCAATCTCACGACGCCTAGGACCTTCAAAACTAAATGGCTTAGTAACTACCGCCACTGTGAGCACGCCCAACTCTCGAGCCACTTCGGCCACTACCGGACTAGCACCCGAACCGGTACCGCCGCCCAAACCACAAGTAATAAATACCATGTCGGTATCTTTGAGTAAATCCCGGATTTCATTTTGTGATTCTTCGGCTGCTTTACGACCAAGTTCCGGATCCATCCCGGCCCCCAAACCACGCGTAACACTCTTACCGATGTGCAATTTATGCGGAGCAGCGCTGTGGTGCAAAGCTTGAACATCAGTATTGAGTGCAATAAAATCCACCCCCCTAATTTTGGCAGCCAACATCCTGTTAACCGCAGATCCTCCTGATCCGCCTACGCCAATTACTTTTATTTTGGCAAAGGTTTCCATTTCTGGTTTGATTTGAGGCATATAATTAACTTATAGGTATTAGATGCTATAAACTTTGTTGATGGTAATTAGTAACATACTTATTATGAACACTTTTTGTGTTCATACTTTGAAACAAAATAGCGAAGGTCTACCTCGCTATATAGTGTATAATGGTGCTCTTTCACTGTCAAGCAAAATTACTATTGATATGTGTATAAGTGCTGTTTAAGGAATAAGACTCTTAAACCAACCCTTGAATTGCCCAGTTACACTACCAATTTTTTTGGACAATCGGCCTCTTTGACTATTGCTATAAACACCGCTTAGTTGCATATTACTTCCCCAACGCACCAACCCCATAGCCGCACTAAAACCCGGGTCACTAACCTTGTCGGTAACACTATAAAAATCTATTGGATAGCCAATTATTGCCGGCAAACGTAACTGCTTTTTAGCCATATCTACCAAACCGGATAATTTTGATCCACTACCCGTTAAAATAACACCGGATGGCAGTAGACCGCTTCTGCCAATACGTATCAGCTCTTGGTCAACTTTATGAAATATCTCCTCCACTCTTGCTTCCACAATTTCACTGACATATTTACGTTTTACAAATTCTCGTTCGCCGCCGCCCACTACCGACAAATCAACATCATCGTGCTTAGACACGGCATCTGGCAAACATTCTCCAAATTCTATTTTAACTTTCTCGGCAATATCTACCGAGGTACGCAATCCAATCGCTAAATCATTAGTAATATGTTCGGACCCAATGGGAATAACGGCAGTATGCAACACATCTCCTCCTTCAAAAACAACCATACTCGTAGTAGCGCCACCCAAATCCAACACTACTACTCCTAAATCCTTCTGCCGACTACTTGCAACTGCTTCAGCGGTTGCTAAAATCGATAAAACCAAATCCTCGATCTCCAAGCCGGTGCGGTAAACCGCCTTAGTAAGATTTTTAATTTGAATAGTAGAGCCCAAAATAATGTGAGTATCAACCTCTAGTCGAATTCCAGTCATACCAATCGGATCTTTAATGCCGGTTTGCCCATCAATATTAAAACTTTTAGGCAAAACGTGAAGAACCTCATAATTAAGGGGGGTAGAAATAGTGCGGGCCGCTTCAATCGCTCGATTGACATCTTCATCAGAAATCTCACTGTTCGCCCTAGATACCGCCACTACACCCTTGCTGGCCTGAGTAATGATATGGGGGTCACTGATACCCACCCAAACTCTATCAATCGGCACGCCTACTGAGCGCTCTATTCTCTCTAAACAAGCGGAAATGGCAGAAACCACATCTTCAATACTGCTTACCACTCCTTTGTTTACGCCCTCCGATTCTACTGTGGCGGCCCCCAATAGCTGCAATTGCAAACCAGCTTGATTATCAGGTTGATAAAGCTGACCCACCGCCATACGAATGTTGTGGGTGCCAATATCTAAACCGACAATTAAATTTTGCGCTGAATTTTTCATAAAAAAACGGACATAATCCCCTTTACAAAAACTTAACCTAATAATTTATTTACCATCTAAAAATACCGCTCTATTATACACCAACATTATTATTTTACCAAATATGGCCAAAAAATAATCATGCCCACTACCGCCGCCCCCACCGAAGTGATAAGCACAGCCGCCGCCATCACATCCTTGATTATCGAAACTTGCTGGTGAAGGCGAGGTACCAATAAATCAGAAAATTTTTCTATAGCGGTGTTAAGCAATTCCATACCCAAAACCATCAAAATCAAAAGCAACAACAAAATTCGTTCCCAAATTTTTAATGGCCAATAAAACATCAGTACCAAAACTGCCACTGCAGTAAATATTTGTACCCGAAAATTTTGTTCATTTTTAAAAGCAAAACGAATTCCACGCCAAGCATCGCCAAAACTTTGCCAAAACCGCCGACAAGAAAACAACATAACTAATTGATAAATTTTTTTAAAATTCTATCTTGTTTTTTGAACATCTTTAAAGCATCTGCTTTATTTTGGTGATCATACCCAATTAAATGCAAAAGACCATGAATAAGCATTCGATAGAACTCGGATTCTACGCTAACTTTATAATCTTTGGCTTGACGCTTTATTTGTGGATAACAAATAAATATCTGACCTAATAACTTACTGCTAATTTTTTTATCTTCCTGCCAAGCAAACGATAGCACATCGGTAACCCTATCTTGACCCCGATACTCTTTGTTAAGAATCTGGATAACTTCATCCCCCACAATATTTATTTCGACCTCTCCTAAAATCTTTTTTTCCCATCGACTCAGACGGCGAACAAAACTACCAACTGTTTTAAAATAGGACGCTTTAAAAGTTCCGGAATTAAACAAAACATCAATCATAAGGCGAAACCGGTATCAGTGTCAGCGGTTGATGAGACCGACGAAAGTATCTGAACATCGACGGCAGCATCATTTAAGGTTTCACTATTTTCCAAATTAACCGGAATCGGCAAAGAAACAGTATTACCTTGCAACCGAAAACTGCGCGCCATCATCGTAATCACCGACCGATAATTTATTGATACTGAATCGGTGGTGTGATATAAAATTACATAAACATGATTATTATCAGAAAAATAATATACCAAATTATCATTGCGACGCAACCCTTTTTCTTGAAAAGCGCTTTCAAAAGTTGTTAAATCACTAAATTTTTCACGCGACGCCTGAATAGTAAACCAATCGGAAAAAGTCTGCCCAACCACCAAATCAAACACCCGTACCTCAATATTTTCTCCATTCAAAGTGCTAAAAAGAACATCACGTTCATCGGTGTCCACTATGCCAACCGCCCAATCACTGGGATAATAAACTTGATAGCCAAAAAATTGATTGCTAAAATCTTTTACTAAACCGGAATCAATAATTTTTACCGGCGCAAAACCGGCCGGATTATACAAATTATATATTTCGGTGCTATCAGAATAGTTATCCGCATCGGTATCAGGCACCCCCAAATCAGTCCGAAATACTTCTTCCGCCAAATCGGTTAAACCATCTTTATCCAAATCAACGCCATCACCTAAAAAAGTTGACAGGAAATCCAATGGCGCTTCGGCTAATGATAACGGTGCCACCGATTCGGTAGTGGTGATAGTTTCGGGTAAAGTCTCTGGAACAATTACCGGCGTTACTACCTCAATAGGTGGCTCGTAAATAACTTCTGGGGCAGGAGGCGTTGAACTGGGTTGGTTGGTCTTTTCTTGAAAATAATAATATAACCCAGCCATTACTACAAACACTACAAATAATACACCAATACTGACAAACAAAAACTTCTGGCTGGCAAAAAAATTAGCGGGATGATATTTTCTATTGCCACCGACGGCAGTAGCTTGATGTAATAAATTTTTTTCTGCACGCGTCAAAACATGGTTAGCGGAATCAACCGCAACTTCTTTTTCTACTTTCTTAAATTTAACAACTGGATTGGCTCCGCCGTAAAATTCCATCGGAATAGTATGGACTTTTACCGCCATCGGGCTATCCTCAATTTTTTTTCTGCCAAACATAATTTTCCTCCTCAAGTTATCTTTTATAAAGTAGTGGCATCAACAGACGCGGTCGAAGTGACGGGCGCCTGATCAGTGGTCAACTTACCGGCGCCCAATGGATTATATCCGGCGCGCACCTCTTGACCATCGTTATAACCATCTTCATCAGTATCAAACTTAATTGGATCGGTTTTCCAAAAAATTACTTCGTCGTTATCGCTTAATCCATCGCCATCGGTGTCAACATTGCTAGGATCGGTGCCTAATTCTTTTTCGCGCACATCATCCAAACCATCGCGATCACTGTCTACTTGCTCGCCAAATAAAATCTTATCATTATTTATCTCTGTGCCAATATCACTGCTGGTATTAACTTCGGTCGGCATCGTGGCTTCGGTATTATCGGGCAAAGTATTGGTAACTACACTCTCTACCGGCATTTGATCGGCGGGAGTAACATCTTCGTTAACAGTCGTAGTATCCGTGGGAACAACCGTAGATGAACCGCTAAAATAACGCATATAAATCCACCAACCGCCAAAAGCGATACCGCCTAACAAAACCGCCAAGCCTACAAACAAAATAATTTTACCCAAAATTGGTCCTTTTACTTCATAAACCGGACTAACCATACCGGAAACCTGATCAACCGCTGGCGATGAAAAACTTTCTGTTCCAAAAGCTTCTTTTTTCTTTAATTTACCAGCCGCCAAAGCATCCGGGGCGCTTGGAGTTATCGACGGTGCCGCCATCCCAGTGTCGCTGTTATCCACTCCAGCAAACATATCTAGCGGTTCACTGGGTAAATTACTAGGCGGACTGCCGACTTGACCATTGGTGGGTTGAACTTCGTCAAACATAAAATTATATTAAAAATTATTATTTAAATTATTTTTTAAGTGGATCACTTCCGGCAAAAACTTCATTACTATCCCCGATTCCATCACCATCCGTATCACGCTTGATGGGATCGGTATGAAAAATATTAACTTCTTGATCATCTAAGAGACCATCGCCGTCGGTATCTTCTTTTTTAGGATCGGTACCCAATTTACTTTCTTCTTCATTGGTTAAACCATCTAAATCACTGTCTGTAAGTTTATGCTCCGCTATTGCTTGAACCTGCTGAGCTAAATCCGCTTGATATTTTTGATCCGCCGCGCTCAAAGGCGCTTGGGACTCAACTTGGATGTCGCCATCATTGCCAACCAAAAAACTATTATAAATCTTAATACCAATCCAAAAAATACCACCCGCTAGCCCTAAAAAAACCAAGACCAAAATAAATTTTTTAAAATAATTCATACTTAATATATTTCTATTCACACGGTGCCCCAAAAATTTGGGGCCGGCAAGTAATCACTTTGTTAGTTGAACTAACGGCGTTATCTAAAGTAGCAGTTTGAAGTTTAGTAATTCGTTTAAAATTAAGCACATGCCAATAATGCGCGCTAGCGTTAGCGGAAGCAACCGCATCTTTGAGATAATAACTGATGGCTGGACGCGAAAAATAATATCTATTTCCTGCTTGAGGAATATAAATATCTACTCTGGGATTAGACTGCTGTAAAATTACCTGATCGGCAATTCCGCTAATCGCTTCCCCTTCCTTAGAAATAATGGCACCACGCACATACAGACCTAAAATATTATCAGAATTATTACTATCCGAAAGATCGATGGTAAAAGATTGCCAACAACGATGTGGCTCCTCAAAACAACTGCTACTGTGCTTCCAAACTGGGAAAATATCACTGGAGAAAGAGGTTGACAAGTAATTATAAGAATTAGTTAGCGTGTTTAATACTGCTGGCAACGCAGATAACCCTAACTCCTGATATTGACTACCATCATAAAATCCTAAGGTAGGATTAAAAGTAAACAAACTGCTTAAATTCCGCCAACTCAAAACCACTCGAATTTGAGAACGCATGTGGGTGGTATCTGGCTTATGCCCCGTATGGACTACAAATGATCCATCCTCTGCGTCGTTCTTGCTTAAGATGGGCGATAAAAACAAATCATTGTCATCGGAATCGGCATCGCCGGTAAAATTAATATCAATCCGATCTTTGGGGTCATAATTATTAAAAGTACTATTCCAAAGACCGCTAAACGGATCATCGGTAACCGCCAATTGATAACGTTGTTCTTCGTTCGAAACAATACCACTGCGAGAACACAATGTGTTAGTAATTAGTTCTGCCAATTTACTAGTAACAACGAACCCACTAACTGTTGACCCTGCTTGAACTGGTAAGTTGTTAAATTCATAGAAACGATACCGGCGAGTGCCACCTCCGGCACTAGTGCCCTCTGCTTTTCCAGCGGCCACATGATAAACCGAGCCATCGCCTGAATTAGGATCATTGCCATAAATAGCATTGCTATTTTTAGCAAAGAATAAATTTAAAGTGCGATCTTTATAAGTTGGATCAGCTGCGATCGGAAGGCAACCGGTAATCGGATTACCGGCGCAAAGCGGATTAACCGCCAAAATTTCCAATTGCTTACCATACAATCGATTAACTCCGCAGGTTACGCAATTTTGATTAACGCTCTTGCACTGATTGATACATTTTTTAACATCACCACCCTTACGTGGAGTAAGTGAGGAAATAGAGGTGGCCCCACCGTTCACTGATGATGGTTGGTCAGAACAATCTTTTAAAATATAACCCTTATTACTCGTACTGTAAGCACCCACTAATTCAGTAGAAGAGCTAAACTTGCCGGAAACATAAATTTTTCCATCGGTTGTATAATCACACATCTCATCGGCCTCCAAAATTCCATTTCCGCAGTATTGTATCGGCTTTACTTCGATCCAATTCGTACAATCACTGGAACAATACTGGCAAGCGACGTTATAACTGGCGCTACAAGCCACTCCATTTTTATCTTTTTGGTCGCAAGCCTCACCGACATTAGGCTCAACTATACCATTACCACAAGTAGCCACCGCAACAGCTGACTGGGTAGAAGAACAAAACCAATTAACCGGCTTATCAGTGCCACCACCGCTCTTGCAGACTTCCGGATTGACACCACCTAATAAATTAGTGCCGTCATTACTACCTCCAATACAAGTTGCTGAACGAGGTAATTGTAGGCAGTTATTGTCACAAACTTTCACCCCGCTTAAACCATCGGCAGTTATACAGCTCTCATTACCGTCGCATTCCTCGCCAAACTCACCTTGGGTAATACTATCACCACAATACGGACCAACTCTTTGGCAATCCCAACCGCAAGATTTATTTTTATCCAAAGAATATCTGACACCAGAAGTCACGCTAACAGTGGTGCCGGTCATTATTTCTGCAATATCACACAATTCTTTACCGGGAGTGGTAGTGGCATCACCGCAAAAACCCGGACCAAGTGGCCACGCCGATACTTTGGCGCTACAAAAATCATTACAATGATTATAACTTCCATTCAATAATTTTCCGTCGTCACATGCTTCGCCGGCCCATAATTCTAGAATGCCATTTCCGCAAGTATTAACCACTTGACCACCACAGCTGGAAGTAGTAATAGCCGACCACTGACAAAAATTGTTACAAGTTTTTATTTCGATTTCTCCCACTCCCAAAATACAGCCACTGCGATCTTCAATCTTGCTCCCAGGTGGATCGCATGCCTCTTGACCGATATTTACTTTACCATCCCCACAATAACCTTTTTGGATAGTGCTAATTTCTTCGGCACCGGTACAAATTCCATAAGCCGAATCAACCGCCGCATCACTAAACCGATCAACATCCACAAAATCTTCAACGAAATTATTCCAATTGGTAATTTGTAAACCCGGATTTTCCATTCTAAATCTCATTTGATAACCGGTAGAAGTAGCATAAATATAACGATAAGCCAAAGAGTCGGGGGCGCAAGCATAACTGAATCTTCTTCCCACTGTGCTCCAACCGGTTTCGGCATCGTGAATAATACAAGTTTCACCGATGGGACAAGCGCTGAAAGCCGGATCGGCACTATTACAAAATTTATTAGTAGAAGAAGAACAAGTACCGGCAGTGCCAAGTCTATTAATTGGATCAACTGCCACATTCACCCCCAAAGCGTTACCTAAAACGCTCCAAGAAGGCCAAGTACTAATGGTCTGTCCGGTCAAAAATGTTCCTTCTTTGAGATCGGGATACTTGGAACCGGATCCGGAAAAACGCGTAGCCACTTCGGACGCCGACAAAACTCGTTGGTAATATATTACATCATCCATCTGTCCTTTATAATAATAATTACCAGGTTGCAAAGCCCTACCAATCACCAAATTCTGAGTATTGGTATTAATAACTAAATTTTCAACTGAATTGACAGCTGGCAATGAGCCATTTACATAAAGCTTGGCTACACTGCCATCAAAAGTAGCCACAATATGATTCCATTTACCGGGCGTAACCGTTACCGCTGAATCTACCGTCAAACTACTGGGAGTGCCAAATACATTCAAACGCACACTATTTTGGTCATTAAACTCCAAATCAAACGACTGAAATGACTTAGCAAATTCAGAACGCGCATCATTCTCTTGGCTCAAAATTCGCGCCCACGACGATTGCACTCCGTTTGGATTCACCCATGCTTCCACCGAAAATTTTGGACTATCCAAACTATTTTTATCATTAATGATGATACTATCATTTACTCCATCAAAAGACAGCGCGTTTTTATTATGACCGGTAGAAATCATAGTAGGACAAGCGTCACCACTATCGTCGCAACTGCCAATTAATTGCCCCAGATAATCCGGAAATAATCTAACATTACTATCGGTACCACTGGCAAAAGTTTCATCAAACTGCCACCAAGCCATGGCATTACTAGGAGAAACCGTGCCCTGATTATTAATATCTTCCAAAGCTGTTTGAGTTTGATTTAAAGCGCGCAAACGTTTAAAATTACGCTTAATTTTGTCGGCTTGAACGGCACAGGTATAACGCGTAGTGTCGCAATCCATGTCGCTAACACAAGGAATATCCAGAGAAGCCGTAGGCGGTTGACCGGGATTCTCCACGCAATATTTATCATTATACAAATTAATATTAAATTCAATATTGGTAATAATTTGATCAAAAATCTTACGCGTAACCGCTTGCGCGTCGGAGTTAATGCTGAATAAATAAATTAAAGAATACACGCTTTTGGTGGTAGTGGAATAATTTAAAACATCAACATAAACATTATTACCATCCGAAACGGCATTATAACCTTTAATTTCTAAGTCCTGCATCGCGCCGGTAAATTCACGCCCACCCAATTCTTTGATATTGGAATACCATTGGCGAGCGGTTAAATGATTGGAATTAGGAAAAATTTGAATGCCAATGATATCATTATTTTTATTGTTGGGAAATAAGAATCGCTTCCAAGCGCCATTAAGATACGCCGAACTGCAGTCCATCGGACAATCTTGCGCGTTTTCTAGACCACTAGCGCAAATACCATCGCCGCAAGTAACTGCGGCAAAGCTACAATCACTGGCGCAACCGGTGCCAGCCGAGCCGTTGGCATCACCCAAATCACATTGTTCAGCTCCTGCTTGAATACCGTCGCCACAACTAGGTTTAATTTGGCAAGAATATTGATTGGTATTGTAAACAACTTCAGTATTACATCTTTTAAAATCCGCTGCCAATGGCACATCCGAACAATCACTAACAGCATCACAAGCATACGCTCTATATATATCGTTTTCGTATTTAGTATATACCGACCACACCCCCAAAATAACCCGCTCGCATAAATGTTTCTTGGATCCCGGATTGATTACATTATATCCAACACCATCCCACGCGCCCGCATAAAATCGGACTGGGCATTCACTGTCTTGAGTACACCTCCAAGTTTCTAGCTGACTAAATCCACTACCATCCGGATTAATATTGGTACAATATTTATCGGATTTAATAACATCAGCCGCCAGAGCCACTTCACTATCGGGAGATAATAATTTTTTCACCAAACGATTATCAACTAAAAGTGAAACTAAACCACCAAAAAATCCGCTTGTTTTGCTAACCGCCGACAAATAATTATCGTCAACGCTCGCTAGAGCACGCTGGGATGACTCCGCTTGCGCAAAAGTTTGGATAGTCGGCTCGGCCAGACTAGTGCGCACTGTGGAAGAAACTTGCACGATTGGATAAAGCGCCGGCAAATCATCGTTGGTATTCCCAGCCACACCGTTATCCATACAATAATACGCCCGAAAGTTATAATATCCCCCGCCTTGCTCTGCCGGTACAATAGCCGCGCCGGTAAATACCGAACTAGAAACATCAAAATAATCATTATTACCAAGTTTATCTTCGTAAGGAAAAATATTCAACGGCTCTCCAATCGGCGGCCACGGGTTTTCGCATAAAAACACTACCACATGACCATAGCCGGTGGCGCGAATGCCGATATTGGAGCTGTATAAATTTTTGGTAACTATTACTGAATCGCGCACGTCAATTTCACCATTTTGATTTTTTGATTCAATCTGATTAATAGAGCTAGTAGTATTGGCAAGCTTAACATAAGAATTATTTTGCGGACCCCACCAATTCTCCCAATCATAATACCCGGGTAGTGCTTGAATAATTCGGCTTTTATTATCAGAAACAATCGCCATTAAAGTGGATGTGGCTCCAGATTTTTGGAAAGAAGTTACCGGCGGCGCCACTGTAACTTTATCCACTTCGCAAATTGATTTATCGGTAATAAACCGCCAATAAATCGGTTTGATTCCCTGCGAACTGCTTACCGTGCCAATGCTGATACTGCGCGCGTCGCGCACGCCATCTTTAAGTATCACCGCATAGTCAGTAGAAAAATTAAGCGGTTTGGATAAATGAATCTGGATGGCGGATCCATTGGAATTGGGATAATTATAAATATCGGTGGTGATTTGATCCAATCCGGCACACCAGCGCAAAGGTTGGGGACGAACCACAGCCATCGCTTCATCAATTCCCAAAATACGTTTTACAAAATTAGCCAATCGATTCCATAATTGCTTATACCAAGGTAAATTTTGATATTCCGGAGAAAAATAAGCGTCGGCAATAAGTTTCGTTACGTCGGTACCACCAGCGCAACCGGTATTGTTAAACTGCTTGATATCCAACATTTCTACTCCATTGGCTACTGCTATGTAGGCGACATCGTTTTTAATAAAGATACCGCGGGGATCATTCAAGGTAACTCCACCTACGCCGTTCGCTGCCACAATGGGTTGTCTGATTGTTAACTTAGCTGGATTGGAAATATCGATGGCTAATAATTTATCGGAATCCAAAACCGTGACAAAAGCATAGCCACCTTGAACAAATACTCCGTTAGCACCAGCAAAATCAATACCACCCACTTCGCTCAAAAATTTGGGTGCCGCCGGATTAGAAATATCTATAGCTAATAAACCATTAAAACCACTACCGTTCTTCAAAGTATTATCAACCGCGAAAAGCGTCTGACCTTTAATAGCCAACGCGCGGACATTACTGGCTAAGCGTCCTTTGGGATCTACGTAATATAAATAATGGGTTGGATTAGTTGGGTCGGAAATATCCACGATTTCCAATCCACCATCTTCTTCGCCAGCATTAAGACCGATAAAAGCATAATTACCACTTACTATTATTGACTGTGGATTTTCCAATTTGACTTCTCCAAAGTCAATATAATTTAGCGTTCCAATTGGAGTAGGCGCAGTGGAAGAACTAATATCCATTATTACCAGCGCCTTAGTTTGATTATCCACAATATAAGCATACTGACCCTTGACCGCGATGCCCATCGGATTACCAAACAAGGTGGTGCTAGTATAACTCCCAATAATTACCGGGGTATTTTTATTGGCGGCGTCAATCACCCAAAAAGTATCGTTGGAAGCAACATAAACCAAATTATCTTTCACCCACAAACCGCCGCTTTTTTTGATGGTAGCGGTTGTATTGCTGGTAACTGCGCCTAAATAAACCGGATTATATTGATCATTTACATCAAAAATTTCTAACCGCAAATTTTGACTGTAATCCAATATATAAGCATAATTATCGGCTACGAAAATTTTAGTAGGACTGGTAATGCCAGAAGCAGTTTGAAAATTAAATATACTACTGATACTAAGGGCATTAAAACGCCGATCTACGCTATTGATTAATTTACCGGAAAAATATACATAATTATTATCCACCGCTAAACTTTCAACCGCATTAGTGTTTACTCCACCCTTATCTATTGGGTAACTAGTAACAAAAGTAGGAGAAGCAGGATTTACAACATTATAAATATCCAAAACATTTAAACCGGTAGAATAAACAAATAAACGATTACCTTTGACCGCTACCTTACCAGGCTCATTGGAAACAGGTAAAACTTTTAACAAAGCAGGCACACCCGAAGCCACGTCTACCACCACAATGCCATTAGACATACCGGAAACGTCCACGTTGGCAATGTAAAGCTTGCCATCATTTACATCAAAGTCGTAAATCCTGGCACTAGGAACTATACCATCGCCATTTTTAAATAATTTTACCAATTTAGGCGCGGTCGGATTGCTTATATCTACCATCTCCAAAGTATTACCACCCCATAAAATGTATAAATAACTACCATCAATCAACATTTTACTCGGCCATAAACAACCAGGGGTAGTGGTCGCTTGAGTATAATAATATCCAACTTTGGTAATCGCCGGCAATTTACTCATATCAAAAACTTCTACCGGCGGAACAATATTGGTACCACTACAACTATTATAGCTAGCAACATACACATAATCCCCTTTTCCCACCACCACTTTTGGTTTGGGCAAAAGCACATTGTATCCCGATCCAATACTACCCAAGAACGCAGGGTAATAAGGATTGGAAACATCGTATACTTTTAACACGCCCACCGTGCCGCCCACCATATAAAGACGGTTGGAATCAACATAAAAATCTTCTTTGGGCAAAGGATTGTCATCAGGATCTTTATTCAAAACCGAAGCAATAACCGGACGTAAAGGATTGATAATATCAATAATTTTTACTCCTGAGTTGCTACCATCTCTTACATAAGCAAAATTACCAACAATTTGAATCTTTTTAAAAGTATTGGCGGCAGTAACATAACCAAAGCTCACTGAGCTGGATGTAAAATAAGCGCTATGAACAAACGCCGGATTATCATTACCAACACCGCGCGCCAAAATTACATTACCAGACAAGGTGGTGGGATTGATAACTTGATTAAACTTAGCTTCAATAAGAGTATTGGGACAAACATCTTCCATCACCGCCGGTGGATTTAGCGGTAAATCCGTACCGGGATTCAAATAGTGCCCAATAACGGCTGTGCCACCCGGATAAACATTGGTTAATTTTGGCCGTGGATAACAACAAGAATTTTCCGATAAGGCATAATCATCACCAAACTGTTTACATTCTTCGTCACTGGTATACCCGCAGGGAATGACAAATTTACCAACTCCAGATTTAATTTCACCGTCCACACGATAATTTTCTCCGGTGACCACACTCGAAGATGGCGTATTCATGTTAGTAGACGCCTTGATATTGGTAATCTGATATAAACGATCACTAAAATAAATTGGATTGGTGTCTAACCCTACTCCAATAGCCAGAGCCCAAGGATCAATCCAAACATGACTACCATTGCTATCAGTCCAATTGGCGCGCGTATTTACAAACTGTGAAGTATTTTCGCAAGTAGCATCTTCTCCCAAACCAACTATGCCATCACCGCAAACTGAAGGGATAGAATAATCCAAGCTGGAACCATTGTGTGATCGACTGGAATCGCAACCAGCAGGCATGGGATTGGATGCGCAATTATTAACAATAACATTATCGGACGAACTATCACCTTTATTTTTCAAACACCAACGATTACAAGCGCTTTGATTCCACCCCCCTGCCCCATCACAACCCTCGTCTTCATCGGCACTTAACTGAGTATCACCGCAAACACTCACTTTGGTATTACAAGCTGCAATAAAAGTGCTATCGGGATAACCCAATGCTTGATGATCACTCCAATGATTGCTACACCAAGTAATATCAATCTGCGAACCCAAATGAATACAGCTAGGAGAACAATTTAATGAAGATTTAAAATTATTAACATCACTGCCAATCGCCAAATCACATTCTTCTCCCCAACCAACCATACCATTACCGCAAATTGATTGGTCTGGATCGGCTGGATTGGCGGTATTACCCGATCCGGTATGGCGACAAACAGATGAACATCCTTGGGAATCAACACCTGCCACAGCCTTAGGATCACATTCTTCACCAATGGTCGTGGATACCACGCCATCACCGCAAACACCAAAATCCAATAATTGCGTAGTTGAAACTACTAGCGTCGATGAAGCGATAAAATTACCCGGACGCAAACAATTGAGAGTACAACTACTGCCGGTTTCAACCAAATTATTATTTTCATCTTTTTTACCAATATCACAGTCTTCCCCTGCTTCTAAAATACCATTGCCACATAAAGCAAAATTTAGCTTGGCGCCAGCAGGAATAGTGCTACCTTTACGCAAACAATTGGAGGTACAATTGGGATTACTGCCTTTAGTAGAAAAAGTAGAAACCGTCGCTACCGAGGTGGTGCTGGATTCCCAATTCCAACTCTGACTCCATGGGTTCAATCTTTGTCCATAAGTGTTACAAGAATCCGGAGTAGAATATGGTTGCGCCGAAAATAGCTGACGATCATTAACAAAATTTGCCCAATAAATAGTTGGCTCTACCGCTACTCGATCTATTAGACAACGCGTGGCTTTGGTTTTGAAACGCCAAACAAATTGTTCGTTGTAAGGCCAGCCCCGTTGACTAAAATTAGAATTTTTGGCTCCCCACAAAACCTGATCTGACGATGACACCATGCTTTCCGAAACTTTGGCTGATATCACCACTTTATAAACGGTATTGGTCGCCAATGGCAAAGAGTTATTTAAATTATTATAAATATTTAAAACAGTATGCGCCGGTACAGCATTGGATTTAAAATGAATTTCACCATTATCGCCACCACCACCTTGCGCCAAGTAAACAGACTGAGTGCTACTACAATTTTCATCAACACATTTAAACAACTGTACCGACTGTTGAACAGCCGCCACAAAACTACTGCCATCCTTAACGTTCCAATCCGACATAGTGATATTAAAGCGCGCCCCCACTTCAGCCTCAGGACAAACTTCTTGACAACGTGGCCAATAATCCACCACTTTGGGATGAGATAAATCAATCGTCAATGGACTTTGACCGGTCTTACGAGATTCAACCAATCCACCCTCTAAAACACCCAAAGGATTAGTGGTAGTAACTATACTAGAGGTGGCTGCAGTGGCGTTGATATTAACCGCGTCATCAGGATTGGTTAAGCCAATATTAACAGTGTTGGCAGATGATGATACTGTGGTTTGTTCGCCATAAAGCGGACCGGAAATACCGGCATACTCGGTACTGCTTGACTGCCAAGACCAATTATAACCGCTCATATCCATCATAATACAACGCTGATCGGAAAGACCACGACCAAAATAATAAACCGGCATCGGTGGTTGATTATAAAAATGGTAAGAAATTATTTTTTCTAAATAAGTAGTCCAATAGCGATATGGTGTTACCACCACCTGACGCAATCCACACTGCCGATTATCGGTACGAAAATCAAAACAGTAAGCCGACCCGGGCACGAGATTATTACAAGGACGACTGGCAAAAAGCGCCGGAGTAGAAGTGGAACCACAACCATCGTATTGCCAATTTGGTAATTTGTGAATACCACTATCCCCACCCATCAAAATTACTTGGTAATTTTGATTATCCTTCCAGCCATTTTTATTGGTAATATATAAATAATTATTACTAACCATGCAAGTAGTGCTCACCGCCACACCTTTGCCAGCCGCCACTTGAAAAACCAAATTTGTGCTGGTAACTTGATTCATTTCTGAAAGCTTATTGCAACCACTCGCGGGACATTCGTAAACTCTGACATTTTTGTGATAACTGCCGGTGGTAGTAGCCAAATCATCGGGATTCATTAAAGTGGAAAACTCCACGGTAATCGCCGCCCCCCGACAAACATTACTAGCGTCACCATTAGAAAAATTATTCCACATCGTGGCGGGTGAAGGTGTGGGTAATCCTATCCCATTTTCAGTATCATTATTACAACGCTCAATAACATAAGGTAATTCGGGAATATCTTGAGTGCAAAAACGCCACAAATAACCGGCGGAAACCAATTCACCGTCACACTGATTCTTACAAAAACCAACGTCCGCGCCAGTAGTACAACAATGGGTATCTTCGACCGTGCAATAACCACCGGGTAGCTTTAAATTTTTACCCGCCTCCACGCAATCCCATTTGGTAAAGTTGATGTGATTACTAATCTTACCATCAATGGTTCTTTGAATAACCACCGGACCGGTTTGGGTACTGACAGGCGGAACAACATTTAATTTAAAAACTGTCCCTATCTTTTGTAAATCGTAAGATAAATCATGAGCCGCCGCCAAACGCCCCTCTACAGCATTTTTCCCAGCCACTGCACCCACTCGCCAGAAATAAGCATCAGTTGAATCTACCGCAGTAGAATTACCGCCCAAAGGTTTGGTGGTATTATATAAGTACTTAACTTCAAAACTAGTTAAAGAACGACTATAAATACGAACATCATCTACGCTCATGGGAAAACGACCATTCATTGTGCAATTTTCAGGATTACCATCCACACAAGTGTCAAATCCGGCACCAACCGCCGCGCCCGGTAATAAAACAATATTTTCTTTATAACGACTATCGGATGCTTTTAATTCACCATTAATATAAATACGAACACCGCTATTAGAATCCTTGGCTACTGTTACCAACGCCCAGGTTCCAGTGGCGATGGCGGTGGTTATCGGGGATCCTAACTCGCGCGCCAAAAGATGTTCGGTAGTGGTAGAAGGATCTTGATAAAAATAAGCATAAGCAACATACGGCACGCCGGTGCCGGTTTCTACATATAAATGGCTACGCTCACGCATTTGCAATAAAGTAGCCGAATTTATAAAACTAGAATTTACCCATAAAGAATAAGAAAAATTATTATTCAGGTAAAAAGAACCGCTGGTTGGCAAAAATATATTTCCACCAAGTAACCCCAAAACTTTATTTTCGCCCAAAAGATTAGACAATCCTCCCAACGGCCTAAGGATGGCGGTATTATTATTTCCACTACTATCATTGACAGTTATTTTGCCACCTTCGGTATTAGTATCATCAAAAGTCCACCACGCCGACAAACCGGAACTAACTTCTTGATTTTCTCCCAGTAAAAAATATTCCCCAACAATTTTCATGGTGCTGCTGCCGTTAAATGGGATCGGACCGATAGCGGGGGTGATGGCGCAAATACCGGGCTTAGGCAGACCGTCACGCAAAGTAAAAATTTTTTCTAAATCAAGTTCGTTAAATTTATTTTTGGCGGTAATCACTTGCACTTGATAATGATTGTTAAGAAAACCATGCTCGGCTGATGATGGAAACTTAACAATAATCTGCGTGTCGGTCCAAATCTTATCGGATGAACATTCAGTGGGAAAACTGGAAAAATCTCCGGAAACAAGCTGTGATTCTTGGGTATCCCAAAAACGCACCTGACCAATACTATTGCCAAAATTTTTGCCGGTAATGGTGATGTATTCGCCGCGCGCGCCTTCAGGCGGGCTAATGCTTTCTATAAACGGCGTATCAGCGCGGGTGCCGGGTTTTACCAAAAATAATACGCTATTACTATTAACACCATCACCTCTAACTGCTTTTACTCCTACCCGACCTTCATTCACAGTGGCAGGCACTTTAGCGATAATACTGGAATTCGTCCAATTATTAACTGAAGCATTTTTACCGATGCCAAAAACCAATTTACTTGCGCCTGTTTTAACACCAAAACTTTTACCGGTAGAAGTAGTCCAATCGCTCGGCCAACCAGCCTCCGGTCTAATACCACACAAGCTAGGGTTAACTTCTCCTTGAACCACACCGAAATCTTTTAGTGACGGTCCCCAACTATCCTTGGTAGTGTCGGTTTGAGTAGCTTTGACACTGGTGCTAGCAGTTTCCACCATAATAGCGCCGCTGGTTGCTGACGCTGGCAACTCAACAATAATTTGCCAAGGAAGCCAATTATCAAAACCGGAGCCACAATTGGCGATGCTGGCTTCTACCCATTCGGTAGAAGTATTAATGGGATTAGGTGAAGAGGTGGTTTTGGCAAAATACACTCGACCCGGCTCATCACCAAAAAAATAACCGAATATGGAAACAAAACTACCGGGAGTGGTAGAGGCTGGGGAAAAATTAGTAATTTGCATCTTGGTGGCGCAAACTCCGGCAACGCAAGACATGCCCGATGAACAATCACCATCACTACCGCAAGGATCTCCGTCGCAGCCACCACACTCCCCGCCACATTGGGGCGGTCCGCCTGGCATGATATTTCTTTTTTCTCCTAAATTAATAGTACTATTAGTGCCATCTTCAATAAGATAATTATAACAATGAGCCGGATATAAAACGGTGGAAGTGGCATGTTGACCAAAATGAGCGGCATAATCATAAACCACTGACCGCACATCATACTTACCGGCGCGCCAAGTATTGGTATCCCAAATAAAATCGGTAGTAACTTGCTTTTGACAACCGCTAAAATTGGTAGAACTTACCAAATAACCTCGAGCGTAAAACATGGAATTTTGCACCGCGGTTTCATCACTGGAACTAACAGTAACTATTACATTACTATTAGTAAGCCCACTCCAAGGCGGCACCAAAAAATCGTCGGTATCAATTCTAATATTAGTAATTTCCACGCTGGGATTTTGAATATCCACGCTACCGCCAGTTCTAAACTCGCTGTTATTACACGGGTGACTATCGGAACAGCGCAAAGATAAATTGCCATAACTGCTTTTTATCTGGCTGGAATTAACAAACTTAATGGTATAAGTAGCGTTTGCTTCTAAACAATATAAACCGGCATTGGGGCTGGGGCAAGTAGCGCTAGGAACAAATTTGGCCACTTCGGAACTTTCACCAGCCGACCATTTTCCCTCCACGATTTTATTTTCATGATTATAAATCTTTACATTATCATTCAAACTATCAATATCTACACCCCGATTAAAAACCAACAGAGGCGCGACATTGCGAATACAAACATCGCCCTTAGTAGTAGAAAGAAGATACAAATAATTATAATCCCCGCCAGAAACAGTACAAGGCGCGCACGAACCGCCACAATTAATTGGTAAACCACTATTGCTTAAACAAGCTTCGTCGCCATCACATGCGGTATTGTAACAATGTGGCAAATACCCACTCTGCGCCGCAAGTAATCTGGTCATTACAAAACTGGTGATAGCATAAGCCGATAAGATTAAAACCAAACCAATCGCGGCGTTACGAATAATCTTTTTTGCCTGATTGATTTTTTCATCATCGCCGCCGGCGGTCATCCAAGTGTAACCGGCGTAAATTAAAAGCCCCACTACAATAATGCCGAGTAACCCCAAGAATGCCCGAATAATATTAGCAATCGTAATTCGGATGTCACCTTCAGAAAGACCAGTGTAGGCACCGTAGTTAATTCCTAAATCTCCGGTGGTAATCGCGCTAGAATCGGCTGGTTGGGCGGCGCTGACAAAAGGAAACAACAAAACCGCTCCGCCAATAACAATGACTGAGAGAAATAATAAAGAAATTAATTTTAAACTTATTTTACGCACAATGTTTAGTTATTATTGAAGTGGACTATAACTATCCCCTCCCACCATATCACGACAAGTGGTGGAATTAAATTGCACTGGATCTCCAGCACTACTAGAATAATTTGATTCACCATTACAACAATAGGCCTTATATTGCTCTGGTAAAGAAGCTTTAACAACGTCGCAACAATAAGTATCGTTGACTTGATCACAAATACGAGAAACATCACTGCCATTAGTATGACCAAACGGAATTTCATCTCCACCCGGACCAAGCCCCGGATAAAAACAATTGAATCCAACATCCTCAATATCCGAAGTCAATTCCGGTAAATAATATTGACGCAACTCTTTAAGAAATAAACCGTGAGCGATATCTACTGTGGTAGTGACAAATCTGTCTGACGTTCCCGGAGCAGCCACACCAAAAGCCAAAGCGCGCGGCACTTTCCAAAGAGGAATGGCAATACAACCAGCTCTACCTGCACAACGCTCTTCCGGTGATGGATGTTCGGTGATAGCAATATTATAAAGCGGTTCCACACGCATACGCTTGGAAAACACCATCGCCAATCTTTGATCGGCTAACACATTATTTTTGTCCAAACCCGGTACAATCTGACGCAAATAAGGCGAAACTAAATCCATTTCATCTTTTATTTTAAAACTCCACCAATAGTTATCAGGTGTTAATTGATTATTAAATACCGGCGTTTCAACCGAAGCCACATTAACTATTTTGTTGGGTGGGCCCACTTTACCGGAACCATCGGGCTTATAGCTAGAGTCCAAAGCGTTACTGGCCATATCACTAATACCGGTGAATGGCAAGGACTCAAAATTAACATCCCCTTCACCGGCAATAGTACGGGCTGATTTTAACATTATACGATAAGTAGAGGTGGTATTTAAGGGAGTGGGCAAACAATACATCGGCTTACCACAAGCATTGGTGCCACATACGGCCGACGGAGTAAAAGTGAGCATGCGATAATTACCGGTGAGTTTCACAGTGCCCGAAGGAAAACCTTCACCGGCGGCAAACGATCCAATCTCGGGAGTTATTTTTAAAAACGCGTTATTACCATTTAAAGCAAAATAATTAACACCACCGCTACTGGTGGCGGTAAACAAACCTTGAATTCCGGTGGGATCAACCGGCTCGCTAAATATTACTTGCACCTCGGTATTTTTAAATTCAACCTGATCTTCCGCCGGAAATACATTAACCACATAAGGCGGATTGGAGTCAATGATCGTCCCGCAAGTAAAATTCCAATAATAAGTCTTCTCCACAAAATCATCAAAAATTCCAGGATTATTATTTTCACTATCATCCCATTTAATATTTCTACCAACGTATACCTTATAAATTACATCTTCGCTTGGACTACCCAAAGTATCGTTGGGGCGAATAACAATGGTGTCTATTTTACCACCAACCGCGCTAGCCAAAACCGCCGCGCCATTAATAGACGTTTCGGTAGTGACAAAGGTGTTGCCTACTGCAGTGCGAGTAATTTTAACTACATCAATAGTGGAACTAGATAAAATTAATTGATCACAATCGGTCTTAAAATCTTTAATATCATCTTTGCAACTTCCCAGTGGTTTACTTGCCTCGGCTTTTTTTGTTATCCAGCCAGTATCAAGAGCTATCGGTTTAAAAAAAGTAATAATAATTTTGGTGTTACGTGGAACGTCTTTTTGATCACGCGTCGGATAATGATCTTTAATAACCCGGCCCAAAGCGCCCGAACCAGAGAGATTGGTAATCGCCGGAGGCCTAACCACCGGACCCTGCGGAAACGCGTCATAACCAAGTACTTTAAAAACAAATATAGTGATGGCGTAAGCCGACAAAATAATTGCCAAACCAATAACAGCATTACGTAAAACTTTCTTAGCTTTGCCAATTTGTTCTTCGTTACCGCCGGCGGTCATCCAAAGAAAACCGCCATATAATATTAATGCTACCAAAATAATGCCTAAAAGTGATAAAGCGATACGAATAATCCGAGCAATAATAATACGAATGTCGGTAGACACCAGACCGGTAGCCTGACCGTATTGAATGCCAAGGTCACTTGTTACTAAAGGAGTAGTGCTTACGGGTGTCGTAGCCGCTTGAACCGGAATGGAATATAAACTTAAACCAATAAAAAAAACCGCCACAAAAACTGCACCCGCAATAATAATGGCGATTTTTTTCATTCGTTTTGAATTGTGAGGAATCCATTGAAGCATGATACAATGGTTTCGCCCTGTTTCAACCAAATAATATTAAACTGAAACAGGGATGATAACTAGCGTTTTCTTTGCCCGAACTTTTTTTCTTCTGGCAAACGACCAATTTTCTTTAGATACTCCATCTTGGCCGATACTTGCAAACGATGTAACGCGCTCTTCTTGCGCATATTCTTGCTCTTATCGCGTTCGTGATAGCGAATTTTCTTAACTTGCAAGATTTTACCCGATTGCAACCAACGTTTTTTTACGCGGCGCATAAACGCTTCAAAGGATTCGTTTTTCCGACGTTTTATTTCTGACACACTTATTCACCTCCCAGTGAAATTAGATTAATAAACTGTTAAACTGCTAAGTTGTCAAATTGCTGTTGATTGTCAGCAATTTAACGTTTAGCAATTTAACATTTTTATACATTTATTATAACAAATTTTCGCCAAAAGTCAACCTGTGGATAAACCACTGGCTACAACTTGCCCAACTTCTTTTTAATCACCGCTTCCAGCTTCTTTTGATCCACCACTTCTTGCACCCCCGATTCCATATCGCGAACGATTGCGGTCTTATCTTGCACCTCTTTTTGGCCCAAAATAATTACAAACGGAACTTTAAAATTATTGGCTAATTCCATTTGATTCTTCAAAGAATTTTTACCTAAATTAAAGCCGATTTTTAATCCGCTTTTACGCAAACCATCCAACAAACGTAGACTGACTCTTTTGGATTCTTCACCCAACTGGGCAAAAAAGATGTCATAATCCGGACCGGATATTACCAATTTATTTTGCTCATTATACTGTTTCCACGCCAAAACAGCACGATCTATACCCAAGGCCACCCCTACCGCCGGTGTTGCTCTACCTCCCATAATTTCAATCAAACCATCGTAGCGCCCACCACCACCGAGAGCACTCTGTGCGCCCCCCTCGCCGGCTACGGTATAAACTTCAAATACGGTGTTATTGTAATAATCCAAACCGCGCACCAATGTGTGACGTAAATTATAAGGAATACCCAACTCATCTAAATATTCAAGTACTTTGGTAAAATGAGCATTCGATTCCGCGCCCAACCAATCAATAATTTTGGGGGCCTCTTCTTTTATCGGTTGACAATCACTTTCTTTACAATCCAAAAGACGCAAAGGGTTGCGGTTAAGACGAGCCTTGCAATCCGCGCATAAATATCCGCGTTTACTGCGATAATAATTAGTAAGCTCTTCTTTATACCGTTCACGCTCTTCTTTATTACCGATACTATTAATATGAATCTCCACCGGAATTCCCAAATCCTTATAAAGATTATAAGTCATCAAAATAATTTCGGCATCAGCTGCCGGGTCAGCATTACCCAAAGTTTCAAAACCTGCTTGAAAAAACTCACGATAACGACCGGCCTGTGGACGATCATGACGAAACATCGGCCCCCAATACCACAACTTAACCGGCTGAGGAACATTCCACATGCCATTCATAATATAAGAACGAGCAATGGACGCAGTCGCTTCGGGACGCATACACACCTTACTACCGTCAACATCTTCAAAAGTATACATTTCTTTATCCACTACATCGGTACCCTTGCCAATAGAACGCACAAACAAACCGACCTCTTCCAAAAGTGGAGTTTCAACACGACCAAACTGAAAAAAACCAGCCAGCCCTTCGGCAACATGAAAAATTTTCTTCCAATACTTTTCTTCTTTCGGCAAAATATCATGCATGCCGCGTACCAACGAATAAGTTTTGACCTTTTTTTCTTCCGGCAGAGACTTAGTCTTTTTTGTTTCCGTTTTTTTTATTTTTTTCACAAATTTTTTTTTAAATTTCATATTCGAGATGGTAATTATGATCAATATTTAATAAACCCGACCTCGGGGCAAGCCCGAAGTATCTGGGCGGGTTTTTTAGACATAGCGTCGGCTCCGCCGACATAATATTTAATTGCCCTTCAACTCCGACCCAAGGGTCGAATGATTCCGGGCTTCTAATAACTAGGTATATCAAATTTTTGAATCCTACTTACTGGCCAACCCCTTAACCATACTCGTCCGACAATTAAAGAATTGTCCACAGCTCCAAAACGCCGTGAATCCAAAGAATTGGAACGATTATCACCTAAAACAAAATATTCATGAGACCCGAGTTCGGTAATACGCTCACCGGTAGTGGGAACATCATCAGAAATATAATTTTCTTCTACTACCAAACCTTCGGGATGGGCATCATTATAAATGATCACATTGCCCTCCGCCACTTTAACTCTTTCTCCCGGCAAACCAATAATACGCTTAATAAAATACTCTTTAGGATTCTCCGGATATTTAAAAACAATTACTTCTCCCCTTTTCGGTTCGCGCAAACGAAAAGACAGCTCGTCAATAATTAAATATTCTTTTTCAAAAAAATTCGGTTCCATGCTAGCGCCTTTTACCACAAACGGTTTGAATAAAAAATAACGTACCAAACCGATGGTAATGCCGGCTAATACCGCCACCTTGACAAATTCCAAAAAAACCAAACCAGCCGAAGCCAGCCATTTTAATAAGCGTTTGCTAAATGAAATTTTATCGGTCATATTTAAAATGAAAGTATGTCAAAATATTAGAACAAAACAACAAAGACACATTGTTTTTAGTTTCTGTACCTTTTTTTATATTGTATGGGCATTATATACTGTTTTTTGTGTTTTGGCAAGTTGAGCATAAATACACAAAATCCCTGTTAAAACAGAGATAATTGTGGGCATGGCTGGATGCCGTTAGGAAAAGTCTAACCCATTAGACAGACTAAAGATGCCCATCTGGACGAACTAATGACCCGGGGGCATTATCTGTTTTGTGTGTCTGGTAAAATTTCGTTAATTCCGCCATAGATGACAACAGCTCACTCGCCATGAGTTGAGCTTCGCCGAAAGAAATATCTTCATTGAATGATTGGCGGTAGGCTTTCTGAAATGATTCCACGGTTTCTTTGGGTAAAGACATATATTTATGGTTAATTATTAAAAGACGAGTGGTCGCGCCCTACTTCGTTATGACCCCAGAGGGACAATTTCTTATCTTTAAGTTCCTGTATTTTTTTCTGCCAGAGTTCCGGGTAAAGAATGTGAGGAGGAATCTCTAAAGCAGCAGCAATACTGAAGAGAACTTCTATGGATGGCATTCTTGTCCCTTTTTCTATTCGACCAATTGACTGGCTGTTCAGGCCAATCAGGGCAGCTAGATCGCGTTGACTCATGCCTGTACCGGGTCTGCCCCAGGTTTGTTTGCGCCAGTAAGGAATGTAGTTAGGGCCTTGAGGGATTATGGTTGCATTGGTTTGAAGGACGTTAGACATATGAGTTGGAAAACAAATAATTGATTAACTAAAAATACTCTACCAAACGAATGGTGGAGTAGTAAGGGGACGAAAGAGGCACTCGCAGACACATGGTGACAGGAGAGGTTAAACAACAAGACAGCAGAAATCGAACCCGATATTTTCCTTTAATTTATAACGAAATTTATCTAACTCAAAATGAAAACACCGCCACAGAGGCGGTGAGATATAGCCTGTATGGCTATGTGGGCATGGCTGGATGATGTTAGGAAAAACCTTACCACAGGGACAGATTAAAATGCGTTATCCACATTATAGTTGCCTCTTTGGTGAAGTTCCGCCCCCTGAATATGCGGGTAAGTTTGCATAATCCAAATCGTATATTGTTCTTGACTGATAATTAATCGAAGAATCGTGCTCGTCGGAATAAAAAAGGAGCCAGCACTGCAAGCACTGGCTCTCGATTGTGGCAACTTTATACCCTCTTAGACTCCTACGAAACGGCATAGATTCTATGCTCGCTCTTCCTTGACGATGGAGCCATAAACTCTGCAATTTGACTCAAAAGCTGCCAGAGCCTCAGGCAAACTGTCGTTGGTGTTTGCATGCCATTCTGCGCGAACCGTTCTGTCATCTTCAGCTGTGTTTTGAAGAATGACTTTAAGTTCTTCTTCCGACATTTGGTCCATTCTCATGATGTCAGTTGCTTTCATTTTTTTGTCTCCTGTTTTAGGGATCGACCCTTAACCACCCACAACCGGGCGGCGGGGCCGCCTCGATTTATGGTATGATCAATATTCTGAAAGTAATCTGACTCTAACCAATTTACAGGGTAAAATTACTACCCTTCGGACATGGCTAGTTCATATGATTTCAGAATAAAATATTATATCACAAAATTAGCTATTTGTCAATAGCCTAGCATGATTTCCTATGTAAGTGTGGGTGACTATTTTGGCTAACTAAAAACAAAACACCCCCTAAAAGGGGATGAAATGTGGCCTGTGAGACATGTGGGCGACATAGGAATCGAACCTATGACCTCGTCATTACCCGCCTAGGCGGGCGCGCTCTAACCATGCTCTACCGTGACCGGTCTTTAGAAATTTTTCAAATCTTAAAGCTTCTTCGCGTAATAAAAAATCCTTGGTAAAAACAATCTTCCAAGGACCTTTCTTATAAGTAGTGCGGTGAAAACAAGATTTTGTAACTGTATTATCATTATGCATTTTTAATCTGTCTGCCAAATCAGAAGTGCTACCAGTATAATGTTTCCCCTCGTTATTTTCTAAAACATATACGGTATACATATGTGGGCGACATAGGAATCGAACCTATGACCTCGTCATTATCAGTGACGCGCTCTAACCATCTGAGCTAGTCGCCCGTTTGTAGATTCCGCCAAATAATATAACAAAAAATCAATAAATAATCAAGCACGTGGGCGGTACAGGAATCGGACCTGTGACCTCGGCAATGTCAATGCCGCGCTCTAACCATCTGAGCTAACCGCCCAATATTTTATCAATCATTATTTGCTGTAATGCTATCAGCCTTTTCGCAATTTTTGCGCTGTAACAATAAATCACGCAAACACCATGATAATCCTTCCATGTTTTTATTCCTATGGTTCTTTTATCAAACTGGGACTTTCTAAAATATTTCTCGGATATTCCAACTGTTTTTGACCAATATTTTTTCTCCTTTGCGTCGCTTTGGTCCATTCTTAGATGTAAAAAACATCTAAGCTGGTCGTTGTTAACTTTATATATATCCTTTAAAAAATTAACAAACATTTTCATCACATTGGGATTGGAATTACCTAAACCAATATGTGAACTTATTTTAAAACCTTCTCCCAGATACAACATGGCTAATAACAACTCTCTTTGTGATAAATCTAATTTAACATCTTTAAAATCATTAAGAGCGGCGTTGTGAATCTCTGTGGTTTGTTTCGATAGCCTTTCTCTTAAAACAATAATCGCTTTCTTTCGTTGACATTCTAAATTCTTACGCTTACGAGTCAATATTCTATTTACGGCAATCGCCGATAGCTTTACATCCCTAAACCAATAATTGAGTGTGGCTTTTGGTATATCCAAATCATTCTTAATCATTTGGTAGCTATATCCTTTTTGACGCAAAACTATCGCTTTATGTTTTGAGTCTTTATTGTGTACTCCGCGCATAAATCGAACTTGTGATATTAACAACTATACTATAACACACAATAAGTTCAATTACCAGTGGATAAATTATAAAGGGCAATAAATTTGTGTTTAGATTATACCAGATTAATTAAAAAAATCAAGCCCCCACCTTCCGTACAATCCCCTTCTCCGCATCCACTTCCACCGTATCTCCGTCTTTGAAAACCTTGGTCGCATTTTTGGTGCCGATGATGCAGGGTTTTTTCAGCTCGCGCGCCAAAATAGCGGCATGGCAAGTGATTCCGCCTTCGTCGGTAACAAAAGCGGCAGCACGTTGCATGGCCGACAAATACGCCGGGATAGTCATGTTAGTTATCAAAATATCACCGTCTTTTACTTTGTTAATTTCACCAGTGCAAAAAACAATTTTAACCGCGCCCCTCGCCTTGCCAAAAAATGCTGCCACACCTTTTACATCACTACCAATCGTAGCGGCACTTTTTACAATCCGCTCTTTGGTAACCAAAATATCATCATAATATTTTAACACCGCAAAATGTCCACTATATCGTTCTATCTTGCCGGCAAACAGATCATCCGGAACATAATGCGCTACCGAATCAATATTAAAATGTTTAGCCACACGGGCAAAAATCGGCTGGGCGCGAAAATAGATTTCAAACAAAGAATCCGAGCGTAAGGTGCGCAAATAAACAATATCCTGAAAATCCCGCGCTAATTTTTTTAAATTATTAGGAACCGGCGGACGTTTTATCGGCAAGGGTGGATTGGTTAAAATTTCTTTCCTTAAATTCTTAACTTCCTCCAAAGTATAACCATTACCAAAAACAATGTCGTTGCGACTTTTTAACCAAGCATATTTTTCAAACAATTCATGGACAGAAATTCCTTTTAAAATATCGTCCGCCATTAACGCGTGGGCGTTCTTTTTTTTGGGGAACCCAATATCACCAATAAATTTTTCGATATCTTTCGGCACAACAAGCGTAGCTAATTTTTTTGTTAATTCTTGATGAAAATACACTTCGCTGGCATGCGCTGTCCACACGCTCACATTTATCGGCTCTAGTAATGTTATCACTCTTTTGTATTGTTTAACCGGATCAGCTTTGATATCTTTATTTATTTTCTCTACTTCTTTTAATGCTCGCTTATAACCCAACTCGCAAACTTTCACCAAATAACGTGTATTAATTCTTTGCAAATATTTTTTAGCTTCTTTACCGGCCAGAGAAAACATTTGGTCGTTGCTATACCAAACCCCATCTTCAAACAAAATAATTGGCCAATGACCATTTATTCCTTGCCTGACAAAAGCTTTTTTAGTCGCGCTTTGCGCCATTAAATAAGGCACCAAAACCGAGAATTGCCTTGTAAGCCAAACATCCCAAGAAAGCGCGCGAAATTTTTCGATAAGATTAATTCGTTTTTTCATATACCAAAATATTACCCTTAATATAGGTAAAAGTCAAAATCTAGCTTCGGCGAGGCGAGCCCGCTACAAAATTTTTCTAAAATAAAAACACCCATTTAATTGGGTGTCTTTAGTTGACAAAACAAAATGTGACAAGACCATGTCTATTCCCCATCCGCCAGAGGCGGACAGGTCGACAGAGTCATTTGCCTTTCGGCAAAAGTTCTCCAGAAAGGAGGTGATCCATCCACAGCTTCCGCTACGGATGCCTTGTTACGACTTCACCCTAGTCACTGACCCTGCATTGATCCCCCGAAGGGAATTTTGTGCATTGCCAGCTTCCGTGGTGTGACGGGCGGTGAGTACAAGACCCGAGAACGTATTCAACGCGCCGTGGCTGATACGCGTTTACTAGCGATTCCGACTTCATGCAGGCGAGTTGCAGCCTACAATCTGAACTGGGGCCGATTTTATGGGATTAGCTCCACCTTGCGGTTTGGCAACCCTCTGTATCGGCCATTGTATTATGTGTGTAGCCCTGGACGTAAGAGCCATGCTGATTTGACGTCATCCACCCCTTCCTCCCAGCCCAAAGCGCACGAGTTATAAAGTTGAAAGTTATAAAGTACGAATCGAAATCGGCTTTACAAACTTTATAACTTTAAAACTTTTAACTTCACACGTTTTGGGCTGGGCGGTCTCGTGTGTACATTTAACACACGACGTGGGTTGCGCTCGTTTCCCAACTTAATGGTACACCTCACGGCACGAGCTGACGGCAACCATGCAGCACCTATCTAGCACCCTCGAAGGCGATGTCCATTTCTGGTCATCTGCAGCTAGTAGTTGAACCCAGGTAAGGTTCCCCGTTTGTTATCGAATTAAACCACATAATCCACCGCTTGTGCGGGTCCCCGTCTATTCCTTTGAGTTTTAATCTTGCGATCGTACTCCCCAGGCGGTGCACTTAACGCGTTAGCTTTTTTAAACGGCACTAACAGGGTCGATACTGCTAATACCTAGTGCACATAGTTTAGGGCGTGGACTACCAGGGTATCTAATCCTGTTTGCTCCCCACGCTTTCGTCCTTTAGTGTCAGGAATGTACTAGTAAGCTGCCTTCGCCTTTGGTGTTCTTGCTGATATCAACGCTTATTACGACTACACCAGCAATTCCGCTTACCTCTTCCATCCTCTAGTAATGTAGTTTTGGAAGCTTGTCCGATGTTAAGCACCGGGCTTTAACCCCCAACTTACAATACCACCTGCGGACGCTTTACGCCCAATAAATCCGGATAACGCTCGAGGTCTCTGTATTACCGCTGCTGCTGGCACAGAGTTAGCAACCTCTTATTCATATGGTACCGTCACGAATTCGTCCCATATAAAAGTAGTTTACAATCCGAAGACCTTCATCCTACACGCGGCGTCGCTCCCTCAGACTTTCGTCCATTGGGGAAGATTCTTGACTGCAGCCACCCGTAGGTGTCTGGGCAGTGTCTCAGTCCCAGTGAGGCAGGTCACGCTCTCACGCCTGCTACTGATCATAGCCTTGGTGGGCCATTACCTCACCAACTAGCTAATCAGACATAGGCCCCTCTCCGAGTGTCTTGCGACTTTAAATGCGAATGACTTTCGTCCCCGCATTACTATTGGGTATTAATCTAGCTTTCGCCAGGCTATCCCCATCTCGGAGGCAGGTTACCAGTGTGTTACTCACCCGTTTGCTACTAAACCCCAATCTTGCGACCGGGGCTACGTTCAACTTGCATGCCTTAGACACGCCGCCAGCGTTCATCCTGAGCTAGGATCAAACTCTCAAAAAAGATGAGCGAAGCA
>JBAYNU010000009.1:0-44658 GCA_041678665.1 Candidatus Magasanikiibacteriota bacterium
CATTTTGTGCGTATGCTCATAAAATCACCTCCTTTCTGAATTGAGAGGTGGTTTTATTATACCAAGAGCTACGCTTTTAAACGCACACACCCGCTAACGCGGGTGGTTTATCTGGTTAAGAATAACCCCGGGCATGTGTCCGGGGTTTTGTTTTAGATTTAGACTTTATCTAGCCTACATTTAGCACATTTCTTATTGTGTTTGGGGCCAGGTCCGGCAATGGAATCAGGTTATTATGAAATGCCTGGGGGATCTTAAAGATTCCTCCATAGATAACCACTTTGAGTGGTATTACCGGTTTGAATTTTGGTGGTAAGAGTTCCGAGTTATTATCTATCCACTCATCCTGACTCATTACCAGTATCCTTACTTTATGATCTTGGACCCAGCTTTTCAAGGCAGCGAAACCACGTAACCCAGGAGCAGATACACTGTCTTGAAACATACGGATTTCTGCTTTAATTGCCGCAAGAATTCTTTCCCTCTCTGTTGGATCTTTGACGAATATTAGTATATGCATGATTCTCTCCTGTATTGTATTATTGTTGAGAATGAAAAAACTAGCCTTAAATTATCACTATTTTTTTGAGGTGTGTCAAGAGGGTTGTCTGATCTAACTTTATATGCTAAAATTATTTATATGATTAATTGGCGTTCACCAAAAGTAAAAAAATTAGCCCAAGCATTTTTGAGTTTGAAGACTGAAAGTGATACTTTAAATTTCTTAAGAGATTTATGCACCTTAGATGAATTAGAAGAATTGTCGACTCGTTTGGAAATTGCTCGGATGCTCGGCAAGGGGGTGTCCTATCGGAAGATTGCGGAGAGAACCAAAGTGAGCACTACTACGGTAACTAGAATAGCCTATTGGTTTGAACACGGTGAGGGAGGGTATAAAAATATTATCAGCAAAAATAAGCGCTAAATCGGCGCTTATTTTTATGAGGGGAAAGTTATCCACAGGATATATTTGACAACCCCATAGTTACTGTGGTAATGTAGTAATACATTAATACAGAGATATGAAATTAGTTAAATTCAATTTACATCACGCCACTCGGCCTAAGACCGGGTAGTTTGTTTGTCTATTCCTGTTTTAGGCCGAATCGCTTCTAGGCGATTTTTTGTTCGTTAAATGGTGCTTTAGTGAAATGTTTTCACGCTAAGTAGTGAGTTTAGAGATGTTGGTGCGAATCCAACAAGCGCCACCGGATAGTTCTTTACAATCACGCGTCGTTAGACGCCATTACCAGAAAGAGAGAACGAGATGACAAAGAGCGAACTTTTTAGTCTGAGGGAGCAAGTGCTTGCTTCGGAGTCGTTCAAGGAGGGGACGCGTATTTTGGATGAGGTCGCCCAGACCTTGGAGCGGTTTAGCGGGTACCGTGTTATAGTGGATAAGGGCCCGGCGTTTCTAGTTGAACCGTCTGCCTATGAAATTTATCGCGCGTGCACGATAGATGAGGCGAGTGAATTTGAAGATCACTTCATGGTTGAAGATGAGGTGGTATCGCGGAGTTGCCTTTTAAGTTTTGCCGCCAACATGGAACGGTGGGACAGAGAACTAATTAATCCTCCGCTCATGACCGGTGACCGTAATTTATATTTCTCCGATGAAATAATTTTTTATTTGTCATTGGGAGCGTACGCTAGGGTGGAGACCAATATCGTTCCGGGGATACGAGAAACCGTATTCCCCCAGTTGGAAGTAGAGGTTCTGGCACGAATCCCAGACAGCAAATATTATCGTGACCGGCAGAAGGTTACATTGGTTAAAATACTATTTGGGGTCCAAAAAAGTATTTTCAAGCTTTTGGGTCTCAAATGCCAGCCGCGTTTTCGCTTTAACATCCAGTCCAGTTTTTTGTGTGCTGTAGAAGGTCTGTCTCTGATTACCCAGAGGAATGTTCGTAAGCTAATGGACGAGTTAGAGACAGCCAAGGTTGGGGGATACGATGGTGATGTAAAGAAAATCGCTGATGCGATTCGATCTGCGGTGCCAGAAACACATCTCGGTAATTTCAAAGATGAGTGGTTATTGGCTCCACACAAACAAGACACATCCATCCATTCTGACACTGTTTGGTCGCATACTTTGGTTGGCGGGCCTGCGACCTATGGTGGAGAGATTTTTGATACTGACTACACCACTAGTACCGGTGTTTTGTTCACCGAAGTGGCCGGAGGCGGTAACTTCACGCCGCTCGCCCAGCGTTTTGGTCTTCCTAGTGATTGGCAAGCGATTGGTTTTGCTGTGGGCTGGTTGCGATTGTGGTCGGCTTTGCAGATGGAGAAGGCAGAGGAAAAAGTGAGATAATTAACTGGATGGGGGTCAGCGACCCCCATCCCCTATATTTTTATGAAATCATTTGTATATTTAACTAGAAGATTGATTAATTTTCGGACTTATCAAGGTGTGTTTGGGGCGAAGGATGGTTGCTTTGACTATATAATTGAGTACTTATCAAATAGTAAAATAAAATTGGATGTTAAAAAGTATAAAACAACGACAGGAAATGCTTTAGTGATATGTAATAAAAAAATATCACCTAATGTTTGTTTGTGTGGGCACATTGATGTAGTTAGTGCTCGGGTTGAACAATTTAGAGCAGTCGTTAAAGGAGATAGATTGTATGGTCGTGGTGCGATTGATATGAAGGGAGCGGTGGCAGTAATGGTGGAAGTTATTAAAAATGTACGTCCGGACGATCCGTCGGTGATGCTGATTTTAGTGGATGATGAAGAGCAAAGCAACGGGTTTTCGGTTAGGGATATATTGGGTCGGCTGAAGATTAAACCAAGGATTTCTATTATAGGAGAACAAACTGATTTTAATATTGTGACAAAACAAAAAGGGGTGATCAACATCAGACTAAGTTATTTAGGTAAAAAAGCACATGGTGCGCAACCGGAGAAAGGGGTAAATGCTATTGAAAAATTATTTGAAATTGTCGGTCGGCTGGTAATACAATTGCCATTTAATAAAAACAAAGGTGGACCGACCTGCATTTTGTCACAAATCAGTGGTGGGGAGGAGATTAATTCTGTACCCGAGCATGCTTGGGTGACTTTAAATATTAGATATACATCTAAATCGGAAGCTGGCGCAATAAAGAATTTTTTGAGGATTGCCCAGTGTGACAAAAATTTAAAAGTTACGTCGGTCGTCAAACCTTGTTTTGAGTTTGATTCCAGATATGTGGAGGCTGAACGGTTAAAAGTTGTAGTTGAACGGCGATTACATCGTAAAGTAGGTTTTATCTCCGGAAATACTGGTTCGGACGCGAAATATTTTAGCGAAGCAGGTTTACCGGCAGTGGTATTCGGGCCAGTTGGTCGTAATTATCACGCTGATAATGAATGGGTGAGCATAAAAAGTTTGGGAAAATATTATCAAATTCTTAATTCATTTATTAATAACAATTAATATGATCAATGATAGCGCAATTAAAGAAGTAGTTATTTCTGGTCAGAATTTAACGGTGGAGCAGGTAGTGGCGGTGGCACGTTATAACGCCGTGGTGCGATTACTGCCAACTAATATTGTTAATATTCAAAAGAATTGGGACGCTCTCAATCAGATGATGGATGATGGCCAAGTGATGTATGGGACCAATACCGGTATTGGGGCTTTTGGTAATGTGATTTTACCTAAAGAGCAAACGATTGAGCTGTCTTATCGTATGGTGCGCGCGCATGCTTCGGCCGTGGGAGAACCAGCTCCTTTGGAAATATGTCGAGCCGCCTTGGTTTTGCGTTTAAACGTATTAGTTAAAGGATATTCTGGTATCCGTCCTATTATTGCAGAAACCATAGTAGCCATGCTTAACAAACAAGTTACTCCGGTTATTTATGACAAAGGTTCGGTTGGCACTAGTGGCGATTTAGCGCCTTTGTCACAAATGGCGTTAGTTGTTTTTGGTGAGGGAGAAGCATGGTATAAAGGTGAGCGTTTGCCCGGGCTCGAGGCTATGACAAAAGCCGGAATCGAGCCGGTAAAGTTGATGTATCGTGAAGGGCTGGCATTAATAAATGGTACCCAATTTATGACGGCCTATGGTTGTATTAATCTGTATGAGGCGCAGCGGTTAATAAAAAATTCCGAAATTTCAGCAGCTATGACAATCGACGCGTTAAATTGTGTGGAATTAGCGTATGACAAACGCTATCAAGATGTGCGTCCATTTCAAGGGCAATCAGATTCCGCTGAAAATTTGCGCCTACTATTAAAGGGCAGCGAAATTTTGAAGCAGCCAAAGCTGAACATTCAAAATGCTTATAGTCTTCGTTGCACGCCCCAGGTTTTGGGGGCATGTCGTGACACCATGGATTACGCCCGCAGACAATTGGAAATCGAAATCAATGCCTGTGTTGATAATCCTATTTATCTTACTGATGAAAAAGTGTGTTTGACCGGTGGTAATTTTCATGGGGAACCAATTGGTTTTGTAATGGATTTTTTAGGTATTGCTATGAGTGAAGTGGCTAATATATCCGAACGGCGTACTAATAATCTATTGGATCCGGCCTTAAGTGGCGGGTTACCAGCATTTTTGGTGGGAGGTCAAGGTTTGAATTCCGGTTTAATGATTGCGCAATATTCTCAGGCCGCACTGGTGTCGGAAAATAAAATTTTAGCATCACCAGCTAGCGTTGACAGTATTCCAGTTTCCGCTAACCAGGAAGACCATGTCAGTATGGGAACTATCGCGGCCCGCAAATGTTTAGAAATAATTAAAAATGCGCAGCAAGTGATCGCGATAGAATATTTAGTCGCGGCACAAGCATTTGAGTGGCGCCTGCCTTTGAGTCCGTCGTTAGCCAACAGTAGCGCCTATCAGGTTGTTAGATCGGTGAGTCCAAAAATTGAAGATGACAGACCGTATTATGTCGATATCGAAAGCGTTACTAAAATTGTTCGTGATTATTCTGTCATTATCGCCGTAGAAAAATCTGTAGGTATATTAAAATAATATGAAAATCGGTTTTTACCAATTCGCGCCTCGTTTGGGAGATGTCGAGTTTAATATAGGAAAAATGGAGCATGCCCTCCATAAAATTAAAGCAGATATTATTATCACTCCGGAATTATCAATCACTGGATATTCTTTTCGTACGCGTAAGGAAATTATGTCGTTGATGAACAAAAACTCCACGCCGACGATCATGGCTCGTTTGCAAAAAATATCCAGAACCATAGGCGGCTTGTTAATGGTGGGAATGGTAGAACAAGATGGTAATCAATTATTCGATTCTTTGTTGGCCGTTGGCCCTGGCGGCTGTTTGGCTAAGAATCAAAAAACACATTTATTTTTCAAAGAAAAGAAGATATTTAATTATGGCAAAACCGGGCCCACCGTATTTAAATATAAAAATACCAAGATCGGACTTGGTATTTGTTACGATTACATGTTTCCGGAATATTGGAGAAAATTGTCTTTATTAGGGGCTACTTTATTTTGTAATAGCGCTAATTTTGTTTATCATTATGGATTTGATCTGATGCGAGCGCGCGCCATAGAAAACGGTGTTTTTAGTGTTTGTGTCAATAGAATCGGCATTGAAAGGGGAAATAAATTTTATGGAAGAAGCGAGATGGTTGATAACCACGGCAATATAATTTACCAATCAAGTCAATCAGAAGATTTGAGAGTCCAAGATCTTGATATAGATAAAGCACAAAATAAATGGTGGAATAAATATAATAATTTATTTAATGATAGGCGGCCAGAATATTATTAGCTTTCCATAGATTTTTTATCTTTTTCCATCTGTTTCATTAAATTTTGCGGGTTGTTGAATTTTTTGGGTAGGCGCAGGTATCTTTCGGTTACGATGGTGATATTTTTGCCTAGCAGATTTCCTTCAAAATTTAGAATGTGTACTTCTAGGCAAGTTTTTTTAGTAAGCGAATTAAGACCATAATAAAGTAATCCCTCATAGATATGACCTTCCCAATGTACAGCGCAGTCGTAGAGCCCGCGTACGAGGCCGTGGGCATGTCCAGGATGGATATTAGCAGTGCGAAAGCCTAGAGTGGCGCCTTGTCCGCTACCTTCAATCACTGTACCAGTGATGGTATGGGAGCGATTGAGGGCAGTAGCCATGTAAACAGAGAATAATAGTACTAGACCGCCACCGATTTGCGAAAAAGACAAGATATTATGGTTGAGGAAGTAATCAAAGATGACAGCAGATACTGGCCAAGCCAATTCACATAAGGTAGCGATAGAGGCGGGGATTCTCTTGAGGCCAAAATAATATAGCCACATGGCAGCGGCGCCGGAAGTGAAGACAATAATAATTAAGATTATCCAAATTTTAGGGGTAGTTGTGGCTAGAGCGGAAGAATAAAAATATAAAGCCGGTACAGCCATAATTAAAACTGTGAGCCCGAAGCGTAAGGCAGCCAGAAGCCCATAGTTGATATTTTTGAGTGAATACTTGCCAAAGGTAGTCGAAGAACCCCAAGAGAAAGCGGCCAAAAGAGAGAATGCGGCGACTAAGCCGGTCGTACCAAAGATGTTGTAGAATGTGAAAGGATTTTTAAAGGTAACAAAATAACCACCCACGATAGCGAGAAGCACATAGAGATAGAAACGGCGCGGAAAGCGTTCATGTAAAATTAAACTAGCTAATAAAATAGCAAAGATCGGTTGGAATTTTTGTAGAAGAATTACTACGGAAATATCTTTGAATCCAGTCATGAAAAGTGCCTTGGTCATGAAAGTGGTGCCCAGTGCTCCACCAAATAGTGCCACCCAAAAAATAGTTAGCCATTGTTTTTTGGTAATATTTTTTAGTTGGCCGCGGAAATAGATTAAAAAAGGTAGTAGCGCGATAAAACCAAGAGTGTGTTCTAAAAATACCACCAGTGTTGAAGGTAGAGCATTTAGGCTGGGGCGTAGAAAAGTTCCATCTAAACTCCAGAGTAGAGCAGCGATGATCACCGCTAGTGAACCGATGAAAATTTTGTTGGGCATATTTTAGTAGCTTATAGCTATTAGCTTTAAGCTTTTAGGTATTAGATTTATTGTATTAAGTATATAGTATACAGTATTATTTGTCATCCACGTTTTATAATTCTTAGCGCGATATTTCCACTCCGTTTGATAAAGCCCATGATTAGGGCGCCTCGAGCGCGGGCGAGGAAGGCAAAAATAAAGGCGGTGAGTCCACCGGCAGTAGCGGTGAGGTACCCCTCTGCGGTATTTTTTGTTTCATTGGGTTCGCTAACCAGTCCTTGTTTTTTTAACAAATTCTGTGAAGGTCCAAGAGATATAATGTCATTTTGATTACGTGGAAGAATTTGAATATCTGTTTTAGACTGTTCTAAAATACCGATCACTTCCACTTTTTCTCCTTCGGTGAATTTTTTCTTATCAATTTGTGCGCCAGTTTTAAAATATATTAGCGCCTCACCGGCGTCATTATCGATGTACATGTAGTTAGTTTTTATTTCCGTAATTTCGCCGGAAATTTTAACTAGCGCGCCGAGGCCGTCTTCGCTTAATTCTTCAATGGTAAAATCAGTAGGTTTAATATTCTGATTGGTGGCTAGAATATCAATATCATTTTTAGATTTTAGCTTTAGTCTTTTTATGCCGCTGGCTTCGCTGGTTATTCCACTTACCGTAACGTGGTCACCAATGGCAAGTGGTGGAAAATCTTTTTTATATTGGTAAATTTGAATTCCACTCGCGCCGTCGGTAATATAAAAATATTGGCTTCCCAAAATTCCGGGCGGAACTGACACCATACCTTGGACTTTGGCATATGAATCATTTACAGCGGCGCGGGCATCGGCGATAGTGGTTTGTCCCAAGTATTCTCCGGAGTAACTGGGTTTGGTTATTTTAGGAGTGGCAGTTTTTGGTAGAACAGAAATTTGAGCAGGTGTAGAAGTATCTGAGCCGATTTCCATCCCCGCTTTGGTTTTTCCGTATTCAAAAATATCAATTAAAAAATCTTCATTGTCACGTAGTTCAATTTCGCCGCCGTTGTTATTTAAGGTAAATTTTGTGATGGGTTGATAAAAAGTTAATTCGTCACCAGCAAAAATAGTGGTAGAGCGAGGTAATTGGTAGATTTGATTTTTGTATAAGAGTTTCCAAAAAGAAATATCTGTTGTCGTAGCGCTTAGATTTTTTATTTTAATATATTCGTCACCTTCATCGTCGCTTTGATTGGGCAGGGTCGCGCTAATGATTATGTCGCTAATAATTGTTGAAGTGGGGTAGATGCGTATTTTAAAATTTTTATTTCCAACACTTCCGCCAGTAGAGGTGGCGGAGACTACAATGTTGTGTATGCCAGATGAAGCAAAAGTATAATTTATGGCTGTGCCAGTAACGGTTTTTTCTTCGTTAAGATCCCAAGTAAAATCTATGTATCCGCCACGGGTATCCATAGTACCTATGGCGCTAAATAGTGTGGTACTGCCGATTAGAATTTTGGTAGGATATTTAATTTTCCAAATAATGTCTTTGTTGCCTGTGGCCGCAGTTTTACTGGTAGTGGTGGAGGTTTTGCTGGTAGATAATTTATTAGTGGTAATCTCAGAGCCTGATCCGCTTGAACCATCACTACTAGGGGTGGGTTCAATAGGCGTAATAATGATGTTGGTGGCGTTTGGAGTAGGGTTGGTGGTAATAGCCCAATTGCCAGCGCCATCTACGAAACGCGCATAGGTGTATCCTTCGTCAATTTCATCGTATGATATTGAATCAATATTTATTCCCTCGGGATTTTTAAGATAGACACTGTCGCCGCCAGTGTTGTTTAAATAATATCCAGTCCAGTTAAATACCAAAAAATTTTCCGCTTCAATTATTCCAGATAAATTTTTACAACTATCGGTAGTATTGGCGCCGCGCGAGTCACAGATATATCCGCCAGCGAGATTCAAGCTACTGGTGGTGGGGTTAAAAATTTCTAGCCACTCATTTCCTTCCGTGGGCGCAGGCATAATCTCGTTAAGTCGTAAGCTCATCCAGAGCGTGGAAGTGTCGGTAGTCATTTCTTCGGTAGTCGTGGTTGTGTCTTCTTCTCCCTCACCGGGAGGAGGGGTGGTGAGGGTTGTTATAATATTTACTGCTCCCGGTGTGGACGATACAGTTAGTGCCCAATCGGAATCGCTATTGGTGTCAATGCCATCGATTTTTCGTGCCAGGGTTTGGGTGGCAAAGGTCGGTGAAAGTAAATTGGATGTACTATAGCAGATCCAATCAAAAGTTGTGTCGTCGGATTTTAAGTATATACAATCTTCGGTTTGTCCCAATCGGCTGCCGACAGTTTTTTCTAGATAACCATGCGCCGGAATGGTTATGTTAGATAAAGTACCGGCGGCGGTAGAAGTAGATGTATCCCAGATCTTTAATCCAGTTAAATCTATACACTCATCAAATAAGTTATACAATTCTACCCAATCAGAAGATGTGAATGACGATATTTCGTTGATTTTGATATTTTCCCAACCGGTTGAAGTAGCGCAGCTGTCTGCTTGAGATTGATTAAAAACAAAAAAACTGCCGATTAAAACGACAATTAACCAAGCCCACCTTGTCTCCTTCATAAATTTTTATGTTAGAGCTAAATTGATGGTAACAGTATAACATAAATTAAGTGTTTTTTGAAGTCTAATTATTAGTCGAATATCAAAGCACTAATAAATTTGTATACACTACTCTATACAAACTGTGTATAACATTGGGGATAATTCACAGTATCTGTGGATAACTTTTAATAAAAATCCTTTATTTTTTAGTTTATGCACAAGTTATTAGCACCTGACTTAGCTGAGATAAGCCTAAAAACGTTTGTATACACTAGTGTATACAAACAGAAATGGCTATTTTGAGCTATTTTTAGTCTTGTTTTAGCTAAAATTAGCCTAAATATGGTAGAATTACCACCCCCTTGACAAGAGTTTTAAAATGTGCTATAATAAATTATGTGATAGTAATATCATACTCAATAAGTTGTTCATTACACAACTTAACCGCATTACTGCGATAACTTCTAAAAAGAAGCGAATTCACAGCTATAATCCATAAATAATTGAAAAATAGCAGTGAATCGGACTTCTTCCCGGGTATCCTCAATTAGTTAGCCTGATCGTATGAGATGGTTAATACCGAGGTTCTACCCCTTAGCGGTTGCGGTTCAAATCCAACTGTTTACGAGATGATGTATAACTCCACCCCTATCGGGTGGCGATACTCGCCTTGTTACAGTATAAAAGGCGAGTTACCCATAAAATTATTTTCATTGGGGCAAGACCCGCCTTTTTGGTTTTTACGTGTCCGCCGTAGTTTTAGCGAAGGTGGATATGGTTTTCGCCATGGTAAAAAGGCAGCAAGCTTGACCCGGCGAGCATTGTATTGTATACTACTAGAGTATTTTTAACTACTGTTGTATGGTAAAAGCTATTTCCAAATTTTCTGCCGATTTTTTAAATAACATTAAAGATATTCTTTCTAAAGAAAAAGAGAGATTAGTAAAAGAATTGGCCAAATTTACTACTAAGAATCCCCATGTGGCTGATGATTATAATAGCGAATTTCCAGATTATGGGGATAAAGATGATGAAAATGCTGCCGAAGTAGCGGAATATGCCACCAATCTTCCTTTGGAAGAAAGTTTAGAGAAGAGTTTGCGTGATGTGAATAAGTCTTTGGATAGAATCGGCGACGGCACTTATGGTGTTTGTAAATATTGTAAGAATCCAATAGATGAGAAGCGTTTGTTAGCCCGACCGACCTCCAGCGCCTGTGTGGAGTGTAAGAAAACGATTACGCAGGAATTATAAAATTAGAAATTGAAATTGGATATTAGGATATTAGATATTTGTGATATAATATCTACCACCTAGTATCCAATTTTTTTATGCGCTTATTTAAGGCACTAGCTAAAATGGATTTAATTATAATTAGTTTTTTTGGTTTGGTCTTTTTTTTAATGGATCGTTTTTTTAAATATCAGGCAACACGAGGTTGGTCATCAATTGGGAGTGGAGAGTATTTTGGTTGGCATCCGTATTTTAATCGAGGAGTGGGGTTTGGGTTGCCGGTGCCAAATGTGATAACCATATTCTTAACTATAATCATTTTATCTCTCGTCGCTTTTCTTTTTTTAAAGCAGGTGTCAGGTGTCAGATATAAGGTATTAGGTATTTTTTCCTTGTCGTTGATTTTTTTGGGAGCGACTTCTAATTTGATAGATCGGATTTTATTTGGTTATGTGGTGGATTATTTATTTGTGATTACGGGTTATGTAAATATGGCTGACATTATGATAGTAGTGGGTTTTTCAATATACTTAGTAGAATCAAATTACAAATACAAAATTACAAATACCAAATAAATTTTAATATCAAAATATTAAATTCAAAAATAGGTATTGAATATTGGAATTTATTATTTATTTGTGATTTGAGATTTAGTATTTGAGATTTAGCACGTTATGTTTTTTAAACTTAATTCGGCGGCGGTAATGGGGTTGGAATGTTTGCCGGTAGATATTGAGGTGGATATTAATAAGGGACAGACTAATTTTAATATTGTTGGCATGGCTGATACGGCAATTAAGGAAGCTAAGGATCGGATTCATTCGGCTATCAAGAATTCCGGTTTTACTTACCCTTTTAATTTTCGCATCTTAATTAATTTAGCGCCGGCGGATTTACAAAAAGAAGGCGCGGCGTATGATTTGCCCATGGCGGTGGGTATTATTTTAATTGGTGAAAGCATTGAAGCAAATTTGGGTGATGCGCTTTTGGTGGGAGAGCTGGCTTTGGATGGTAGTGTTCGCCATACTAATGGGGTTTTGCCGTTGGCAATTTATGCCAAAAGTAAAGGATTGAAAAAAATATTTGTGCCCGCAGTGGACGCTGCCGAAGCGTCATTGGTTGATGGGATTGAAATTTATCCGGTAGATAGTTTAGCGCAAGTGATAGGGCATATTAACGGAACTAATTTGATTGAAAAATATAACCAAACAGTAGATTGGCGGGTCATTCGACCGGCTTATGAAATGGATATGGCGTTGGTCAAAGGACAAGAATTTGCCAAACGCGCTTTGGAAGTGGCGGCTAGTGGCGGGCATAATATTATTCTGTCCGGCCCACCCGGCTCAGGCAAGACTCTATTGGCGCGGACTTTACCATCAATTTTACCAAGGTTAACTCCTCAGGAAGCGCTAGAGGTTACCAAGATTTATTCGGTAGCCGGACTTCTGCACGGTAACTTAGTGCGCGAACGACCTTTCCGGTCGCCTCATCACACGGCTTCCAGCGCGGCTTTGGTGGGTGGTGGACGGGTGCCGCGGCCGGGGGAAATTTCTTTGGCTCATCGTGGTGTTTTATTTTTGGATGAGTTTGCCGAATTTCCTCGGTTTGTGGTGGAGAGTTTGCGCCAGCCTCTGGAAGACGGGGTGATTACAGTGGCGCGCGTACAAGGCACGCTCACTTTTCCGGCGCGGTTTATTTTAGTGGCTTCACAAAATCCTTGTCCCTGTGGTTATGCCAGTGATCCGGAACGACCATGCACTTGTTCACCCATTCAAATGATTCGTTATCGGCAAAAAATCAGCGGACCACTTTTGGATAGAATTGACTTGCATGTGGAAGTGCCCCGGGTGAAATTTGATAAGTTATCCGGTAATGATTTAGCGGAAAATTCGGATAAAATTCGTGAACGAGTGGAAATAGCCAGGGCGATTCAAACGGATCGGTTTAAAGGGCGGGGGATTAACACTAATAGCGAAATGCGCAATACCGATCTGCGTGAGTTTTGTAAATTGGATGATAAAGTTTTGGATTTGTTACGGGCGGCGACTACACAAATGCATTTGTCGGCGCGGGCATTCAATCGCGTGCTTAAAGTTAGTCGCACCATTGCCGATTTGGCGTTAAGTGATACAATACTTTTGGAACATGTGGCGGAGGCTTTGCAATATCGGGGGAAGACTGAGTGATTAAATTATAAATTCAAAATTACAAATATCAAATAAATCACAAATTACAATATTTAAATATCAAAATTGTATTTTAAATTTGGGATTTGAATATTGGAATTTATTTGTAGTTTGTAATTTAGGATTTTGGATTTTTGTTTTATGTCAATCGAAAAGGAAAGAATAAGCAATGGAGGATTTGTGCCTAAATGGGTTCGCCGCGAACACCATGCTCGTTTTGAGTTTGCCGCGCAGTATGTGCAAGATAAAATTGTGGTGGATTGTGCCTGTGGCAGTGGAGTGGGATCAAAAATATTTGCGCTCGCCGGAGCCAAACAAGTTTTGGCCTATGATCTTTCAGCTGATGATGTGTATAGCGCGCAAGCAGGTAATTATCTTTCCAATTTGGTTTATGCCGTCGGAGAGGCTACCGCGTTGCCAAGTGAAAGTGGCTTAGCGGATGTGTATATTTCTCTAGAAACCATTGAACATTTGGTTGACGACGCCAAGTTTTTGGTTGAAGTAAAAAGAGTATTAAAGCCCAGCGGGGTATTTATTTGTTCTACTCCCAATCGCGCAGTCACAAACCCGCGATCTCAAATTACCGATAAGCCATGGAATAAGTTTCATACGCGCGAGTATAGTTATGAAGAATTTGAGAACTTACTAAAAAAATATTTTGATTCAGTAGAAATTTTTGGGCAGAATTCTAAAAGCCGATGGAGAATTAAAGCATCGAATTTAATTGCCAAGATATTTTCTACGCATGTAGCGGTTAGGTTCAATCAGATTTTAAAATTACCACGATTAATATTTGACAGCGCTAAGAGTCGCGAAGTTAAGTCGATTCAGCCGGATAAAGAATGTGAATATTTAGTGGCGGTGTGTAAATAAAAAAGCTTGGGTGACAGGGCACCCAAGCGTTAGATTTTGTGGAATGAATTTATTTCTCCTAATCATTATCATTGTCTTCGTCCTTATCTAATGATCGGCCATAAAGCCGGCTGTCGTCCTCGATATTACCATCGCTATATTCGCTGATATAGCTATCATCTCCAACTAAAAGATCGTCATCGTTCTTTTTTTCTCCCGAACACTCATCACAGTCACCGCAGTCGCAATCGCCCTCGCAACAATCACATCCCGCATCCTTTATTTGTTCCTCTTCTTTATCATCTTCAATGTTTGGTATATTGGTTTTTATCATATAATTAAGTAAGTAGGACTACTAATAATTTACTCAAAATATTATACCAAAATAGTCAGGAGTGTCAAGTGTCCCGGGTTTTTAATAAAACGAAATCCCAGTAGTTATGGCTACTGGGATGTTTGTATATTTGATGATTTATTTAACACTGAGTGGCTGTTTTTTTCCACCCCCATCCTTCTACTTTAAAGATCGTACCAATTTTTATTTCAAATGCGAGCGTTCCCCTATACAGCTCGATGGCAGAGAGTCTTTTTCTTTTCCCATTTTTTTTGAGACCCGCGATTATTACCCACGGGGAACAATCATCATTATGAACGATCTCGTATTTACCACATGGCACGCGCAGTAAGGTCTCAAACTGACCATAATGGCACCAAAAAAACCAAGTGGTCGCGACCGTCGCCAAACATAGTCCTCCGATAAATATTATTTCGTACATGCTAACCTCCCTTGTTTTTGATAATATTGTGCTGTTGTTATTATATATTAACCAAGTATGATTGTAAAATGTGATTTATTTATATAACAAAATAAAATCACTCTAATTTATCGGAGTGATTTTATTTGAGCGGGCGATGGGAATCGAACCCACGTTACCAGTTTGGAAAACTGGAATAATAACCATTATACGACGCCCGCAACGAGTGAAATGGAAAAGTTTGTTTTTCCATTTTTGAGTGAGGAGCGGCATATACCTTAGTATACGACGTCCGCAAATTGAAACCATTGCACTTGTTTCAACACATATAATAATCAAAAATCGCGAAAAAGTCAATATGTAATTAAGGGGTTGACAAAGTATGGATTTATATTATAATATGTAACACAATCGGTTAACAAGCGGGTGTAGTACAATGGTTCGTATACGTCCTTGCCAAGGATGAGATGAGGGTTCGATTCCCTTCACCCGCTCCAAGAAAAATGCCGCCTTACTGGCGGTATTTTTAATATGAAGTTATACACAGTTGACAAGAAAAAATATTCGTGATATCATTCAAATATACATTTGAATGTATTTATGTCTGTTAAATCTAAACCGCAAAAATTAGCAGCTTTGGCCAGACAATTGCAAACAGCTTCGGAATCAACTCGGTTGCAGATTTTATGTTTAATATTTAATAAAAAAAAGGCTTGTGTTTCTGATATAGCCAAAGGGCTTAAGTTGGGCATCGCGGCAGTTTCTCATCATTTGCAAGCTCTTTCTAAAGAAAAACTTTTATTTTCTAAAAGGGAAGGGAAAAAAATATGTTATATTTTGAAAGACACAAATTTTGTAAATGATCTTAGAAATTTAATTTGTAAATATAAATAATTAATTTCAAATTATATGGAAAAAAATAAAGTATTAGTTTATTCGACGCCTTCTTGCCCATATTGCCATATGGCAAAGGATTATTTTAAAAATAACGGTGTGGAATTTACCGATTATAATGTAGCGGCAGACCAGATAAAAGCACAAGAGATGATTAATAAAAGTGGTCAAATGGGTGTGCCGGTCATAGATATTAACGGAGAAATTATTATTGGTTTTCGTCCAGAAATTTTTCAGCAGCTTCTTAGTAAATAATTTATAAAAAATTATTCCAGTATGCCGGGGTAATTTTTGTATTTTTCTATCAGTCGTGTTAAACTGAAATTTGCTATGAAAAACAATGCTGATGAACAATTGGTAGAAGCATATTTAGCAGGTAATGATGGGGCATTAGTGGAGCTTATCGGTAGATATACTAAGGCTATATATAGTTTTTGCGTCCGTTTTGTTGGGCAAGGCAGTGAGGCTGAGGACATTACTCAGGAAGTCTTTATTAAAGTTTGGAAGAATTTGCGTAAGTTTGATAAAACCAAGAAATTTAAAACGTGGATGTATCAGATAGCGCGCTATACCGCCATTGATCATTTGCGTTCGGTGAAAAAGACTGTGGATATAGACAAGTTTACAGAGGACGAAAGCGAAAGCGAGTGGGAGCGGTTGGTGGATTCGTCGCCATCGCCTTTTGATCAGTTGGATATAAAAGAGCAGGCCGATAAGATTAAGCAAGCCATTAATTTATTACCGGAAATTTATCGAACAGTGTTGGATTTGCATTTACGCGAAGAAATGACTCTGGCGGAAATTTCTGAAGTTATGAAAGAAAAGAATGATACCGTAAAGAGCAGATATCGTCGGGGGCTGGCGATGCTTAGAAGATTGTTGGCAAATTCAGTGGATTCTTCGGGGTGGAGGTTTAAATAACGTTAATGCACCTTTGAGGTGCTTTTTTTCGTAATATATATTATATGGACAATAATCAGTTGGAAATGATATTAAAACAGGCGCTTAATAGTTCCGACCAAACGATTGCCGGTACTTTATCTCAAAGAATTATTTTGGCCATTGAAAGAGAAAAACGAAATAACGCTATCATCCAGATAGTAGTTTTTGGTATTATCACTATACTTTTGGTGGGTTTTGGTTTTTTATTCGGTCGTACCGAAGGTCAAGCGATTATATCTTCCGATGTCGGACAGCTGTTATCGCTTTTGTTTAGCGATTTTGGCACAGTCATTGGTTTTTGGCGCGAATATTTGATGTCATTAGCGGGGGCACTTCCAATTATATCGATTGCGATTATGGGTGCTTTGATCTGGTCGGTATGTATTTCTATTTATAAGGTAGTTAAAAATAGTTTAAATTTAATTCATGGTGCCACTAGGCATGCTTAATTTTTTGTATGTTAATATTTAAAAATTTTCAGTGGTTAAAAATTGCCAAAGCTTTTTTAATAGCTTTGGGTATATTGGTGATAATTGCCGTTATATTTAGCGCCGGCATGATGATGGGTTTTCGTAAGGCGCAGTTTAGTTTTCAATGGGGTGATAATTATCACCGTATGTTTGGCGGGCCTCAAGGAGGCTGGTTACCTCCGCCTCAATCTGGAATGCGTGGAGGTGATTTTATTAATCCTAATGGCGTGGTGGGCACGGTAATTAAGTTTGATGCCAGCACCCTAGTGGTTAGAGGTAACGATAAAGTAGAAAAAAGCATTGTGATTGATGACCATACTTTGGTGATGCGTGGACGAGATAATATTAGGTTATCCGATTTAAAAACCGATGATCGGGTGGTAATTTTGGGGTCTCCCAGTAGTACTGGCCAAATTGAAGCCAAGTTGATTCGGGTATTTGAGAAATAATTTTTGATAAGATATTTAATTTTTTATGAAAAAAATCATCGTTTTTATCTTAAAACATAAAATATATTCACTGATTATACTGGCGGTGCTGGCTGGTGGTGGGTATTATGGTTACCAAAAATATTTTTCTAATACAGCGACGGTTCGATATATTACTACAGCAGTTACGCGTGGAGCTTTGATTACTTCCATTAGCGGTACCGGACAAGTGTCGGCCTACAATCAAGTGGATATTACTTCCAAGGCGTCTGGTAGCGTAATTAGCGTTTCAGCAAAGACTGGGCAAGCAGTCAAGTCTGGTACTATAATTGCGTCTATTGATTCTTCTGATGCTCTCAAAACTTATCGCGACGCCAAAACCAGTCTTGAAACCGCCGAATTGAATCTTAAAAAAATAAAAGAGCCCCCGACAGAATTGGAAATTTTGCAAGCCGAGAATTCTTTGGCTCAAACTAAGGAATCCAAACAACAGGCCGAAGTTGATTATGATAAATCTTATGAAAGCGGTTTTAATACTGTTACCAACGCTTTTTTGGACTTACCCGCGCTAATGACCGGATTGAAAGATTTACTTTATGGAAATGATTTGAGTAGTGGTCAGTCCAATATTGATTGGTATGCCAATAGCAGTATTTCTGCCAAAAATACTGATGATAATTATGCTAAAACCATGCAATATCGGAATGATGTTAATGTTTCTTATAGCCAAGCTTTGATTAGCTATAATAAAAATTTTAATAATTATAAATTATCTTCACGTTCTTCATCTACCTCCACTATTAACGATTTGATTTCGGAGACCTACGAAACCACCAAATTGATTGCCAACACGGTGAAGAATGCCAATAATTATTTGGATTGGGTGCAAGATGCCATGGAAAATTTTGGCAGTAATGTCAATATTCCCACCATCATGACTACCCATCAATCAGCGCTGGATACTTATACCAGCAAAACCAATAGCCATTTAGTGAATCTTTTATCTATTGAACAGAGTTTGGAGAGCGCTCGGCAGTCGATTGTTAATTATGATCGTAGTATTGCTGAAAAAACTTTGTCTTTTGAGAATTTAAAGGCCGGAGCTGATGCTTTGGAAATACGGGCGCAGGAAATTTCCGTACAAAAAGCCCAAGATACTTTAGCGGAGGCATCCAGCGCTTTGGCGGATTATTCAATTCGTGCCCCATTTGATGGGATTTTGGCCAGTGTCGGAGTGGTTAAAGGTGATTTGATTTCTTCGGGCAAGGTGGCGGCGACGATTATTACGGAGCAAAAGATTGCTACCATTACTCTTAATGAAGTGGATGCTGCTAAGGTGAAAGTGGGGCAAAAAGTTACTTTGACTTTTGATGCCGTAGAAGATTTAACTATTACGGGCGCGGTGGCGGAGGTGGATACTTTGGGCACAGTCAATTCGGGCGTAGTGAGCTATGAAGTAAAGATTGCCTTTGATGTTCAAGATGAACGCGTTAAGTCCGGAATGAGCGTGACCGCGAGTATTATTTTAGATTCTAAGCCGGATGTTATTTTGGTTAAAAGTTCGGCTGTTAAAACTCAAGGGGGTGTGAGTTATGTGGAAATTTTGGTTAACGGATCTCTACAACAAAAAAATGTGACTATCGGGTCAAGCAATGATACTATGACGGAAATTGTAAGCGGGTTAAGTGAGAACGAAGAAATTATTACTCAAACTATTGCCGGAAACGTTACTAAAACTACCAGCGCTTCTACTGGTAATACCACTCGTTCTTCTGTGGGTGGCAATAGCATGATGATGTTGGGTGGTGGCCCGGCTCATGATTAAGTTTTCAGATTACATTTTTGATAGAATTTCATTCGTTTATGATTAAGTTTGAGAATATAACCAAAATATATAATACGGGTGGGGTAGTCACTGAGGTGCTAAGAGATATTGATTTTGAAATTGATAAGGGCGAATTTGTGGCGATTATTGGTCCATCCGGGTCAGGAAAATCTACCATAATGAACATTTTGGGCGCACTTGACCGGCCGACCAGCGGCAAATATTTTCTCGATTCCAAAGATGTTTCTACTTTGTCTGATGAAGAGTTGGCGTTAATTCGTTCACAGCAAATCGGGTTTGTATTTCAATCTTTTAATTTATTGCCGCGTTCTACTGTATTACGCAATGTGACTTTGCCTTTTTTATATAATCGTCAGGTGGCTAAACAGGCGCGTTTGGAAAAGGCAAAAATAGCGCTCCAATCGGTGGGGCTAGAAGAAGATCGTTGGACGCATTTATCTAATGAATTATCAGGCGGTCAAATGCAACGCGTAGCCATTGCTCGGGCTTTGGTGAATAATCCTAATATTATTTTGGCCGATGAGCCGACTGGTAATTTAGATTCGAAAACCGGTCAAGTGGTGTTAAAAACTTTTCAAGAATTGCATAGCAACTTTGGTCATACTATCATTCTTATCACCCACGATAAATATGTGGCCGAGCATGCTAACCGTATTATTGAAATTAAAGACGGACAAATTCTTTCTGATAAAAAAATTAAATAATTATGATAATTTCTGATTTATTTGAAGAAACTTTTTTATCCTTGTCGGCTAATAAATCACGATCGGTTTTGACAATTTTAGGTATTGTGATAGGCATTGGCTCGGTAATCGCCATGATCTCGGTAGGGCAAGGGACCACTGCTAATATTTCCAACCAGATTGAATCTTTGGGTACTAATTTATTAACAGTTTCGCCCGGTTCTCAGCGTCGATCAATGGTGCAAGGAGGCATGGGGTCTTCTCAAAGTTTGACTATGGAGGATGCCGAAGCGATTAGGGAAATTACGGATATTCAAGCGGTCGCACCTACAGTGAGCGCGCGCAAGCAAGTAACCATTAAAGGTGCTAACACCAATACTAGTATTAATGGTATTGATACTAATTATTTTGGTGTCAAAAGTGTGGAATTGGAAAGCGGTGCTTTTATTACTGAGGCCCAAATAAAATCACGCGCTAAAGTGGCGATTTTAGGTCCAACTACGGTTACTAATTTGTTTGGTGAAGGGTTTGATTCGGTAGGAGAAAAGATTCGCATTGCCGGTCAAGAATTTACAGTTATTGGAGTTACCAAGGCTAAAGGAGGCACTGGGTTTGGCAGTTCTGATGATTTAATATATATACCCATTACCACGGCTCAGCAGTATTTTACCGGTAGTCAAAATGTTAGTAATATTAATATTCAAGTCAAAACTACCGATTTGATGACTTCGGCGCAAGATCAAGTGCAAGTGTTGCTTTTGGAGCGGCACAATATTAGCGATGTTGCTAAAGCCGATTTTAGTATAATGAACCAGGCAGATATGCTTTCTACCATGTCGTCGGTGGCTGGCTCGATGACTTTACTATTAGCGGCGATTGCTGGAATTTCTTTGGTAGTGGGTGGCATTGGCATTATGAATATGATGCTAACTACTGTCACCGAACGGACACGAGAAATTGGTTTACGGAAGTCTTTGGGGGCTACCAAAAATGATATCAGCTCACAGTTTTTGGCGGAGTCGGTGGCGCTTACTTTTATTGGTGGAGTAATTGGAATTGTCATTGGATATTTGGCGTCGTTAATTATTGCTAAATTTGGTAGTATGACTACGGTGGTAACGGTTTGGTCAGTAGGATTATCATTTGGAATTTCGGCGCTTATCGGTATTGTGTTTGGATATTACCCGGCGCGGCGTGCCGCCAAACTTGATCCAATTGACGCTTTAAGATATCAATAATTCATTTAATTTTAATATTATGCGTAAAATTTTAACGTTAGTCATGTTGGGCGCCGGCATTCTACTTTTAGGCGCTGGTTGCGGGGCGAAAAATCAGGGTGACTTACCCGGAAAAGGAAATGGTTTTGAAAAAAATCAGGGCGCGCGCGGCAATGGTCAATTTGACAATGGATTTAGGGGAATGAATTTTGCCACCGGCACGGTTGCTAATTTAACAGTGGGAGTAAAAGTTACCGCCACGGGTGCTAGCAATAGTGATGGTAGTCTTAGCGCGACGCGTATCATGGTGGGCGACATGCCAATGATGAATTTTCGTTCCAGCACCCCTCCTTCTACCACCCCTTCGGTTAATACTCCGGCTGGTAATGGTAATCAAAATGTTCAACGTCAAGGCAATCGCAATAGTGGACAAGCAGTAAATTGGGGCGGGGCGCAAACTGGGGGCAATGCTCAAATGCCCAACCGCGCAAATTTACAAAATAGCGCGCGTGGAGAAATTATTTCCATTAGCGCCGGTAGTTTTGTGGTGAAGTTATCGGATGGCGGGTCAAGAATGGTGTTTTATTCTCCTAGCACTGAGATAATGATATTTCAACCGCTCGCTTCTACTCCCAGTGAAAACCAACTGTAGTATTTATGAAACAAAAAATATCTCCAATCAGGAGATATTTTTTTAGTTGCGGGGCCCGGATTTGAACCGGGAACCTCAAGGTTATGGGCCTTGCGAGCTGCCAGGTTGCTCTACCCCGCGATGTTAAGGCATGCGTAGTGTAGACGAAAATTTGGTTTTTGTCAAGCGCCTGCCGATGTTTCTTCTCGTAAAATTAAAACACCCCGGCTTGCACCGAGGTGTTTTTAGATTAATATTACTTCATCGCTACTTCCTTTTTTATGGTATTTTTCTTAGCGAATTCGTTATCAGGATAATAGATTTCCACATCCACTCGTTTAACGCCGAACTTTCTCGCTTCGCTCTTAGTGGCATCCATCCAGATGTCAAGACGACCATAACCATAGCGAGCGTTCATACGGTCGGCTACAGTAAAGATTTTGTCGCCAAATAAAGACGGAATTTTGATTTTAGTCCCGCGCGGTAACCAGTTGGCGGCGATCATACCATCATATACTCTGTCGCCCCAAGCGGCAATGAAAGGGTCATCATCACATTGGTCCACGGTAGAGGTATAGGCGGTAATTACGGAGTTAACCACTTTATCTGGTTGCGGATATTCATTATCTGCATAAATCAGGTGGCCATAAGCGGTCTTGCTAATGGTTAATTCTGATAAATCACTGTTTTCTATGCCATTTTGGCTAATATCAGCCAAATTGGCTTTAACTATGGTCGGAAACAGGATTTGGCTTATTAAAGCGGTTAAAACAGCTAAAATAAGGATTTTTTTAGTGTGATTTTGGTTGTTTTTTGGCTTAACTAAGGTCATATTGGTAATTTAAAAGGATACCCGTATTGCAGAGTACCCTCACTTAGTAACGGTATATGATACCACAAAATACCAAACTTGTCAAGGGGGCGGATGTGCGCTATAATGGTCAATGACCAAGCTATATTAACCATTGAAATTAGGATTTTGTGTATGCCTATTCCTCAATTACGCCGAACTTACGGCGAGGTCAATAGTGAATCATCCCAAGAATCATCGCGCGGTAAAAAGACGCGGTTTAGGTTGTGGTTTAAGATGCCATTTAAGATACCTAAATTTAAACGGCGCTGGTTGAAGCCGATGCTTTTGGGCGTGGCGGTTTTTGTGGCCGTGTCTTTTATTGGCGGAACGATTTTGGTATTTTGGATTTCCAAAGATTTACCTGATCCAAACCATCTTTCCGATCGACAAGTGGCGCAGAGTACCAAAATTTATGATCGTACCGGCGAACACTTGTTGTATGAAGTTTATCAAAATCAAAAGCGCACCTTAATCGAACTAGATCAAATGTCTCCTTGGGTTGCCCAAGCTACGATTGCAATTGAGGACAAGTATTTTTATCAGCATAAGGGCGTGCGGGTAGTGAGCATAATTCGAGCCGGGGTCAATAATTTTTTAGGCAGAAAGACCGGATCAGGCGGAGCCTCTACCTTGACCCAGCAATTTATTAAAAAAACTATCGTGGGTGAGGAACATTCTTTGTGGCGCAAACTTAAAGAAGCTATTTTAGCGGTGCGATTGGAGCAAAAGTACAGTAAAGATGAAATTTTAAAAATGTATCTTAATGAAGTGCCTTACGGCTCCACTAATTATGGTATTGAATCTGCTAGCCAAAGTTATTTTCGTAAGAGCGCTAAAGATTTGACTCTTTCCGAAGCGGCCGCTTTAGCCGCCATGCTTCCTGCGCCCAGCCGTTATTTAAATGATATTAATGCGTTACGTGATCGGCGCGATGTGGTATTGCGTTTGATGTTTGAGCAAGGATATATTACTGCTGAACAAAAAACTGAAGCGCAAAATATTGCTTTGCATATTTATCGTAGCGGTGGGATTATGGATGCGCCTCATTTTGTATTATATATAAAGCAAATGTTAGCCGATGAGTTTGGAGAGAAAATGGTTGATTCCGGCGGTTTAAAAGTTATTACTACTTTGGATTATGATAAACAAAAAATTGCCGAAACTACCGTAAAAGAGTTGGGTGATCAGTTTGCCAAAGAGGCCAATGCTAATAATGCTGCGCTGGTGGCAATCGATCCTAAGACGGCGCAAATTTTGGCTATGGTTGGTTCGCGAGATTTTAGTAACGAAGAGATTGACGGTCAATTTAATGTGGCGGTTTTGGGGCGGCGTCAGCCAGGGTCTTCTTTTAAACCGTTTGTTTATACGGCGGCATTTGAACTTGGCTATACGCCTGATACGGTTTTGTATGATGTGTCTACCAACTTTGATAAGCGTAACGGCGGTGATTATACTCCGGAAAATTATGATGGCAAAGAACATGGTTTGGTTACAATGCGTTGGGCGTTGCAGAATTCTTTAAATATTCCGGCGGTTAAGACATTGTATTTAGTAGGTGTAAAAGAGGCGATAGATTTTGGCAAGCGTTTTGGTTATTCCACTTTGAATGAAAATGCCGGCTTGAGCTTGGTCTTGGGCGGATCGGAGGTAAGTTTATTGGAGCATGCGAATGGTTATGCTACTTTGGGCAATAACGGAGTTTATCATGAGCCGGTGGCTATTTTGAAAGTTACTAATTCTAGTGGTGATATTTTGAAGGAGTGGAAGGAAAGCGAAGGCACCGAAGCAATTAAGCCTGAATTAGCCGCGACTATTACTAATGTTTTGTCGGACGATGAAGCGCGTGCGGCGATTTTTGGACGAGGCAGTACTCTGGTTCTAAAGGATCGACCGGTGGCGGCCAAGACTGGTACCACCAATGATAATAAAGATGCATGGACCTTGGGTTATACACCATCATTGGCTGCCGGCGTGTGGGTGGGCAATACCACTCCCGCTCCTATGAAAGGCGGTGGCAATAAGTTGGCCGGTCAAATTTGGAATCGTTTTATGACCGAATCTTTAAAAGGAACTCCGGCGGAACAATTTCCGACTCCTCCAGCGAATGATGCTACCAAACCGGTGTTGCGTGGAGCAACCGGTGGAATAAAGTTAGAAGTAAATCGTAATAATGGTTTGATTGCCAGTTCTTCTACGCCGGAGATGGCTAGAGAAGAACGCACTTATTTGCCCGTTCATGATATTTTATATTATGTAGTACGCAGTGATCCGCGCGGCGCTGCTCCAGTTAATCCGGCTGATGATCCACAATATGAAGATTGGGAAGAATCTTTGCTGGGCTGGGTAGAACGTATGAGTGCAGCTGGTATGCCAGTCTCTCTTTCTGAACCTCCAACTCAATACGACGAAGGTCAATCAGCCGAGCTTATTCCCACTTTGGAAATAATTGCACCTCTGCCGTCTTCTACTCTTTCTAGCCGGCAGTTAAATGCGGAAATTGAAGTAGCGGCGCCGCGTGGTATTACTCAGGTACAATATAAAGTGGATGACTATAATTTGGGAGTAGCGCGTGAGTTTCCTTTCAATTTTGGTTATTATTTAAGTGATTTTCGTCGAGGTTCTCATGTCCTTAAAGTGATTGCTTCTAATAATTATGGTGATACGGCGGTGCAAACGGTGAATTTCTTTTTGGACATTCCTGATGATTCTGCGGAAATTAAATGGAGCGATCGATCGCCCATGATTTTGCGTAAAGGAGATTTTCCCCGGGCGATGTATTTATCGCCATATCGTTGGGATGATATTAAAGATATAAAAATAAATTTGGTGACCGCTGACAAGAAAAAATGGATTTTTACTTTTAACCACATCGAAGATAAATTGACTGATGATGGACGATTGATGTTTACTTGGAAAAATTTTCCCGGTGTGGGCGGGTATACTTTGAATGCGGTTTTAACGGATAATGAGGGTAAGGTGAGTAAGGAGAATTTGGAGATCGTGGCGCAATAATTATAATTTAACAAAAAGACGCTCTTTAAAAGGCGTCTTTTTGTTAGGGATAATTTTAATTATTAAATATTTTTTTCTTTTTGCTCGGCGCGGTAGAGAATATAAGAATAGACATTAGGTATGATGGCTACCGCGGTAATAATGGTGATAAAAATTGGTAGTTGAAGCCATATTGGCAACCAAGCTTCACTGGTCATCGCAATGCCGGCTAGAATAAAAATTTTTCCAGCTAAACGATGAGTTTTGTTCCAAATTGTTTCGCTTGATAGTGTCCATGGATTGCGCACGCCCATCATCCAATTACTTTTGAATTTATTCAGGTAGTTTCCGATGATTATAAATAACAGCCCGACCATAACTGGGGTGATGCTTCCTACCGGCACATAATAACCGATACCATTTAAACCGACCATAAAGTATACGATTGCCAGTAAGCCAATGATGAAGCCTTTGAATATGTGATAAGCCTTAGTGAATTCAGCATAACGATCTTTCTTGGGATCCAAAAATGGAATAACGAGAAATAGTAAATACATGCCGAGGTTGAGAAAAGGAAAGAAGAAGGCGGCGAACAGTGCGCTACTCCAGCCATTAGGTTCACCATTAAATCCCCAGTGAGTAGCGATGCGCTGGGGGAAGTGGGCGTAAAAATAAAATGAAGCTACGAAACAAAAGACGATGAGTAGAAGTGGAATGATTTCGGTTTTTAGCGTGGGTTTGGTTGGGTTCATAAATAGTAAATTAAATATTTTTATAGAGTAAAAAATTTAACTAATTTTTCGGCTAATTCTTCGAAGACGCTCAAATTAAGCGTGTAAATCATTTCTTGCCCTTCCCGTCGTGAAGAGATAAGATCGGCCTGTTTTAGAATATTTAAGTGGTGAGACAGTGAGGGTGCGGTGATGGAAAAATGTTTGCCAATTTGTCCGGCTGATAGATCCCGCTTTTTTAGAAGTTCTAAAATTTTATGACGCGTGGAATCCGCCAAGGCCGAATACATATCGTGGATAGACATATATTAGATATTTAGATAATTATCTAAATATTATCATACACAAAACCCCTCGTCAAGAGGGGGTGTGGATAATTTTTGGTTTTTTGATTATATAAATGTAGCAATCGCAAGAGTTAGTGTTGTTAAAATAAATAGCCATCCCAAAATATAACCAAAAAGTTTTATTGCTTCTATTTTTTTACCTTCCATATATAGCAATATTGGGCGACCTAATACCAAAGCGCTGGTAATGGCGGCCGATAATACAAATAGCATTAGAAATGCCATCGGTCCGAATAAATTGTTCATCTTGCCAAATATTTGTTCGCCATAGCGTATGATTATGGCGACAATTGTGATATATAAATCCACACCCATAGCGTGAACAAATCCCCAAAATATCAGTTTGGAATTAGTCATAGAATAAAATTAAAGAATAATATTTTTAATTGTTTCGCATAGCTCTTTTCTGGAGTGTGTAAAATCATGATTGCCGTCTAGTTCTATCATGGTAATTTTGTTGCTTAGGCCATTAAATGATTGTTCTCCTGATACCGTATCTTGGGTGGGTTTAATAATGGTTATTTCAGAAGATTGGGCTAGCTTATTGTATGAATTAATTGGTGGAGTGTCGCCTTCTCTTTCTTGCCAATATTTAGCCGGAATCAATGAAAAGCTGCCATCTGTGCGGGGTAGTTTGGTAATACCATTAAGATCAATTATTGCCCCGGGTTGTTTTTTGTATCTGGCTAGAGTTCTGTCTATGCCAATGTCAGTTGGTGGCGCGATAAGTATTATTTTTCGAATATTAGCCGGGTGAACGATGGCAATAATTCGGCAGCCTTGTGAGTGGCCGATTAAATCTATTTCGGCATCGGGATTATTTTGTTTTTGTTCCTCAATTATTTTTTTTAATGTCATTGCCTGCTCGGAGAAGGGTTTCACGGTGATTGTATTGTTTTGTTCGTCCACTTCATTATAATCAAACATGATTGCGTGCGCGCCGGGAAGAGCTATAGCTATATCGGAGAATAAACCCCTATCGTCTTTGCGCGCGCCAAAACCGTGAGAAAATATTACGATGTGTTTTTTGGCACTCATAAAATTAGATGAGAATGAAAATTGGCGGTGTGTAATTGACGGAATTAGAACTAATATTATCAGAAACTGCGGATAGACCACTTGACAAAATAATAAATAACTGTTATTATATAGATAATTACTACGAAAAAAACCCCTATGCGGTTCCGTCCGCATCGGGGGTTTTTTCTTTTATAGACGATAAAATAGAATGCTGGTCAGTAATGTATGCTATTTTAGCACCAGTTCTTTTCAGTAAAATTGAACATTTTTCTGACGGAGCGGGTGACAAGATAACCTCTAATTTTTGTCTCTCAATCAAAAAGGATACTAATACAGCATAATCACCGTCACTGGCAACTAGCACAGCTTTTTCATGAGTATTTTCATAGATTTCTTTCATTGCACGCACAATAAGTTCTGCATCGCAATTGCCTTTTACTTTACCTTTGCCGTAGTAAGTTACATCTTTAAAAATTAAAGTGAATCCAACCTCCTGTAAATACGTATAAAGATTTTTGTATTTTGGAATTAAACCAAGAAATAAATACGCCTGTTTAACTCCATATTTTTCACTAAGCCAAACGCGCAATCTAGCATAATCTAATTTCCAGCCCAACTGTAAAGATGCTTTGTGGAGATTGGCACCGTCAATATAAGCAACATTATTTTTGTTATTAACCATAAAAATAGATTTCTTTTAACAAAAGCAACAAGTGAAAATTGGCGGAGAGGGTGGGAGTCGAACCCACGAGGCCTTGCGGCCTACCGCTTTTCGAGAGCGGTACGATCAACCACTCTGACACCTCTCCATGTATTATCATGGCGGAAGGGGTGGGATTCGAACCCACGGTCCACTTTCATGGACGACAGTTTTCAAGACTGTTACCTTAAACCACTCGGTCACCCTTCCATTTTAAATATGATATTCTGTAAATTGTAAAATGTTTTTCCCGACGTTAAGTCGGGATCCCGAGTTTACCTCGGGACAAGACTGTTACCTTAAACCCCTGCCTGCCGGCAGGCAGGACTCGGTCACCCTTCCATTTACCTGTTAAACTATCATAAATTATCTAAAAAAGCAAGGAAATGGGGCCATACTTGACTTTTTCTTTGTATATGATAGTATTATCTTACTTCGCAAATAGTATCTACCGTGACGCCGGTTAGCGTCAAAATGTCAGATTTTATTCTCGGCATTCTAAAATTGTTATATTTAGAGAATAATCTTATTCACTCAACTTGATTATGAAAAAATACGAATTATTACTTGTCTTGCCGGGGACTTTGGATGAAAAGGAAGCGGAGGCGCGCGCGCAAGAAATTCTAAACATGATTAAAGAACAAGCCAGCGACGCCGAGCTTCATAACTTGGGTAAGAGTCGCCTTGCTTATCCGATTAATCAGATCCGCTATGGTTATTATTATACCATAGTGTTTACTTGTGATTCGTCCGGTCTCAAATTAATTCAGGGTAAGATTCATTTAATGCGTGATTTATTGCGCACGATGATTTCTTACTTCAATACCAACCTGACTTCGGCGCAAAGAATTTCTTATACCACCGACAGTTCCGGCATTACTACCATGGCTCAATCCGAAGCAGAGCCCAAAAAGAAATTTGTCGCGACTGAAAAAGTGGATTTAGCCGAAATTGATAAGAAATTAGACGAAATTTTGGAAGGGGATGTGATTCCGGGAGTGTAATTTTTCTTTTATTCATTCATTTCGTATATATGGGCTTTGTCCATATATACTCATTCACTCGGAAATAAACAAATACATTTGTTTATTTTCTCACTCATTTCGTATATGGATCTCAATCGCGTTACAATCATTGGTCGGTTGACTCGTGATCCGGAATTACGTAATTTACCTTCCGGCAAGTCCGTTTGTACTATGAGTATTGCTACCGGACGCACTTGGACCGATGCAGCCGGACAAAAGCAACAGCAATCAGAGTTTCATAATATTGTATTATGGGGAAAGCTCGGTGAAATTGCTAATCAATACTTACGTAAAGGACGTCAAGTATATTTGGAAGGTCGTTTGCAGACGCGCGATTGGGTAGGCAAAGATAGTGTTAAGCGTTATCGTACCGAGATTGTCGCGGATAATATGATTATGCTCGGTGGTAATCCTAATACTTCCAGTAGTGGAGCCCCAGCTTCGTCTGTCCCCACTTATGAACCGGTAGTCGGCGCCCCTGCCGAAGTAGTGGAAGAAGAAATTAAAGTTGAAGATATTCCGTTTTAAATTATGCAGTGTCATCCTGAGCGCAGCCGAGGATCTAAAATCACAAAACAAAATAGATTCTTCGACTTCGCTACGCTTCGCTCAGAATGACAGATTGATAATCATTATGCAAACCAATACTAATACCAATTCAAAGTCAAAAACTTGCTATTATTGCACTAACAATCGTTTGATTGTGGATTACAAAGATGTCGGTGCTTTGCGCCGGTTTGTGTCTTCTTATATGAAGATTGCTCCGCGCCGCCGCAGTGGTTTGTGCGCCACCCACCAAAGACAAGTGGCCACCGCTATCAAGCGCGCGCGCCAGGCATCATTAATGTCTTATCTACCCAAATAAAATCAATCAAATTGCCCTGCGTTAGCGGGGCAGTTTTGTTTAGTGGCCAATTGAGAATATTCAAAATTTGAAGTTAGATATTTTTGTGTCAACTTTTATCGAGCTACAATCCAATCCGCGCCTTAAAAAGATGTTTGATACCCGCATTCAGATTATTCGTTTGATTCGCGAATATTTTTGGGGATGCGATTTCAAAGAAGTGACTACACCGGCGACGGTGGTTTGCGCCGATCAAGAGCCGCATCTTAATCCGATTGCCGTGAGTTTTCACGATGAGCGCGGCGCAGCCAGTCAATTTTTTTTACAAACGTCTCCGGAATATGCCATGAAAAAGCTTTTGGGCGCCGGTTATGATAAAATTTTCCAAATTTGTCCCTGTTGGCGTGATTACGAAGAGAGCGGTCACACACACAATGTTGAGTTTACCATGATTGAATGGTATCGCAGGCCCGGGGATTACCAAGAAATAATGACGGATATTGAGCAGTTATTTAAATTTGTTGCGGAAAAATTAAAAATTGTTAAGTTGTTAAATTGCCGAATTGTTAGTGAATGGGAGCGGATTAGCATCAAAGAACTTTGGCAAAAACATGTTGGGGTGAATTTGGATGATTATTTGGATGTAGAAAAAATGAGTGGTTTGGTGAGAGGCTTGGGATATCAAGTAAACGCAGATGATGATTTTAATGATTTGTTTTATAAAATATTTTTAAATAAGATCGAGCGTAGTTTGGGAATGGAGAAACCAGTGGTGGTTTTTGATTATCCTATTCAAATGGCGGCTTTGGCTCGACCCTGCGCTCATGACGCGCGCTACGCGGAACGGTTTGAAGTATATATTAATGGGCTGGAACTAGCCAACGCTTTTGGTGAGCTTACCGATAGTGTGGCGCAAGCCAAGCGGTTTGAAGAAGAGCGACAAGAGCGTATTCGTCTGAGTAAAAGCGCCATTCCTATTGACAAAGAGCTCATTAGTGCGTTAGAATCCATACCAATGGCGGCGGGGATAGCTTTGGGAGTGGATAGAATGGTGATGGTTTTTACCGAAGCAAAAAATATTAATGAGGTAATATTTGGAACGGTTAAAGATCAAATTCTTTAAAACACTAGAACACAAGAACATTAAAACAGTAATTGTTTTCATGTTTTTATGCTTTAATGTTTCAATGATTATATGGGTTCAACTCAAGATATTCGTAAAGGGGCGGTAATTAAAAATAATAATGATCTGTATGTGGTGGTAGAATCACAGCATATCAACCCCGGTAAAGGGTCGGCGTTTGTGCGCGCGCGCATGAAGAATTTGGCCAATGGCAAAGTGTTGGAAAATACTTACAAAGTCAGCGAAACCGTAGAAGTGGTGTCGGTGAATTTTCAGACTATGCAGTTTCTGTATAAAAGCGGTGATCGGTTTGCTTTTATGAATATGAGCAGCTATGAGCAGATTGAGATGGACGGCGATTTGATTGGCGATGACGCTAAATATCTAAAAGAAGGTATTGAGTGCGTTATTGGGCTTTACGAAGAGCGTCCGGTCAGCATTCAACTACCAAAAAAGATTCAATACAAAGTAGTAGAAGCCCCGCCGGCAGTGCGCGGCGATAGCGCTTCGGGAAATGTTACCAAAGAGATCGGCTTGGATAATGGTCTTAAGATTTACGCGCCGATATTTATCAAAGAAGGCGATGAAGTTTTGGTTAATACCGAGACGGGACAGTATAGCGCCCGGGCATAGAATTATTTAAGATAAAACAATTCGTAGGATGCGGGTTGTTTTTTGTTTGCTTTTTCTATGCAAATATCCAAAAAAATTATCAAAACTTTTTTGACCGGCAATGTAGAATTCGCTGCTCTGTCCGCCCTTCCTTAAAAGGAAGAGATATAAAAACCGACTCGTTTACACGGGTCGGTTTTTGAATATTTTTTTCGCGCTATTTATCGTTGTCTAAATCTTGTTTGTAATAATTATCATACATTTCCCATAGCGATACCAAAAGCGCTGCCACAATGGGGCCGATGAGAAAACCGGTGATGCCAAAAAATGCAATGCCCCCCAAAGTGGAAAATAGCACCAGCAGAGGATGCATCTGAGTTTGTTTGCCGACTAGGATCGGGCGTAAAAGATTGTCAATCGTGCTAATAATTAGTAGGCCAAAGATTAGGACTAATATACCTTCCCAGATTCTACCGGTGATAATAAGATAGATGCCGGCTGGACCCCACACAAATCCTGAGCCGATCGGCAAAACACAGAGCGCTGCCATTATTACACCTAAGATGACCGCTCCTTGCATGCCAACAACAATAAACATCATAGTGCCCAAGAATCCTTGAATAACGCCTACCACTAGCGAACTTTTGATAGTAGCCAGGGCGGTGGAGGTGAATTTATTGTAGAGCATTTTTTCATATTTATCACCCAAAGGACACAGGTGCATGGCAGTGCGTAAAAATTTAGCGCCGTCCAGAAGAAAATAATAGAGCGCGTAGAACATTAACAGTAGCATTACCAAAAAGACCACGGAGTTTTGAGTGAGATCTTTGAGGTTGTTGAAAATGAAAGCAGTGACTACACGCGCCACGTCGGAAAATTTTTGGATCCATTCTTGTTGGTTAAAACCTAATTTCTGAATATAGTGATTATTTTGGAGCCACGCCAGAGTGGATTGGATATTTTCGCCAATTTGCGCGCTGTTGTTATCAATGGAATTGTAAATGTCAATTGATTCTTTGACTAATAAACTGCCAATGCCGGCTACCGGTATAACGATGATGAGCAAAACCAGAATCATAATAATGCCGGCGCTTAGGCGCGGGAGCTTGATTTTGGTTTTTAATTGGCTGTAGAGCGGGTAAAAAATACTGGCAATTACCGCCGCCCAAAAGAGTGGATAAAAGAAAGGTTTGAAAAGCACGAGCAGGCCAAGGGTTACTAGAATCAGTAGGGTGAGAAATAAAGCGTTGCGAATTTTGGAGAAATCCATATGATTAGTTAAAAGTTTTAAAGTATAAAGTTATAAAGACGCGAAGATATTTTATCAAAATTTGATTTTTTAAGCAATTGGGGACTGGGGAGTAAAAATTTTTTTAACAGTCTGTGGGGAAATTATTTTAAGCAAAATTATCAGTAGACCGTAAATTAGCGCGCCGAGGAGAATAGAAATAATTATATTAAGTGGTTGCAGATAGGTAATAATTACGCCCATAATAGCGCTGGCCAGTAATATTTTGAATCCGTTCCAAAATTTTGGCCAAAGTTTGGTTTGATGGGCGCAAAAAATGAGTAGCCCGAGGCCGGCGAAGATTTCCGAGCCGATGGTAACATAGGCCGCGCCATACATGCCGTAGCGGGGGATGAAAATTAGATAGGCGATGACTGCCAAGATGGCGGTTATTAAAAATATCCAAGTAGAACGGTGCTGTTTGTCGATGGCGATGGCGATCATGCTGTAGGTTGTGCCAAAACATACACCGAGGGTGGAGATCGCCAGTAAGGCTAAAATTTTTCCGGCGCCCTCAAACTCCGGACCGGCGACCAGGCGCATGATTGGATCGGCAAGCGCAATCGTGCCGGCGACCAGGGGTAGTAGCACCAGTAGCATTAAATCAAAACTTAGTTGATAATAATTTTTAAAATTTTCTTTTAATCCGCGCGACCAGGCGTAAGTGAGCAGTGGCACCAAAATTCCCATAGTCAAAAATCCGACCTGCGCCGTAATGTCGAGAATGCGATAGGAAGCGCTGTAAAAGCCCACATCAACGGGATTGACGTATAGCGGTAAAAGCACTCGATCGCCTTGCAGATAAAAAGCGTTGCATATTACCGCGAGCGCGGTGGGCCACATTTTTTTGAAAATTGTCAAAGATATTTTTTTATTAATTTCCAATTTAATTTTTTCGCTCTTGCGCCATAGATAAATGGTATATACCCAAGCCGCCAAAGCTACCACTGCCATCAGCGGCAGGAAGCCGTAATTTTTGTAAGCGACGAGCGCGGCGCCGGCTACCAAGACCACCCGGCCCAAAATCTCCCCAATCATTACCGTGCTCATTTTTAATTTGGTTTGATAATAGCCGGTAAAAACTTGGTTGAGAATGTTGGGGATGTAAGAGAGAGTTAAAATGGCGGCGGCGATTTTTATTTCGATATTGTAGGGTAGTAGCCAGATGGCAATGAGAGCGGTTCCTTGAAAAGTGAGCGCGGTGATTAAGCGCCAAGAAAAAAGATTATTAAAAAGTTGGCGTTTGTCGAAATTCGGTTCGGACAAAAGTTTGGCGGTGTTGATGGTAAAACCAAAGTCGCCCAGGATGGCAAAAAATTGTAAAAAGCCGATAGCGGTGGCATAGTAGCCAAAATACTCGGCGCCCAAAGCGCGGGTCATAATGGCGACGACCAGTAGACCAAGTAGAGTGCTTATTCCTTTGCCAAAGATTTGGACGGTGGTATTAGAAGCGATGGATTTTAGGTTGGACATATTAGGGCTATTATATCACAAGAAAATATGTTATACTATATGGCGCTATGAAGATTAAACTGCTTAAGTATTTTGTTGTTTTGTCCCTCTTTTGGATAGGCGGGGTTGATTTTGTTTTTGCCGCTCCGCCCATCAAGGATACTGCCTATGCCGGCAAGTTTATTTCACAATCAATTATTGACCCAATTAGTATTGGCACGGGAGAAACTAAGGAGATAACGGTTAAAATAAAAAATACCGGTAAAAAAATTTGGAATGCCACCGGCAGTAATTTTGTTTCCGCTTATACGGTAGATCCAAATTATCACGCGAGTGTTTTTTATAACAAAAGTTGGTTAGGCAAAGGACAGCCGGTCAAGATTTTAAAAACAACCAAGCCGGGAGAAACGGCAGAAATTAGAATTAAACTTACCGCGCCAGCCAAGCTGGGTGATTATACGGAGAAGTTTTATTTAGCGGCGGAAAATATCACTTGGATCGCCAACTCCGGTTTTTATTTCAAAATTAAAGTAATTAAACCCACCACTAAGACTCATACCGAAGAGGATGTTGACGCCGGAGTGCAAGATGAATCAATAAAAGCGAATTCGGATTATGCGGTAACCAAACTCGCGGCGACTTTGAATGGAGTGACAACTACTGGCGGGATGCCGATAGATTTTGTAATTCGTTATAACAATAGCGGTAAAGTTGACTGGAAGAGTTATTCCTGGCAAGAAGCGGGCAGTCGTCGAGTTGATGATGGGGGGAGTTCGGTAAATATTACTGATGAATCGTGGATAAATAATCGTAAAATTTTGGAAGTAAACGAACCGATTAAATCCGGTGAGTCATTCGGTACTAATTTTATTTTTCGCGCCCCCAGTAAGGCTGGACAATATATTTTGAAGTTTCAATTAATGGCTGATGGTCACACACTTAATGGTGGAATTTACGAGTTGCCGGTTACGGTAACAGTCGACGCGCCGGTTAATTTTCAGCCGGTAGTTTTTGCCAGTACACGGGTTTTGATTAACGAGCCTATTATCCGCGTGGGATTATATAAAGCCGAAGAACCAGTTCATTTTATTTCTGATTACGGATATAATGTATTTTTTGGTACTTCTACCGAGAGTGTCCTGTCGGCTGTGGCGGAGGCGGAGCTGGATTACAGCCAGGGTATTTATTCATTAATCAGCAATGGCGTGGTTGTCACTTCCACAGACTATATTCGCCTGGTACCATCGGCTTTGGAAAATTATTTTATAATTAGTAACTACGATCGTAAAGTGAGCTGGAAAGGTAGCAGTAATTTTAATGCTTATCGTGGAATTTTGGAATTTAAATATTCTCCTAAGAGCGATGTGCCATGGGTAATTAACGAGTTGCCTTTGGATTTATATATTGCTGGCATTGGTGAGACCAGTAACGGTGCGGCCATAGAATATATCAAAGCCATCCTAGTGGCGGCGCGTAGTTATGCGTATTACCAAATTAATAATGGCACACCGATAAACGAACGGACTTTTGATGTGTATGCCACCACAGTCGATCAATTATATCTTGGTTACAATTCCGAAGTGTTGATGCCGCGCGTGGTGCAAGCAGCCAACAATACTTATGGTGAGATGGTTACTTATAATGGTAGTCCGGTGACCACTCCGTATTTTGGACATTCTAATGGTAAAACCAAAACTTGGAAAGAAGTTTGGGGTGGATCGGATAAACCATGGTTACAGCCAGTTAACTGTATATACGATCAGGGGTTAAGCATGTTTGGACATGGTGTAGGTATGAGCGCACAGGACGCCGCCAATCGCGCCGATAAAGATGGTTGGACATACGATCAATTATTGAGATATTATTATACGGGAGTGGAAGTGGAGAAAGTGTATTAAAAAATTCCAAATTCAAAATTACAAATTCCAAATAAATTTCAATATCTAATAATCAAATTCAAAATATATTTTTGTGATTTGGATATTGTAGTTTGGTATTTATTTGTGATTTGTAATTTTGAATTTGGAATTTTTATTTATTATGGAACTTCTTATCCTCGGCTGAAAGGTCGAGAATTTTTTCGCGCAGATGATTGGGATTGGTAACGTTATACAAAATAAACCGCGGCACCGGACCGGCGGTTTGTAAATGGATGTTGCCATAATTAAAGATTGACGCCCAAAAACCTTTTACTTCGGAGGTGGCATCTTGAATTTGATACAAATCAACTTCGGCGATAGTGCGTGAGAATAAACTGACTTGACGAATGTCCACCAGCCGATCGTTGGTAATAATCCAAACATCCAAATAGAAAGCGACAAAATAAGAAAAGAAAAACAGGGCGACAGAGAGCAGGTAGGCGCTGGCGAATAGGATCATCAGTGGTTGGTAAAGTGGATTTTCCCACCAGGGCAAAAAGAATGATCGTAGTAGATAGCCCACCACCGTGGGGGCGATGAGGAGGATAATAAAAAGAAAAATGATTGGAATAAAAGTGACAAAATTACGATGTAAAAAATAAGCGATTCGCTCGTAAGTTTTTTGTTTAATGAGATCACCAATAGACATATATTTTATTTGGTTAATAATTGGTGGAGAAATTGTTGGCGATGTTAAATTCAATCGGTTGTTTCCAATCAATATTTCTGACACTGACCCAAGTAAAAAATAAAGTAAAAGCGGCGAAGGCAACCATTGATACCGTGATAGCAAAACTAACCATCGTAGTGCCGCCGGTATGCATGAGATGGACAATATTAAAAACAAAAAATATTACGAAAATAGTAAGAAAAGCGAGGTAAGCGAAGAGAAAAGCGTAAAGTGGGATGGAGATAAGCATATTTTTAGCTGGTAGGTTTATAAAAGGGTATTATTTTTTGGGATGTCGAAACCAAGATGCGCATAGGCGGCGGAGGTGGCGCGCCGACCGCGCGGAGTGCGTTCCAAAAATCCGATTTGCAATAAAAATGGTTCGTAAATTGTTTCAATGGTGTCCATTTCTTCGGCGATGGCGGCGGATAGAGTATTTAATCCCACCGGTCCGCCGGAAAATTTTTCAATCATTGCCGACAACAAGCGGCGGTCGATTTCATCCAAGCCCAGTTCGTCAATAGCAAGAAGCGCCAAGGCCTCGCCAGCCATTTTTTTATTTATTTGTCCGTCGCCTTTTACTTGCGCAAAATCACGAATGCGTTTGAGAAGGCGATTGGCAATACGGGGGGTGCGTCTGGCGCGGGTAGCTACCAGCTCGGTGGCATCGGGTTCAATTTTAACAGTAAGAATTTGAGCGTTACGAGAGAGAATTTTTTTAATGTCGTCATTTTCGTAAAAATTAAGGTGATACGAATGTCCAAATCGATCGCGTAGTGGTCCTGAGAGCATACTCATTTTGGTGGTGGCGCCGATGAGAGTAAAATGAGCCAGGGGCATGCGAATGGTGCGCGCCGATGGGCCTTTACCAATAATAATATCTAAGGCATAATCTTCCAAAGCCGGATAGAGAATTTCTTCAATGGTTTTGTTTAAGCGATGAATTTCGTCGATAAATAACACATCGCCGTCTTGTAAATTAGACAGGATTGCTGCCAAATCTCCTACTTTTTCCAAAGCCGGTCCGGAGGTAACTTTAATATCATTATTCATTTCTCGAGCGATAATATGGGCAAGAGTGGTTTTGCCCAGGCCGGGGTTGCCGTATAAAAGGATGTGTTCTAAGGCATCTCCGCGTTTTTTGGCGGCCTCAATGGCAATGCTAAGATTCTGCTTGATTTGTTCTTGGCCGACAAAATCACCAAGTGTTTGGGGGCGCAAGGTAACATCAAAAGCCGCCTCTTCGGTGGTGGTTTTGGGCTCCAGGATCCGCTTCTCATCTGACCGTTGATTTTTATCGTTCATAGTGATATTATTGTAGTATATTATTCATAAAAAGTAAATCATTATATGGTGGATTACAAAGTGAAAGATATCGGCTTAGCCGAATGGGGGAAAAAAGAAGTAGTACTCGCGGAAAAGGAGATGCCCGGGTTGATGGCTTTGCGGGAAAAGTTTGGGGCGAAAAAGCCGCTTAAAGGCGCGCGGATCGCCGGCTGTTTGCATATGACTATTCAAACCGCGGTTTTGATTGAGACCCTCAAAGAATTGGGAGCGCAGGTGCGTTGGAGCAGTTGTAATATTTTTTCCACTCAAGATCACGCCGCCGCTTATGTGGCTAAGTATCTGCAGGTGCCGGTGTTTGCTTGGAAAGGTGAAACGGAAAAAGAATATTGGTGGTGTGTGGAAAGAAGTTTAGATTTTTCCGCGAGTGAAAAAGGGCTTGCTCGGCGTAGCGCAGCGGAGACGGGGCCAAATTTGCTTTTGGATGATGGCGGAGATTTGACAATAGTGGCACATGAAAAATATCCGGCGATGCTCAAAGATATTGTGGGGCTGTCCGAAGAAACCACCACCGGCGTGCATCGTTTGTATCAAATGATGGAGAAAGGAAAGCTGGGTACGGCAGCTATTAATGTGAACGATTCGGTAACAAAATCAAAATTTGATAATAAATATGGTTGTCGGGAATCGTTGGCTGATGGCATCAAGCGCGCCACCGATATTATGATTGCCGGCAAAGTAGTGGTGATTGCCGGTTATGGCGATGTGGGCAAGGGGTGTTGTCAGAGTATGCGCGGATTTGGCGCGCGGGTTTTGGTGACCGAGATTGATCCGATCAACGCGCTCCAAGCCGCGATGGAGGGCTATGAAGTGGTAACTATGGAAGAAGCCGCTCCGATGGGAGATATTTTTGTTACTTCCACCGGTTGCTGCGACGTGATTACCGGCGCCCACATGAGCAAAATGAAAGATGCCGCTATTGTTTGTAATATTGGGCATTTTGATAGTGAAATTGACGTGGCATGGCTGGAAGCGCAAGTGAAAGCGAAGAAAGTGCGCGAAGAAAATATTCAGCCACAAGTAGATAAATTTATTTTTTCGGATAAAAAATGTTTAATCCTGCTTTCGCGCGGTCGTTTGGTCAATTTGGGCAATGCCCATGGTCATCCCAGTTTTGTGATGAGCAGCTCTTTTACCAATCAAGTGTTGGCGCAGCTATCGCTTTGGACCGAAGGTGAAAAATATGAGAAGGGGAAAGTTTATACTTTGCCCAAACATTTGGACGAAGAAGTGGCGCGCCTGCACTTGTCTAAACTTAATGCCAAGCTAACTAAGCTCACACCCAAGCAGTCGCAGTATTTGGGCATATCAGCGCAAGGGCCGTTTAAGCCGGAGAATTATCGATATTAAATTATGTGCGAAATACGAAAACTACGAAATTGCGAAACGCAGCGATATGAAAAAAGTTAAATTTGGCAAACTCAAAACTGTTTATAGAGGAATAATTTTTGATATTAAACAGCAAGAGTTAGTTTTTCCTAATGGCGAAAAAAAAATTTATGAATATTCTTATCGTGATGATTCGGTGATGATTTTGCCATTTGATAAAAAAGGAAATTTGATGATGATTCGCGAGTATCGCAGCGCGCACAATAAGTACGTATGGTTTTTACCGGCGGGGCGGATGGATAAGCCAGGCGAAAGTCCGCGTGCTTCGGCGCAACGAGAATTACGTGAGGAGCTGGGTTATCGGGCGCGTGATTTAAAACTTTTGTCCAAACGTTATCCGAGCGGGCACGCGGTATATAATGTGTATGTGTTTATGGCTCGGGATTTAGTGGTCGATCCGCTTTCCGGCGACGAAAGTTTGCCTATTAAAGTGATGGCAGTGCCGCTTAAAAAAGCGGTGCAGATGGCATTGGACGGCACCATTCAAAATGAATTTATTGCTTTTAATATTGTGCGTTTTGATTATTTGAAACGAAACGGTAAATTTAAATGGTAAAGCTATCTATGTCGGAAAAAAATTTTGGTGATTTATTTAAGAAAAGGTTAGCGATTAGCTTAGGAAGATCGGTGGATAAGGCTTCTTCTTTGTTAAGCAAGGAGTCAAGAGCGGATGTTTTTGGATTAAAGGACGCCGTCAAAGCAAAATTTGAAGCAGACGAAGCGGTTGCCGGCAATCCAGAAAAAAATGATGCCGCCACTGCCATTTTGGCTGCTTGTTACATGGCTTTTGGCAAAGATTATTGTGAGATTAAAAAACATGGTCAAGAAAATTTGTTGCCACGTTTGAATAATTATCTTTTGGCTTATAACGAAAAGATAAATGTGGTAGAAAAGGTAAAAGCAACCGATCCCGAAGTCTGCGAAGTAATTTTTAGGCAAGCGGAAGAGACTAAAAACAAACTTGATGAGTGTTTTTTGCCAACCGGTGATTCTTTGGAAGATAATCGTAGGGATAAACTGAAGAATTTTTTTACTTTGGCAGTCGGCGAAATTAACAGTATCGCCGATGAATTGAATGAAGTAAAAAAACCATTAAGACCAGATGATGATGTTGGACAATTGGAATTAAATAGAATCAAACAAGGACGAGAATTAATTAGCGCTATTGAGATGTTAGCCAATGTGCGGTCATGTGTAGACGCAAATGTATTTTCGGATAGAAAAATTGATGATAGCCCTGCCAAGGGTACGGCGGAATTAGCTAATAAATACAGTTGGATTATTAGCCCTGATTATCCCGATCAGCTAAGTGATGATGAGCGCAGGGCGCGGATGTTATTTTTTTCCGCCATGTCTTGTCAGACCGCGTTAGACAAGCTTAGCTACCGGGAGGATGGTAGTGTAGGGGTGTGGAAAGTTGCCACTTATTTGCATAAAGTTTTGGGTAAAAACGACGAAGAGATATCGAAAATAATGAAGGCGATGGAGAAGACTTATACTAATCAAGCGGAAAAAAATGGAATTTCCAAGTTAGTGATTGAAGCGGCCAATTATCGCGCGAGTAGCGCCGCTTACGATCCGAATAATTTGCATAATTTGGTAATAGCGATGTTAAAAAAGCGGCATCCGCGGGAGTATTAATTGAAAAAGTTTTACAATTTCTAGCAGTTTATGTTATTACTGGTTATTATTTATTTTGGTTTTTTTGCTTACTTTGCTTGGCAGAATTTTCGTTATGCGGTTGGTTTTTTTATTCTTACTCTGCCGGTTTATTTAATTCGGTTCAAAATCGGCAATTTGCCCAGCACTCTTTTGGAAGCGGAGTTTGTCGGATTATTTTTGGTTTGGATTATCAAATATTTTAAAACGGATTTTCCGATAATAGTTAATTTTATTAAAAAACAGCGCGGGCTGTTTATTTTTATTGGGTTATTTTTTGTCGCTTCGGTAGTGAATATTTTTATTAGTGGAATTACCGACAGCAATTATTGGCATATGACCGTGGAAGCGTTGGGATTGTGGCGCGCGTATTTTTTGGAGCCGATGTTGTTGTTTGTTATTTTATGCGGTCGTACTGTCATCTTGAGCCATGCCTACCGGCAGGCAGGCGAGGCCGAAGGCCGAGTCGAAGGATCTGTACCAACAATAGATTCTTCAACTACACTTCGTTACGCTCAGAATGACAAACTGAACGCCAGTGATTTAATTGTATTTCTCGCTCTCTCCACCATCAGTATTAGCATGGTGGCAATTTTACAAAAAATTTCTCCGTGGTTTTTTCCGCCCCAGCTATGGGATGACATCGTAGGCGGGCGAGTAACATCATTTTTTACCACCCCCAACGCGATCGGTTTGTATATTGCGCCGGTTTTGTTTTTAATATTAATAATTATAATAAAAAAACTACAAGCTAAAAACTACAAGCTAATTGTTTTTAAAGACCAATTGTTTAATTGTTTGATTGTTGTGTTGATATTAGGTTTGTTGGCAATATTATTATCTGTTTCGCAGGGCGCGTGGGTGGCTTTGGTGGCAGGAGTCATGGTCTTTATTTATTTTATCGGTTGGAAAAAATTTGTCGTAGTAATTACATTGGTTGGTATGGCCCTGGCTTTATATTTACCATCCGTGCGTATGGCGGTATTGTTTCAAGATCCGGCCGGACAGAATCGTTTGAAATTATGGAGTTATTCCGGCGAATATTTATCGCAGTCGCCTCAAAATTTTATTTTTGGCGCCGGCATTCGCAAATTTTTTGATAAAATTCAAAAACCGCACTATAACAATAAAGATTTGGAGCCACTACAATACCCACATAATTTATTTTTAAATTTTTGGACGGAAATCGGATTAATTGGCGCGCTATCGTTTGTTGGAATTATTTTATATTTATTTTGGTTGTCGTGGCAAGTTAGGAAGAATGATAAAATTTTGGGGGTGGGGCTGATGGCGGTATTAACAGTTTTTTGTGTGCACGGCTTAGTGGATGTTCCGTATTTTAAAAATGATTTAGCATTTATTTTTTGGATTATTGTTTCTGTCATCCTGAACCATGCCTATTGGCAGGCAGGCGAAGCCCAAAGAGCCTGCCTTGAGCGACAGTCGAATAGGGCGGAGTCGAAGGATCTGGATCGGTTAGCGTGATAGATTCTTCGGCTTCACTGCGTTACGCTCAGAATGACAATTTTTATGTATTACCTTTATTCTCTTTTAACGGCGCCCGGAGTAGTGGTGCATGAGTTATCCCACGCGATTTTTTGTTTGCTCTCGGGAATAAAAATTCATCGGATAAAGTTGTTTCAATTTGGCGAAACGGCCGGATATGTAGTGCACGATGAACCACGAAAGTTCCATCAGGCATTTTTAATATCTCTTGGTCCTCTTTTAATTAATTCTCTTTTGTCCTTGATATTATTTTCGCTATTAGTTCCGCCCTATGTTCGCTGGCAGGTGTTTTTGTTTGGTTATTTGGGAATAGTGATTGGACTCCACGCCATTCCTAGTAATGGTGATGCCAAAACATTGTTTCAAATTGCCAATCGACGCGTATGGAAAAATCCTTTTGTGATTTTGGGATATCCATTTGTTTTGCTTATTTTTGTTTTGAATTTATTAAAGCGTTTACACATTGATTTAATTTATGTTGGTTTGTTATTTTGGTTGGGGAGAATATTTTTAAAAATATGAAAAAACAAAAAGTTGGTTTGGCGCTCGGCAGTGGCGGAGCGCGCGGATTGGCTCACATTGGTGTGATTAAGGTGCTTCAAGAAAACGGTATAAAGATTGACTATATCGCCGGTTCCAGTTTTGGCGCTTGGGTAGGAGCATGGTATGCGAAATATGGTCGAATAAAAGAGCTAGAAGAATTTTCTTTGGGAGTGAATTGGAAATTGATGGTCGATCTGCTTTGGGATTTTAGCATTGGCGGAGGATTGATGAGCGGTGAGAAAGCGGAAAAATTTATTAGAAAAAATTTGGGTAATATTAAATTTGAGGATTTAGTTACGCCTTTTACCGCTGTGGCTACTGATTTAAAAACCGGAGAAACGGTAGAAATTAAAAAAGGGGATTTAACTTCGGCAATTCGGGCCAGCATGTCAGTGCCTATATATTTTAAGCCAACTATGATTGATGGGCGGCTGCTTTGTGATGGTGGACTTTCGGCTCCGGTTCCGGTTTTGGCAGTCAAGAAAATGGGAGCAGATATTGTGGTTGCTGTAAATTTGGATGGTCATCATTTGCTATTACCCAAAGAAGAAAAATTAGAAAGTTTGTTTGCCGTGAGTCAGCAGACTTTTAACATCGCGCGTTACAATTTGGCCCAAGGAGAGGTGAAGTGGGCTGATATTGAAATTGATCCGATGACTAATGTATATGGCGTGGTGGGGTGGAAAGAGTTTTTAGATGCCGGAAAGATTATCGCCAGCGGCGAAGCGGCGATGAAAGAAAAGATGAAAGAGCTAAAAAAGATTTTGTAGTTTGTTCAAGTCGCGTCGCTAATAAAAAATCGCTTTTGCAAGCGATTTTTTATTTTGTCGAATACCTTGAACGATATTAGAACCTTTCTTGAAAAAAATTATACCCTGTCGGGATAAATTTCGTCAGGGCTCAAAAGTAAAAAAGAATTTTTACTTTATTCGCCCTTAGAAATTTTAAG
>JBAYNU010000010.1:0-44131 GCA_041678665.1 Candidatus Magasanikiibacteriota bacterium
ATGTCGAAAACCAACAACACCACCAAGTCGACGTCGAACAACTCAAATTCCCAAAGCTGGCGTAGCCAGCAAGACGAAACCCCCAGCGATTAGCTGGGGGTTTTCATTTATGTAGAGTATTTTAGTTTGGTGGATTTTTCCACGGGTGTGGAATCACTCCATAAATTATGGAATAGCGCCTTCATAGTTTGGCTATAATCGTAGCTATCAATCGCCAGGCCAAATAATTCCGGTTGAGCGGTAGAGATGATTACCGTATTATCAAATATATCAATCATTGAATTTAATTCTCCCGTGATGCTGGCGGGAGCGATTCTAATATCGCGTAAATATTTTTTATGATTACTAAAAATTTTGTTGCTGGGAAAATCTTGCCAGATGCTTTGAGTGACGATGCTCCTTCGAGCGCGTTCTTCCAAGTAGTACGATGAATAATATTCATCCAAATACGGTTCAATTCTTTTGAATGGAGGCATGATAGTATAAAGTTTTCTTTCTTTGCATTGATAAACTTTCTCAATTAAGTTTTTCATCCCCTCCATCCCGCGATGGTAAGTAATATTAGGTAGGCCGAGAGTAGAAATTTCTTTTTCTGGGAAAAATGGCAGAGCCCCTTCCAATTTTTTCTCCATGTTTTCTAATTTATATCTTTGTCGGCTAATTAGAGCGAGTAGTTGGTCCGGCTGTTCGGCTTTGAATTTTTCGATTTTGCCTTTTCCACACAGCGAAACCAACCCCTTCTTTTGTAAAATAGTTAGGGTGTAATAAACCGCTGTTCTCTTTATGGGGATAGCGTCTGACATCTCGCGGGCGGTGAAGTTATCTCTTTTGAGAGCTTCTAAATATATTTTTGTTTCTGCCTCTCCTAATCCTAAATCTTTGAGTAAGTTGGGAATATTCATAGTGCTATAATTAAAACATGTGGATAAAATGTTGTCAAGAGTATATTGACACAGTATTTTTTTGTCTTTACATAGCGATTATGATTAATTGTGATATAAATGTCAAATAGCTATTGAAAGATAGTCGTAATACTGTAGAATAGAATTGTTTTCTTTGACAATTTAAAAGGAGGAAGAGATGAGCCCACATGATCTTTGGTTGACAACAGAGTTTAACAAAGAACTCAATGCTGCGGTGGTGGCTTTGGCCGGTACGCAACCAGAGTTCAGAAGGTTAATCATCGACGCTGTTTCCCACGGGAGAAAAATAAGAAGTAATTTGGCCTTCATTTTTGCACAACAAAATGGATGGTCGGTTTCTTCAAATTGCATTGCTGACTTAGCGAATTTGGAATTACTTCATTCGGCATCGTGTGTTTTAGACGATGTTATTGACGGCGATGTAGTTCGTCGTGGTATGCCGTCATTTCATGTGCGTAACGGTTTGGCACAAGCTTTGTTAACTTGTTTATTGATGGTAGCCATTCCTCTCTGTAAATCAGATTTGGTGGGGGTACAATTAGGGGAAACCTTGGAAAGAATGATTATTGGGGAGGGTTGGGATGCTTTTTTGGCCTCGGTTTCTATCGGCGGAGAGCGTCACTTAGTAGACAAATATTTAGAGAAGACCGTTCCCAGTTTCGAAGTTGCGCATTTTATCGTGGCCCATCACGCCGATTGCTCACTGGAAGACATTAAACAAGCGGTGTATTTTGGTGGGTTGTTGGGGAAGATGTATCAAGTGGCCAATGATTTTTATGATATCTTTGAGATTCCCACTGAGACACGCGGTGAGGGCGGAGATGATGTTCTCGTTAATTTAAGTGTTCCGATGTGCTTTCTCATGGAGTCGGATCCATCCGTCTCCGTAATAATTGGGAATCGTATAAAGCGTATTGACCTTTTCGCGTTAAGGGAACGCATGCTTGCCGTGGGCGCAGACAAGAAAACGAGGGCCTTTTTAGAAGAAATTAAAAAGGCGCTCGGCGATTTTTTCTCGGGCGGGCTTCCGCAAGAATATGAGGAAATTATTTCTCGTGTTGACTCGGTAGAATTTTGGAGCTATAAATACGAATAGCTTTAACCCATTCGGCTTGCCCCCGCAAAAAGGCAAATTCCTTTGTTTCTATTTATTTAGAATGGAATTAAAGGAATAATTTAAGTGATACGGAAATAAATACCAAGTTTCTTCCAGAGGAGTTTTTATGTTGCCAATTTTCACTTTCAGCGTTATACTGACTATATATGAACGAACGTTTTTCGTATCAATTTTTTAGCACCACTCATGAAGCTTGGGACGCAATGTATCAAGCGATTTTGGATGCGCAAGAATCGGTGTATTGGGATGTATACATGTTTTTTGATGATGAACAGGGACAAAAATTTGTAGATTTACTTTGTGATAAAGCCAGTATGGGTGTGGATGTAAAGATCATTTTGGATGCTGTTGGCAGTATGGAATTTAGTTCTAAATCTGAAAGAAAATTAAAATTGGCCGGTGCCGAAGTGCTGTGGTATAATCCAATTTTTAAAGGCGGAATTTTCAAGCGTTGGTTTAAGCATTTATGGAAGCGCGATCACCGTAAAATTTTGGTTGTTGATGGCAAAGTTGGTTTTGTGGGTGGAGTCAATGTGCGCGTCACCCATCGCGATTGGAATGATTTGCATCTGCGAGTGACTGGTCGCGCGGCTCGTAGTTTGCGCTATGGCTTTGCCAAAATGTATGTGCAGTGTGGTGGCAAAAAAGAAAACATGCATCCGATATTTCACCCGCATCTTAGTAGAATTAAAAAATTGAGCGAACGGTTAAGAATCATTATGCATAGCCCCGACTATCAATCGCGGCGGCGGCTTTTAGGTGTCTTTTATAAGGCGCTGGATATTGCCAAAGAAAGTATCACTTTGGTCACCCCATATTATGCGCCTGATACGGATTTTGTTCGAATGCTGGAACGTGCCGCCAAGCGCGGGGTACGGATTGACCTCATTATGCCGGCGCGGTCGGATATGGAATTTATGGAACTCATCGCGCAAAAATATTTTAATCGTATGATTAAAATGGGGATTAACATTTATGTATCCGACCAGATGAACCATGCTAAGGCGGTGACGATTGATGACAAGGTCGGAATGGTGGGAAGCATCAATCTTACTCATCGTAGCTTTCATGATAACGAAGAGGCTGGGGCGATATTTAACGACAAAAATATGGTGCGGGAGCTGAACGATATTATTTCGGGCTGGAAAAAATCCGCTCGCCCGGTGAAAGAAGAAAAGTTTGTTCGTAATTGGTGGCAAAAAATTAAAGCACGCATAGTGGATAAAATAGAGCATTATGTATAGCAATAACACGCCCATGGCCGATCGGATGCGTCCTCGGAAATTTTCTGAGTTTTTTGGCCAAGAAGAAATTGTAGGCGCGGGAAAGTTACTTCGCAAATTAATTGATAGCGACCAGCTGTCCAGCTTAATTTTTTGGGGGCCACCCGGCACCGGCAAAACTACCCTGGCATATATTATCGCGGAGCAAACCAAATCGGAGTTTATCAAAATTTCGGCGGTGATGAGCGGCAAAGAGGAATTAAAAAAATCCATTATCCGCGCCCAAGAGTCATTGCGTTTGGGAATTAGAACAATTTTGTTTATCGATGAAATTCATCGCTGGAACAAAGCCCAACAAGACGCGCTCTTACCTTATGTGGAAAATGGCACCATAATTTTGATCGGTGCTACCACCGAAAATCCTTCGTTTGAAATTATCGGGGCGCTACTTTCTCGCTCGCGCGTGTTTATTTTAAAGCGATTGGAAGCGGAAGATGTTGTTAAGATTTTGAAACAAGCTTTGGAAGATAAAGAAAGGGGATTAGGCGATTATAAAGTTAAGATTGAAGATAAAGTTCTAGAAATGCTGGCGGAATTATCTGGCGGCGACGCACGGGTGGCGCTTAATGGGTTGGAATTGGCGGTGAAGGCGAAAATAAAGAATAAGGAACAAGGAATAAAGAATAAAGTTGAAATTTCAACAAGCGATATCAAAGAAGCCCTGCAGAAAACGCATTTGATTTTTGACAAACAAGGCGAAGAATTTTATAATCTCATTTCCGCTCTGCACAAAAGCATGCGCGGGAGCGACCCTGATGCTTCGCTTTATTGGCTGGCGCGGATGTTTGAAGGGGGCGCCGATCCACTGTATATTGCTCGGCGGGTGTTGCGGTTTTCCGCCGAAGATATTGGCGTGGCGGATTCACGCGCGTTACTTGTAGCCAATGCGGCTTTTGATGCCTGTCACAAATTAGGCGCACCGGAATGTAATGTGCATTTAGCCGAAGCGGTGGTGTATTGCGCTTTGGCCAAAAAATCCAACGCGCTTTATACGGCCTATATGGCGGCCGCCGAAGATGCGCACAACACTTCGCATCTGGGCGTACCAATACACCTCCGCAATGCGCCGACTAAATTTATGAAAAATATTGGCTACGGCAAGGGCTATAAATACAATCCGGATTTTGATGGACCGGTGGATCAGGCATACTTGCCGAAAGAGCTGAAAGGAAAAAAGTATTTGATAAAATGAAAGAGCTCGCGATTGATGCGCGAGCCCGTGATAGGACGGTTTTGTGTCCAGCAGTTAAATTTTGCTTACCAAGATGATGAGCACATAACCGCTAATGAATAGAACCATCAGCGCGGTTCCCACCACCAGATTTTTTCTGGCAGGGAACCGCTCAACTACTTTTTCAGCGACGCCGATAAGCGGCGCACCGATGAAAAAAATCATCATTATTTCTGACACGACCGCTGCGATGATAGCCAGCGGCCAGCGAATAATTTTTGGCTGACCATTAATGAATCTGATCAACCTTTCAAGAGATTTTACTTCGTCTCCGGTAGTGGTAGCGTTCATTGTTCTGCCTCTCATTCTGTTCTCCTTTCAAGGTTCTATATCTAAGCTATCACAGCTATTTACCCAAGTCAACTACCTAAATATGCTTAAAATTATCGCCCAATTTATCACTGCTAATTTATTTTTTATCGCGCCCGACACGCGACTGTTTGAAGTGGTTAGTTATTTTATTTATGATACCATAAAAATTTTAATACTACTCGCAATAATTATTTTTATTGTTTCGGTGTTGCGCACTTTTTTACCGAAAGAAAAAATTCGCGCGATTTTGGCGCGCCGTCATCCGTTTTGGGCGCATTTACTTGCTGGGCTGTTTGGAATTATCACGCCGTTTTGTTCTTGTAGCGCCGTGCCTTTATTTTTGGGATTTGTGGAAGCCGGCGTGCCACTGGGCGCCACTTTTACATTTTTGGTGGCTTCGCCTATGATCAACGAAGTAGCTTTGGCGCTTTTGTTTAGTATGTTTGGTTGGAAAATCGCAGGAATTTATCTGGTCAGCGGATTATTTATTGCCATGATTTCCGGTGCAGTGATTGGGCGATTTAAGCCAGAATCTTTTATTCAAAATATATCGGATGGCGGGAAAAATTGTGCTTGTGCGGAAGGCAAAACACCGACATGGCCAGAGCGTTTTATTTATGGTCGCGATTATACTTTAAAAATATTAAAAAAAGTTTGGCCCTATATTATTTTGGGTGTAGGGGCAGGCGCGTTTATTCATGGCTTTGTTCCTACCGGATTCTTGGCACAATATGCCGGAGCGGATAAGTGGTATGCGGTGCCACTGGCGGTTTTGATTGGCATCCCGCTTTATTCCAACGCCGCTGGCGTGATTCCTTTGGTGTCGGCTCTTACCGAAAAAGGCGTGGCCATTGGTACGGCCTTGGCTTTGATGATGTCGGTGACCGCGCTATCATTTCCGGAGTTTGTAATTTTAAAAAAGGTGATGAAGACGAAGCTCATTATTATCTTTGCTGGTGTCGTAGGAGCGGGGATAATGCTGATCGGATATTTGTTTAATTTTTTATTGGTGTAATATCTATTTAATTTGGTTAATAACGTATGTTTAGAGAACATTTTAGATCGAAATCAAGTGATGAATTATCTGGCCAAGTAAAAAATGCTGAATTAAGAGTCGGCCATAATTTAGTACCAGCATCCGAGAAGCAGGACATTTTAAGCATGTCGCTTTTGGAAATAAAGAGAAAATATCCGCGGCGATATGAAATGTATGTGCGGTTATTACAAAAAGAAAATAAAATAGAAAATGGGCTGGCAGAAAATATTAATGAGGATGAGCTAAAAGGATTTCGTAAGTGGTTGCGCATGCTCAATTCATTGGATGAATATATTTTGAACCACCAACAAAAACACGAGGTAGATATTCGCGGTCGAAGGCAAAATTTAGTTTTTGAAGATATCCGTCGTTTTATGGAAGGAGAGAACATCGACGAAGACGAATTTGACGACGATATAATCAGTGGTGACGATTCCTTAGTTGGTGATTTGGAAGAAAAGAAGGGAGAGGGAGTGTCGGCAGATGCAGCTGGTGAATATGGTGAAAATAATTTATTAGACCAAGATTTGAGGGGTTATATTAAATTGCCGACCGGTACAGGCAAAACAGTTTTGTTTAGCCGGTTGGTGGAAGCGCTTGGCGCTAAGGCTTTGATTGTTGTGCCTACCAAGGTTTTGGTTAAACAAACAGGCGAGAAAATAGAAAAATTCACCGATTTGGCTTTTAGTCAATATTATTCCGGAGATAAGAACTTGGACAAGAATACTGTGATAACGACCTATGACTCTTTATTGCGTGGATTAAAGAATGGCCAAATTAATCCCGATGATTTTGGATGTCTGATTTTGGATGAAGCGCATCATTCATTGACCAATAAGCAAATCAAAGCAGTTAATCGATTTAATAATTCAATTAAATTCGGTTTTACCGCTACTCCGAATTATTCCGAACGGAAACGGTTGAGTAATTTGTTGCCGACGGAAATCCACGCCATGGGCGTGGGAGAAGCTGTTAAGGAGGGGTTGCTGTCGGGGGTGAGGGTTGTGGTGGCTGAAACGCAAACCGATATATCAAGCGTGCCGCTAATTAGAGGTGATTATAATCAGCAGGAACTGGAAAAAATAGTAAATGTGGCGGAGCGCAATCAGGGTGCAGTAGAGTTGTACAAGAAAGCCTTTTTGGGAGAAAAGACGGTTTGTTACTGTGCCGGCATTGGCCACGCCAAAGCTTTGTCCAATATTTTCTTGCGAGAAGGGATTAACGCCGCCGTGATCAGCGGCGAACAATCAAAGAAAGACAGGGATGACATTATCCGTCGTTATGCTTTGCCGGTTTCCGACCCTAATCATATTGATGTTCTGTGTAATGCTCAGATTTTGATAGAGGGATTTGACGAACCGCAAGCCAGCGTATGCATGAATTTAAAGCCGACGGCTTCAGAGGTGGTCGAAGAACAGAGGTCAGGGAGGGTATTGCGTCTTGATCCAAGTAATCTTAATAAAGTTGCTACGGTTGTGGATTTTTTAGATAAAAATTCTCGCCGTCCGGCGGTATTATTTTCCGATATAATTGGCGGGGCCGAGGTGTTAAGTGACAATATGGCTTTAGACAATTATGATCTACCTCATGAGAATAAAATCGCTAAAATAGCTGATTTAGACATACCCGGATTGGTTGTTCATGTGTCAACAACCGAAATAATGTCAATTTTGAAAGAATTGTTGGAACAAAGAAGAAAGAGTTATTTGTCATTAGCAGAGTTACAGAAGGCCGTTGCGGCTGTCGGCAATATAGAGAGCAGACGGGGATATGAACAATATCGCATGATGCATCCGGCAGAAACTCAGGGATGGCATTGTAGACCGGAAAGATTTTATGATGAATTTCCCGGGTGGGAAATATTTTTAGGGAAAGATTTCTTGCTGTATGAAGAGCTGAGAGCAGCAGTTAATGCTTTGGGAATAAAAAGTAGAGATGAGTATCTGGAATATATTGATGCTCACCCCAAGGAGACAAAACGGTGGCCACACGTTCCGGATTCGTTTTATAAAGAATGGCCAAAACGGTGGGGTTTATTTCTAGATCATTATGTGAGATATGTAAAATCCTTAACATACGAACAGTTGCGCTCGGCGGTTCAAGCGGCTGGGATAAGCTCATTTGCGCAGTATTGGCAATACAAAAAAGATCATCCGGCTGAGACCAAGGCTTGGCCGCGAGAGCCGTACAGAACATATGAAGATGCATGGGAAAAAAATGATCAGAATTTTTTTGTGAAGAAAAAATTTATATCAATGGCCGATTTTAAAGAGCGGTTAGCAATGCATAACATAACAACTTCACCAGACTACGCGCGATTCCGTAACCAGCATCCGGAGTTAGTAAAAAATTGGCCCGCCTTTCCTAAAAAAATATACAAAGATGAATGGCCGGGCTGGAGTAAATTTTTAGGCAGAGGATTGTTGTCATACGATGAATTGGCAGTTCAAGTTCGGCAAGCGCATATTAATTCAATGCCGGAGTATGAGAGATATCGCGCGGAACACCCGGAAGAAACCAAAAAGTGGCCGGCACGCCCATCCAAGGAAGTTTATAAAGAATTTCCAGGGTGGCCTGTATTTTTGGATAAAAAGTAATTTATGAAAAAATTTCTACTACACACTTGCTGTGCGCCGTGTAGTATCGCTATTATCGATGAATTAAAAAGTCAATTTGAGTTGACTGTCTTTTTTTACAACCCCAATATCTATCCCGAAGCGGAATATTTAAAACGCAAAGCCGAGGTGATTAAAGTTTGCGATGAATGGGACGTGCCGATGAAAGATTTTGACAGTACTTCGGCAACTCCCCCTGAGCCCCCTCTTGGAAAGAGGGGAATAAATTATGGACAGAACGAATGGCACGACCAAGTGGCTAAGGGTTTGGATAGTGAGCCCGAAGGCGGACGGCGTTGTCCTTTGTGTTTTAAATTTCGTTTGGCCAAAACGGCCGAGTATGCGGCCCAGAATGGTTTTGAAATATTTGGCACTTCGCTGACATCGGGGCGAAATAAAAAAGCGGATGTAATTCATCCGATTGGCGTCGCTTTGGCGAAGGTTTACAAAATTAAATTTTACGAGGAAGATTGGAAGAAAAATGGTCGGCAAGAAAAAGGAAGAAAAATGGTAGCGGAGCGCTTGATATACAGACAGAATTATTGTGGATGTGTTTACTCGGTAAATTCCAAATTTCAAGCACCAAATTCCCAATTGCCGGTTCGCGGCCGGTAATAAATGTCAAATTATAATTTCCAAATCGTTTAGAATTTAATATTTGTAATTTGTGATTTATTTGTTATTTGAAATTTTTTATTTAGGATTTATAATAATTTCTCTCGTCTTCTCATCAACATGTTTTATGTTGATTTTTATTAGATTCTTGCCTTTCAGCAATCCCTCAATTTTTTCTGGCCATTCAATAACACACACAGTATTAGGCGCGCCCAAATAATCTTCAATTCCAATTTCTAACAATTCTTCTTCTTTTTTCAGTCTATACGTGTCAATATGTACGAGTGTTTTTATGTTTTTTTGTTTTAATGTTTTAATGTTATATATATTCATCAGTGTAAACGTCGGGCTTTTTATTTCTTTTTTTATTTCAAGTCCTTGCGCGACGCCTTTGACCAAAGTGGTTTTGCCAGCGCCGAGATCGCCATATAAGCACAAAATATCGCCGCCTTTAAGTTGTGTCGATAATTTTTTACCAAAGGCAATGGTTTCGGATTGGGATTTTAGGATAGCATCGGTCATTTATAAAAATAGGAGAGATTTAATACCTATATACTATCAAAAAAGAGTGAATTGTCAATAACTATTCCCCATTGCTATAAAGTTATTTTTTTTGTATAATATAGATATCAAATTTATGGCTATTTCCATTGTCGAAGTCAAAAAAATTGCCAAATTGGCGCGCATTGATTTGTCGCCCACCGAAGAAAAGCGCCACGCGGAAACCATTTCCGCGGTTTTGGATTACATGAAAATTTTAAATGAAGTAGATACGGCGGGGGTGGAGCCGACCGCGCAGGTGACTGGCCTTTGTGATGTGGTGCGCCAGGATGTTGCGCGCGGCAGCGAAATTACCAAAGAACTAATAGCGGCGATGCCGAGTGTGGAGGATAACGAGCTCGTGGTGCCGGCGGTGTTTGAATAAATTGAAGGAGTAAAATCACTGATTCGCTATAAATTTTTTTCTTGCGTCCAGACTCCTTCGCGGTCATTCTAGATAGACAGTCAGTACCACATAGGCGCTCGGTCGCCCCGCGCGGCGGGGTTGATGATGGGCGCAGCAAAAAAAGTTTATAGCGAATCAGTTTACACTATGAATTTAAACGAACTGACAATTCAAGAAGCGGCGGAAGGTTTGAAGAAAAAGAAATTTTCGTCTGTGGAAATAACCACGGCTTGTTTGGATCGGATAAAATTACGCAATCCCGAAATCAATGCTTTCATCACCGTGTCGGAGTCGGCCCTGGGCGAAGCCCAACGAGCGGACGCCATTTTGGCTGGCAAAGGCAAGGGCGCCGTCGCCGGCGCCAATCTCGGCCCGCTCACCGGCATTCCCTTCGCGGTCAAAGATGCGATCTGCACCAAGGGCGTCCGCTCGACCGCGGCCGCGCGCATACTAGACAACTACATCCCAGCCTTCGATGCTACAGTGGTGGGCAAGATACGCGCGCAAGGCGGGGTGCTACTAGGCAAGAATAACTGCGATGCATTTGGACATGGAGCGAGCAATGAAAACAGCATGTATGGGCCGGTGCGCAACCCTCATGATAGCGCGCGCGTATCCGGGGGGAGCTCCGGTGGAAGCGCGGCCGCGGTGGCCGACCACCAGTGTATATATGCGATAGGCGAGGATACTGGTGGCTCTATTCGTCAGCCCGCCTCATTTTGCGGTATCGTGGGTCTGCGCCCTTCCTATGGCCGAAATTCGCGCTACGGCATTATGCCCATGGCATCTTCACTTGATACTGTCGGCCCTATGACCAAAACCGTGTATGATACTGCCTTGCTCATGGAAATCATGGCCGGACGTGACACTCTAGACGCTACGACCGTTGCCGACAAAGTCCCAACCTACACCAAAGAACTAAAAAAGTTAGATAAAAAAATCATTATCGGCATTCCCAAAGAATATTTTGAAATTGAAGGCATTGATCCGGAAGTCAAAAAATTAACCGAAGATAAAATTAAACAATTGGAAAAATCCGGATGCAAAATTCAAGAAGTCAGCTTACCTTATACCAAATATGCGATTGCAGTTTATTATATTTTAGTACCGAGTGAAGTCAGCTCCAATTTTGGCCGGCTTGATGGTGTGCGTTATGGAGTGCGTGCGGAGTCTGAAAATCTTTTTGACCTTTATTCCAAATCACGCGCTACTGGATTTCCTGAAGAAGTTAAACGTCGCATTCTTATTGGCACCTATGCACTATCCGCCGGTTATTACGACGCGTATTACAAAAAAGCCCAGCAGGTGCGCACGTTAATTAAAAAAGATTTTGATGAAATTTTTAAAAAAGTGGATGCGTTAATCACTCCCACCTCGCCATTTCCGGCTTTTAAAATTGGTGAAAAATCACAAGATCCACTCGCGATGTATTTGGCCGATATCATGGTTTCGCCTCCAGCAGTGGCGGGGATGCCGGCAATTTCTGTACCCGCTGGAAAAACTAAATTCGGTTTGCCTGTTGGTGTGCAAATCATCGGGCCCAGGATGGGGGAATCAACAATTTTTGACGTTGGGGTAAATATCAGTAGTTTATAATTATGCCAAATAAACATTGGAAAAATATTGAGTATTTATCTTTGCATAACGATAAAACAAAGGGCTACGGTAGCAATCCAAAAAAATATTTGGATCCATTTTTACCAAGATTTAAAGTTATACATTATAAAAAGGGTAAATATCAAATAGTAGATAGATACACGGGACAGGAACAGAATATCGGACAAGCAATATATTATTATCATCGGCAACCAGTTTACGGAGTCAATTATTATGGAATAGTAGTTAGAAAAAAGCCTAAGGCCGAGGTAATTTTTGATTTTCTAAAAGAAGCATTACGAGCTGGTTCCGGAAAATCTATTCATAGAGGACTTGATGGATACAAAAATTCTTACTGGCTTTATAAAAACAAATTTTCTGAAAGGCGAGGATTTGTCGAAGGTGAAGAAAAAATTTTTTATAAGGGTAAATTAGTATATATACAAGTTTATCACGGTGGTTTAATCACCGATCTGAGGTCTTATCAAGATTGGTCAAAAAAATTACTTTCTTCTGTTATTTTAAAAAAAGAAACAAAATTATAGGTTAAAATTTTAAATTTTATGTCCAAAAAACTTTCCGTCAATTCCGCCCATCCCGAAGAACTCGGTGGTTTTAATCCTATCGCTACCGCTGGCGAGGTCGTTGATTTTCGCGATAGCTGGCGCATTTTTAGGATTATTACCGAGTTTGTGGAAGGCTATCAATTTTTATCTGAATTAAAAAAGGAAGTTACAATTTTAGGTTCGGCGCGGCTTAAGCCAAATAATAAATATTTTAAAGTAGCCGAAGAATTAGGACGACTTTTGGGTAAATCCGGGTTTACTATTATTACCGGTGGCGGTCCTGGTATTATGGAGGCCGCCAATAAAGGCGCTTACGAAGTGGGTGGAGAATCCGTCGGTATCAATATTCAGCTGCCATTCGAACAGCGTATTAATCCTTATGTAAAAAAATCTATTGCGTTTTATTACTTTTTTACCCGCAAAGTAATGTTAACTTCTCCGGCCACTGCCTTTGTATTTTTCCCTGGTGGGTTTGGAACACTCGATGAATTTTTTGAGGTAGTGGATTCGATGGAGTTGGGACATATGGAACGAGCGCCAATAGTTTTGGTAGGTAAAGAATTTTGGGAGCCGGTAGTAAATTTTTTAAAAAATAAATCTATTCAAGAAGTTAATTCATTATCTGAATCAGAAATTCAAGATTGGCATGTGGTGGACACCGCCGAAGAAGCCATGGAGTTTTTAAAAGACGCGAAGGATAAGCCCAACATTTGCGGCGTGGGCGATCTTAATTGTGAAGGCGGGCCTAATTGGCGGATTTTTCGGATTATGGCCGAACTAGTGGACGGTTTTGAATTTTTGAGTGGTTTAAAAAATGATGTTACTGTTTTGGGAACAAAAAGTAGTTTACCCGGTTCGTCATATTATCAGGCAGCTTATGAATTGGGCCAGGTATTGGCCAAAAATAAATTCACTACCATTACCGGTGGTGGTCCAGGGACAATGGAGGCCGCCAATAAGGGCGCCTTTGAGAATGGCGGAATGAGCATTGGCTTGGATATGATTATGCCTAAAGGCGAGCGTCGTAATAATTATTTAACCAAATCTTTGGGTTTCAGTTTTCCTTTTGTGCGTAAACTAATTATTACTGCGCCCTCCGATGCTTTTGTATTTTTTCCCGGCGGGTTTGGTACTTTGCACCAATTATTTGAACTTTTAACTTTAATTGAAACCAAAAAAATTGAACCTTTGCCATTACTTTTATATGGCAAAGAATTTTGGCAACCGCTTTTGGATTATGTCCATCGTCTACATACCGAATTTAATACCATCAGCGCTTTGGATGAAAATTCGCTCAAGGTTTTAAGCCGTCCAGAAGATGTTTTGCAGTATCTGCGATAGGTAATTGGCTTGAAAACTTTCTACCCATTATGATTCCTTATTTCCAAATTGACGCCATTCAAGTTGGCCCTGTTACTTTACAGATGTGGGGTATTTTGGTGTCCTCGGGAATTTTGTTGGCTATGTATCTATGTTATCGTTTGGCCAACCGATATTTTTTGTCTCCTACTTTGATTTTTGATTTGGGACTCTGGGCCATCATTGGTGGGCTAATTGGTGGACGTTTTGGTCATATATTTTTTTATAATTTTAGTTATTATTGGTCGCGACCGGAAGAAATTTTAAAATTTTGGCATGGCGGCGCGTCATCGTTGGGTGGATTTTTGGGCGCAGCCATCGCCATAGTAATTTTTGTTACGTGGCGAAAATTAAAATTAAAAGATTTGTGGCCATACTTAGATATTACCAGTTTAGGGCTTTGGTTGGGGTGGGGGGTAGGCAGAATTGGTTGTTTTTTTATTCATGACCATCCTGGACGATTATCCAATTTTTTTCTGGCTGTTAATTTTCCTAATGGTGCTCGCCATGATTTGGGATTATACGAATCTCTCGTTGCGTTTTTACTCTTTACTCTTTACTCTTTACTCTTTAAACGCTTAATTAAAATCCGATGGGGTTTAGTCTTTATCTTTTCTTTCGCTACTTACGCCATCGCCCGTTTCTTTTTAGATTTCCTCCGCGCCACCGATTTACCCTATTCCGACCCGCGTTATTTTTATCTCACCCCGGCGCAATGGGGAATGGGGATGCTACTGGCGGGGTTGACTATAATATTAATTTGTAGTAAAATCATGAAACAAAAATCTGGTACAAATTTGGATAGAAGTTATCAAAGTATAAAGTTATAAAGTCGGCCATTTTGATTCGACTTTCAACTTTTAACTTTAAAACTTTCAACTAATCACGGAAGGATCGCATAGTTGGTCGAGTGCGCACGCTTGGAAAGCGTGTAGGCCCAAAAGGTCTCGAGGGTTCGAATCCCTCTCCTTCCGCTCTCACAAAAACACTGACCATTGGGCAGTGTTTTTGTGAGAGTTGAAAGCGCGGTTGGGATTCGAAGGGTGCGAGCGAGCAAGGAGCGAAGCGACGCAGCGAGGCGACGAAAATATGCCGGTGGCATATTTTCGGGCACCCAGGACGCGAATCCCTCTCCTTCCGCCAGGAGAGACGAAGCTCATTTAGGGCTTCGTTTTTGTTGTAATCATAGTCATAAAGTTATGGTTATAACTTTGCTAATTTCTCGTTATGTATTTCAAAATTGGCCTAAATTGCTGGAAAATATGTTTATAACTTGACGCAAATTCATTTTGGGTATATATTCATAATAGGCAAGAATAAAGGTCGATTGTCGTTAAATAAATCTATTTAACCAAAAATATATGCCTAAATTAGACGGTACAGGTCCTATGGGTCAAGGTGCTGGCAGTGGTCGCGGTATGGGTTCTTGTGGTAATGGTACAGGGATAAGACGAGGATGCTGTGGTAGGTATGGACAAGGTCGCCGGAGATTTATTTCTTCCAAGAACGAACTCACTGCCTTAGAAGACGAAGAAAAGATGCTTTTAGAGGATTTGAAAATTGTCAAGGCTGAAAAAGAAGCATTGGAAGCCCAAAAATAAAAACGAAGTTTTCGTTTCATTTGCTTCACTGTGTAAATAAAAGAAGACCGATGTGACCGTCCCGGCAGTAATGTTGGGACGGCGCGGCCTTCTTTATGGTATAATATCAGCAAAGATAAACTAAAATATCAATTTATGTCCCCAAGACCAAGAGGTTGCCGACGGGTAAGGGTAAACCCAAATATAACATATTTTAAACCGCAAGGTGTTCCCATGTCTGTTTTGGAAATTGTTAATTTAACTATTGAAGAATTGGAAGCCTTAAGGCTTCGTAATATTAAAGATTTAGATCAAACTAAATGTGCAGAAATGATGTATACTTCGCAAAGCACTTTTCAGCGGATTCTAGAGTCGGCTTATAAGAAAATTACCGAAGCTTTGGTAAATGGTAAAGCGATCAAAATTATCAAACAATAATTTTAACTTTAAAAAATATGCGAGTATTAAAATTCGGTGCTGTTTGGTGTTCTGGTTGCTTAATTATGAAACCACGATGGAAAGAAGTTGAGGAAGAGAATCCGTGGTTACAAACAGAATATCATGATTTTGATAATGAAAAAGAAATTGTAGAAAAATATCAAATCGACAACACTTTGCCAACTTTTATCTTTTTAGACAAAAATGACAAAGAATTTTTGCGTCTTAATGGCGAGGTGTCAAAAGGTGAACTATTAAAAGTTCTCAACGATAACAAAAATAGATAACTATGACCAGAATTAAATATTTAATTATTTTTTTATTTACTTTGTTTTTTTTATTTTCTTCTCCAGTTCAAGCTGAAAACAAAGTTAATGTTTATTTCTTTTGGGGCGATGGGTGTCCTCATTGTGCCAAAGAAAAAGAGTTGTTGGAATATTATCAACACAAATACTCATATGTTGAAGTTTTAGATTTTGAACTATACAACAATTTTTCTAACAGCAAAACTTTGTCATCGGTGACCTCTATATTAGGTACCAGAGTGGACGGAGTACCTTTTACAGTAATTGGCGATAAAAGTTTTTCTGGATATTCTGAAACTATTTCCCCGGATCAAATCTCGGAACGAATAGAGTATTGTTATAATAATAATTGCCCTGATAGTTTAGCTAAACTTTTCGAGCCGGAATCAAATAATATTGTGGCTGATAACGTAATTGAAGAACAAACAGCTTCAAATTCAAATAAAATTAAAGACAAAAAATTCATCAATGTCCCTGGTCTGGGCGAAATTGACGCTGTTAATTTTTCTTTGCCACTCATCACGATTGTCATGGGTGTATTGGACGGATTTAATCCGTGCGCCTTATGGACACTTTTATTTTTGATTAGTTTACTTTTGGGAATGGAGAACAAAAAGAAAATGTGGGTTTTGGGCAGTGCTTTTATTATTGCCTCGGCTTCAGTTTACTTTCTATTTATGGCCGCTTGGCTAAATTTTATCTTATTTATTGGTTTTATAATTTGGGCTAGACTTCTAATCGGCGGCATTGCCTTTTTAGGAGGATCGTATAATCTAAAAGAATTTTTATTTAATAAAAACAGCGGTTGTAAAGTTACTAATGATGAAAAACGACAAAAAGTATTTACCAGATTAAAACAGATAATACAACAGAAAAGTTTTTGGATTTCTTTTGTTGGGATTATTCTTTTGGCTTTTGCTGTGAATTTAGTGGAGCTTGTATGTAGTGCGGGATTACCCGCTGTTTATACTCAAATATTGGCTCTTAATGATCTTGCTGGTTGGCAATATTATGCCTATATTTTACTGTATATTTTTTTCTTCATGATTGATGATTTGTTCATATTTTTTGTGGCCATGACAACACTAAAGATGACTGGTATATCTACTAAATATTCTCGTTATTCAAAACTTATTGGCGGAGTGATTATGTTAATTATTGGTATTTTACTTATCTTTAAGCCAGAATGGTTAATGTTTGGATAATCTATTTATGCAAAATAATATAATTTTAGCTTTTGTTTTAACTATTTTGGCCGGTCTGTCCACAGTGCTTGGGGCCTTTCTAATATTTTGGGTTAAAACTACTTGCACAAAATTTTTATCATTTGGTTTAGGATTATCTGCTGGGGTAATGATTTACCTTTCTTTTTTTGAATTATTAAAGGAATCAAATCATTTATTAACCAATGGCGTTAATAACGGATATAATGGCTTGGTGATCATCATGTTTTTAGTTGGTTTAACAATTGCTGGTATAATTGATTCTTTTACACACAGTAGAATGGAGGCCTGCCCAAGTTCTAAATGTGAAAATATGGATATGCCCACCGTAATGGGTAATCGGTGGCACGGCCACAGACATCGCCACGGACAAAATCTTTCACAACAGCAAGCACTTTTAAAAACGGGAATTTTTACCGCTATTATTATAACTGTTCATAATTTCCCCGAGGGAATTGCTACTTTTACCACCGCCAGTGTTAGTTTAGTTTTTGGACTGTCAATAGCTATTGCTATCGCTATTCATAATATACCAGAGGGGTTTTGTATTGCTTTGCCAATTTATTATGCCACAAATAGTAAAAAGAAAAGTATTTTATACGCTCTCTTGGCCGGCTTAGCTGAACCACTCGGAGCTTTGCTTACTTATTTGATTTTATTTCCTTACATCAATAATTTTACCATGGGTATAATGCTAGCTATTGTGGCCGGCATTATGGTTTACGTGTCTTTTGACGAACTTCTGCCAACAGCCAGACGATATGGCGGACACATGAGTTTATTCGGCTTAGTCTGTGGTATGGCTTTAATGGCGTTTAGTTTATATTTATTACACTAAAATATGCTTAAAAAAATAACTTTGGCGTTTCTTTCTTTGATGCTATTTTCGCCAGTTTTAGTTTTTGCCCAAAACGAAGCAGGCATTCAACCGACAATTGATCGTGTGTTTAAGGCTAAAGTTATAAAAATTATTGAAGAAAAAACCATTGAGCGACAAGACGGGTCAAAATCATTACAACAAAATTTACTCCTACGAGGGTTAGAAAAAGAATGGAAAAACAAAGAATTTGAACATCGGGGAGTTTCTGATTTGGATGTAGCGAGTGCCAATATGTACAAAGTTGGCGACAAAGTCATGGTTAGTGAAGTAAAAAATTTAGACGGTAATACCGATTATTATATTACTGATTTAGTTCGAAGTGGTTATCTGTTTTGGCTAGCATTTCTTTTTTCTGTAATTATTATAATTATAGGCAAAAAGAAAGGGGTAAAATCTCTGATTAGTTTAATTGTCAGCTTCTTTATTATCATTAAATTTATTATTCCAAAAATAATGAGCGGATCAAGCCCGCTTTTGGTGGGGATTTTTGGTGCGTTAATAATTTTGGCTATTATTATCTACCTAACCGAGGGGTGGAGTAAAAAATCACATATTGCGGTAGTTAGTGTATTATTTTCTCTTGTCGCCACTTTTATTTTATCATGGATTTTTACTAATTTAACTCGTTTGACCGGTCTGGCCCAAGAAGAGGCAACTTTTTTGCTTGGAGCCAATAATGGCTCAATGGATTTTAGAGGTTTACTCTTAACCGGTATCTTAATCGGTGCTGTGGGTGTTTTAGACGATGTTATAGTAGGACAAGTCGAATCTGTAAAACAATTAAGACAAGCTAATCCAAATTTGACTAATGGTCAGATATTTAAATTGGCTTATGAGGTCGGAAACACTCATTTGGGTGCCATAGTAAATACTTTATTTCTTACCTATGCCGGTGCTAGCTTGCCACTGCTATTGCTTTTTTATATGAATTCCACTGGTACAATCTCCTTTACACAGGTAATAAACAACGAGATGATCGCGACCGAAATTGTCCGAACATTGGTTGGAAGTATTGGTGTCGCACTGTCTATGCCAATTTCTACATTTTTGGCTACTATTTGGATGAAGATTAAATAATAATATTGACTTAGTTGTTATTGCTTTAAAAATTGACAAAAACCCACAAAAATGGAATTATTTACACAATTCGACGGATAAATGATGGGCGATTTCAGTTTTGACATCGTCCGCGATACTCCGTTCGCAAAAATCGTCCTATACAGTGGGGCGATTTTATGATATGATTAATTAACAAATATGATTAAAAATCATTTTTTTGTTATTATAATCGTGGTCGCGATACTTATAATTGGGCTGGGATTTTTTGGTTATAAATTTTCTGGTTTTTTGACGGAGTCGAAAGTGAATGATTCGGTGGAATTAATTAAATTGAAAGTTTTTTTTATCAACAGTCAACTAGATCCGGGAGTTTCGTGTGTTAAAGTTTTTTCAGTGGAGCGGTTCGTCACCAGTACTCCAGCCGTTGGTTTGGCAGCTTTGCAACAATTGCTTGTCGGTCCCACGAAATCGGAAAAAGCCGGCGGGTTTGGCACAACGATTAATCCCGGGGTGACAGTTCAAAAATTAACTATTGAAAATGGCATAGCGCGCGTGGATTTTAATGATGAGTTGGATAGGCAGGCGGGTGGTTCGTGTCGTGTATCCGCTATTCGAGCGCAAATTGAAGCGACATTAAAACAATTTTCCACAGTTAAAGAAGTGATTATTTCCATTAATGGCCAATCCGAAGATATTTTACAGCCTTAAATAAATACAATTGAGATTGTAAAGGTTTTTTTAGTTTTTAAAAACAGAATGCTCACTCCTGTTCAAATTTTAAAAAACAAATTTGGTTACGAAGCGTTTCGTTTTAATCAAGCAGAAATTATTCAGACCATTTTGCAAAAACGTGATGTTTTTGTTCTCATGCCCACCGGTGGAGGTAAGTCCCTTTGTTATCAAATTCCCGCTCTGTTATTCGATGGGTTAACAGTAGTAATCTCACCTCTAATCGCTTTGATGAAAGATCAAGTGGATGCTCTTCGGCTTAATGGCATCCCGGCGGCTTATCTTAACTCTTCACTCAACAGTGAAGAGATTTCTGTTATTTACAAACAACTTAATAAAAACGAAATTAAGCTTCTTTATGTTTCCCCCGAACGATTATTGAATAATAATCAGCAGTTTTTAGTTTTTTTAAGGGAATTAAAGATTTCTTTATTTGCTATTGACGAGGCGCATTGTATTTCTCACTGGGGTCATGATTTTCGTCCGGAATATCGCATGCTGGCTTCTTTGAAAAAACAATTTCCCGCCGTGCCGACCATCGCTTTAACCGCCACAGCGGACAAGTTGACTCGTGATGATATTTTAAACAAATTGCAATTAAGAAATCCGAGTGTTTTTATTTCCAGTTTTAATCGGCCAAACATTCATTATTCGGTTGAACCAAAACGAAAAATGTATGAACAGATAATTAATTATTTAAATAAGCATCGCAGTGATTCCGGCATTATTTATGTGCTATCGCGTAATTCCGCGCAAAAATTAGCCGACAAATTAAAAGCTGATGGTTTTTCTGTACGTCCTTATCACGCCGGTTTAAGCGGTGAAAAAAGAAAAAAGTATCAGGAATTGTTTAAGAAAGATCAAATAAAAATAATTGTAGCTACGATTGCGTTTGGCATGGGGATAGATAAATCCAATGTGCGTTTCGTGATTCACGCCGATTTACCCAAAAATATCGAGAGTTATTATCAAGAAACCGGTCGGGCGGGTCGTGATGGTTTAAAAAGCGATGCGATTTTGTATTACAGCGGCGGTGATGTGATTAAATTAAAAAGATTCGCGCTGGTGGAAAATAATCCGGAGCAAACTCGCGTAATGTTACATAAGCTTTCGCAAATGGCCGCTTTATGCGAGGTCAATGCTTGCCGGCGCAAGACTATTCTGAATTATTTTGGTGAAGAAGCCCCGGATCAATGTGGCAGTTGTGATGTCTGTTTGGTTAGCCGTGAAAAATTTGATGGCACGATTATCGCCCAAAAGGCATTGTCGGCGGTAGCGCGTTTGGAAAGCAGGTATGGGCTAACTTATGTGGTGGATTTTTTGCGCGGATCAAAATCCGAAAGAATCAGCCAAAATCATAAAGCGTTAAAAACTTATGGTATTGGTAAAGATATTTCCAAAGAGGATTGGTTTCGTTATTTAAAGGATTTGATTTCTTTTAATTATCTTAAGCAGGTTGGCAGTGAGTACCCAATTCTAGCATTAACGGAAAAAAGTCGCGCTGTTCTTTTGGGAAAAGAAAAAATTTTTCTGGTAAAAATCGCTATTAAAAACGAAACAATTCTATCGGAAAAAAATTACGAACAGAAATTATTTAATCAGCTTAAGGTGGTGCGTATGGATTTGGCGCAAAAAGAGAATGTGCCGGCTTATCTGGTTTTTTCCGATGCTACCTTGTTGGAGCTGGCAACGTATTTGCCCCAAACAATAAAGGATATTAGAAGTATTTCCGGATTTGGCGATATTAAATTGGCTCGGTATGGTCAAGTTTTTCTGGAAAAGGTAATTGATTATTGTAATAAGCATAAACTCGCTTCCAAAATTAATGAAAAGATTCCCAATAAAAATGGTAAAAAATTTTAGTGAAGTAGTTAAACTACTATGAAAGAAATTAATAATTTTGATGTTGCCGTTATCGGCGGCGGTCCAGCCGGAATGATGGCGGCCGGAACGGCGGCTCAATCGGGTGCTCGGGTGATATTAATAGAAAAAAATAAACAACTTGGTAAAAAATTGCTTTTGACCGGAAATGGTCGTTGTAATCTTACCAACGCCGAATTTGATTTAAAAAAATTAGTAGAGAATTATGATCGGGCGGGCAAATTTCTTTTTCACGCTTTTTTTGTTTTTGGTCCCCAAAAAACGATAGAGTTTTTTAATCGTTTAGGGGTAAAAATAAAAACAGAAGGTTGTAAGCGCGTTTTTCCCGTTAGTGAAAAATCTCTTGAGGTTTTGTCTGTGTTAAAAAAATATTTATTAGATAATGGCGTTGTCGTTATTACTAATTCTCCGGTTAAGGAAATTATTTTTGAAGACAATAAGATTAAAGAATTAATAACCGCTAGTCAAAAAGTAGCTGCCAATAAATATATTTTTTGTACTGGTGGCGTATCGTACCCAATTACCGGTTCTACCGGTGATGGGTTGGGGTGGGCAAAAAATGCTGGGCACACTATCAGTTCGCTTTCGCCAGCTTTGGCGCCTATTAAAATAAAAGATGATTGGATAAAGAATTTAACCGGTTTAGTGTTAAATGATGTCAGAATCAGTGTTTATCAAAATAATAAAAAATATTTTCAAACGCGCGGAGATATATTGTGCACGCATTTTGGTTTGAGCGGACCGGTAGTTTTGGATATCAGTAAAAAAATCGGTGAATTACTATCGCAAGGCAACGTAAGGTTGATTTTGGATTTGTATCCCGATTTGACTTTGGAAAATTTGGACAAAAAAATTCAAGAAGCAGTTAGTGAAAACTCTAAAAAATTAACCAAAAATTTATTAGCGGATTTTGTGCCTGCCAGATTAGCCGTTGTTGTGTCACGCCGTCTTAATATTAGTGTCGTTAAATCGGTTGGGGATATTACCAAAAAAGAGCGAAGAGCGATTGCTGAATTTTTGAAAAATATTGAAGTAGCGGCAGATGAACTTTTGGGATTTGATTTGGCTATGGTTACTAAAGGAGGAGTATTACTGGCGGAAATAGATGATAAAACTATGAAATCTAAGATAGTTAGCAATTTATTTTTTGCCGGAGAAATAATTGACGTTGATGGCAAAACCGGCGGTTTTAATTTACAAAATTGTTGGAGCACCGGATATTTAGCCGGCAAAAGTGCCGCCAGTTGTGAATAAGTCATTTAAAACGGTTTTGTTTTGGAAAAATCAGGTATTAAGTTATTTTGACTTTTTTCTCCTTGCACCCAACCATTTTTAAAATCCAAATTTAATAGATAATTATAGACACGATTAAATTCTTCTTTGCTTGTTGTTCGGCAAAGTTCAGGAAATTTTTTCGCTTGGTGCAAAGGAAAGTATTGGTTCATCAAACTTATATGAATATTTTGGTCCAAAGCGGCCAATTTTTTTAATACCCCAAAACTGTTGGCTAAATTATTGGGTAATACTAAATGTCTTACAATTAAACCACGCTTGGCTATATTACCCTCAATTTGTAATTGTCCTACTTGTTTAAACATTTCTGCAATCGCCTGACTTGCTGTTTCAAAATAATTTTTTATGCCAGAATATTTAAAGGCGATGTTATCGTCACTATATTTAAAATCCGGTAGGTAAACGTCAATCAACCCATCCATTGCTTGAATAATTTTTGTTTCTTCGTAGCCGTTACTATTCCAAACGATTGGTATTTTGAGGCCATTTTCTTTGGCCATTATAATTGTGGTTTTTATTTGTTTATACCAAATAGTAGGTGTAACTAAATCAATGTTTTTAGCACCCTCATTTTGTAAGCCAATCATTATACCAGCCAAGTCGGCGGAGGAATAAAATTTACCTATTTTTTGTTGTGAAATTTGGTAGTTTTGGCAAAATATACAACGCAAATTACACCCGCTAAAGAATACGCCTCCGGCCGGGGCTAGTGGTGGCTCTTCACCGGTGTGGATTCCATGCCAGGCAATTTTAATTTGATCCATAATTGTATGATTATTGGCTCACTCTACCATATTTACATCAAAAAATCCAGAAAAACTTTGATTGACCGATATTCCAAAAAATGATATTATACAAAATAATAATTATTAAGTTTATGAGAGAAAGAAGTCAAAATACATCCGATTATTATTTAGGAATTTTAGGTTTGTCTCCAGGGAGCAATAAAGATGTGATAAAAAAGAGATATCACGAGTTGCTTATCGAGAATAATCCCGCGAATTTTGTTGGCGCCAAAGAGCAGGCGTTAGCCAGCGAAAGAATGGAAGAGATTCTAAAAGCTAGGGATTATTTTTTTCCGCGTCCGATTCAAGAAAAGCGCAATTACGCGCCACCCCCACCACCGGACTCTTATCCACCAGACGCGCCGCGCGATGAATCAAGCCAAGGTAAAAAGTCAGAATTTAAAGTTAAGGAAACTGTTGCTGAAGTGGAAAAAGATTTTATCCAAGCGGTAAGGGGCGGAATAGAAACGTTTGCAAAATGGCGCGCGCGTTCGACGCCTTTTGGTATTGATTCCAAACGCATCAGCGATTTGTTTAATACCAATGAGGAAGTTCAAATAAACTTTGCCGAGCAGTTGCGTAGCCAAATGGACAAAGGAGGTTTTAGGAACCCCAAAATTGCGGTAGATTTTTTAAAAGTTTGGGGTGATTTAGGAATGGAAATAGAAAATTTGTTGAGAGACAAGAGGGTGATACTAGAAATTCGGCTCAAAGCGTTGGACGCCATTAGGCAAGCTTCTTTGGGTAGCCCGGCGGATTTTATTTATTTTGTTAATACTTGGAAAGATAATATTGGCATTAATTTGCGTGGAGTTATTAATACCAATGAAGCGATGCGGATTTTGATTGGGAAAATTTTATTAAAGATTCAGAGTCCTGAAGGCAAGCAAGGCAATACGTTGTCTTTTCGTACTATGGCAGATGATTGGAAGAATATTGATTTTGATCTAAGCGGGTTATTAAGCGAATCTAAAGATATTCAGAAAACACTGGGTCAGCTTGCTCAAGAAAAATATAATACACCCAACAAAGAGTTATTTGTAAGATTTGTTAGTAATTGGAAAAGTGTGGGTTGGCAACCGGACAATCTGTTGGAAAACCGTTTTGAAGAAGAATACCAAAAATTATATAAGCACTCTTATTAGTGGTTGTTTGAAACAAAACTTAAAAAATGATAATTTTTTTTCATGGTTTCTGATATTAAGTTAGAAAAATTTGAAGGGCCGCTGGATTTGCTTTTGCAATTGGTTGAATTGGAAAAAATGAATATTTCCGAGGTGGTGCTTTCCGAAGTGACTGATCAGTTCTTATTGTATCTCGATAAGCTTGAAAGTAATCGTTCCGATGAATTGGCGGATTTTTTGGTTATTGCCACTAAATTGGTATATTTAAAATCTCGCACCTTGCTTCCGTATTTATATCCCGAAGAAGATGATGGGCCGAGCTTGGCTGATCAGCTCAAGATGTATCAGCAGTATGTGGAGGCGAGTAAAAAAATTAATATTTTTTGGAGCGCTAACCGTATTGCTTATGGGCGTACCGAACCGCCGATTAAGCCTGATGGTTTTGTGATGCCCGCTAATGCTCAAGTGGGTGATCTTTATAATTCTATTATTGCTTTAGTTAATCGTTTGCGCCCGATTAATCCATTGCCCACTGCTACCATCGATCATACAATTTCGGTGAAACACAAAATTGAGGCAATTTATAATTTAATAAAATCTCGTAAACATTTAGGTTTTAAAGAGTTATTGTCCGATGCGCACAATCGCACCGAAGTAATTATTAGTTTTTTGGCGCTTTTGGAATTGGTTAAAGATTCAAAAGCATCAGTGCATCAAGGTAAGTCATTTAGTGATATGGAGGTACGCGTTGTATGAAACTATTAAGTAAAATTATTATTTTGGCCTCTACTTCGCCGCGCAGAAAAGAAGTCCTACGTAGTTCTGGTATCAAATTTAAAACTGTCCCTAGTGATTTTGAAGAAAAGATTACCCCGGGAATGTCGGTAGAAAAATTAGTACAGAATTTGGCTTATGGAAAAGTTGCCGTTGTTGCCAAGAAATATCCGCGCCATATTGTGGTGGGCGCAGATACAGTGGTGGTTTTTAAAGATAAAATTTATGGTAAACCCATTAATAAAGCGGACGCGCTTAGAACACTTAAAAAGTTTAGCGGTAAAAGAGTAAAAGTAGTGAGCGGAATAGCGCTGTATTTTTGGCAAAGGAATAAAAGAATATTTACCGACGTTGACATTTCTTTTGTGCATTTTAAAAAATTGTCAGATTCTGATATTAAGGGTTATATAAAAAGTGGCCAGCCTATGGATAAAGCCGGCTCGTTTGGTATTCAGGGGCTGGGATTATTTTTGGTAGATAAGTTGGAAGGCAATTATTCGGCAATTATGGGTTTGCCTTTGTTAAAAGTAGCGGGAATTTTAAAAAAGTTCAATATAAGAATATTGTAATTTTATATGACAACATTATCCAAACTCGAAACAATTTTGTTTGTGGCCAGCAAGCCTTTGAATTTTAAAAAATTGGCCAAAGTTTTGAATGCTCCATCCGAAGAGGTAAGTAATGCCTTGGAAACTTTGCGGGCGCGGTATAATACGGCAGAATCCGGAATAATTATTATTCAAAATAATGATGAGTGGCAACTGGTGTCAAATCCCGATAACCGCGAAGTGGCAGAAAGTTTTCTCAAAGCCGAAGTATCCGGCGAGCTTACTAGGCCGCAGTTAGAAACTCTTACCGTGATTTCTTATTGCGGACCAATTACCAAGCCCGAGCTCGAAACTATTCGTGGTGTTAATTGCTCGCTTATTTTACGAAATCTTATGATGCGTGGATTGGTGAAAGAATTAGAAGACCCGGCTAATCTTTTGCCGACTTATGAAACTACTATGGATTATTTGCGTCATTTAGGAATAAATAATTTGCGCGAGCTTCCAGATTATGATAAATTACACAACCACGCTAATATTGTTAGTGTATTAAGTCAGAATATTCAGCAGTAATTATGTCTCAAAAGTTGTTTAATTTTGTTTCATCTTTTGGTCTGATGCTTATTGGAGTAGTTTTGCTTTTTGTTGGATCTATAAGTGTAGAAATAAAAAATAATTCACAATTTTTGGCATTTCCTCAGTCCGGCCCACGCGTTCAAATCGGTGGCGATGTCACGTTGGCAGTTTTGCCAAAAGCCAAGCCTACCATTCCTTTGTCCAAGAGTAATGAAGCTTGTTTAATAACTACAACTGCGGCCGTAGCCTTTGTTGTTGATGATAAGACCGATACCGTGCTTTACGAAAAAAATTCTGGAACCGTAAGATCATTAGCCAGTATTACCAAGCTAATGACGGCTATAGTGCTCTTGGATATGCCCCTCGGTTGGTCTTCAACCACTATTGTATCGGTAGATGATATTGATGACAGTAGTCATCATATTAATGTCGGTGAAAAATTTACATTGGATGATTTGTGGAATGTAGCTTTGATTGGTTCGGATAATAGCGCGATTAAGGTGCTTGTTCGAGCCAGCGGCCTTACCGTAGGGCAATTTGTTGCGCGTATGAACGAGAAGGCTCAGCGATTAAATTTAAAATCTGCCCGTTTTGCCGATCCTACCGGGTTGGATAATCGCAATATGGCCAAGGCGCCTGATGTGGCGCGACTTTTGGGGCTAGCGCTTAAACAAGAAAAAATTATCCAGGCTTTGCAGACTCCGGAATATTATGCTAAACCTTTTGATAAAAAAGTCCGGCGGGTATGGAGCACTGATTGGCTTTTGACCAAGTGGATTCCAAGTGACTATAAATGTGTGCAGATTGCCGGTAAGACCGGCTACATTGTGGATTCGGATTATAATTTTGTCGTGCGCCTGACGGACGAAAGTGGTCATTCTATCCGCGTGGTAATTTTGGGCGCATCTTCTAATGAAACTCGTTTTACCGAAGCGCGTGATTTGGCTAATTGGACGTTTGAACATTATTTATGGCCGGATGAGGTAGGATATGATGATTTGAGTGAGTAGTTTTTTTGTGCTACAATATAGATATGAAGATCCGTAAACTCACTGATGTCAAAAATTTAAAAAATAAACGCGTGCTAGTACGGGTCGATTTTAACGTTCCGATTAAAGATGGCATAGTAAAGGATATTTACAAAATTGAGAAAACTTTGCCTACCATTCAGTATTTGATTAAAAAAGGCGCGCAGGTTATTTTGGTTTCACATTTGGGTCGGCCAAATGGCGTGGACAAAAGTTTGAGTTTGGATCCGATAGTGAAGGTGTTGGAGAAGCTGTTGGGAGCATCTGTCATCCTGAGCAAAGCGAAGGATCTAGATTTTTCGACTATGTTCGCTAACGCTCGTTCCGCTCAGAATGACAACAAAATAATTCTTCTCGAAAATATTCGTTTTTATCCGGGTGAGGAAAAAAATGATCCAAAATTCGCCAAACAACTCGCGAGCATTGCAGATATTTTTGTTCTTGATGGTTTCGCGGTGGCTCATCGCGCTAGCGCTTCGATTACTGGTGTGGCCAAATATTTGCCTGCCTATGCCGGGCTGCTTTTAGCTGAGGAGATAGAGGGTTTGTCTAGAGTCCTCAACAAACCAAAAACACCACTTATAGTAATTATTGGCGGTGTAAAATGCGAAACAAAAATTCCGGTACTTAATAATTTTTTAAAGAAAGCTAGTTATATTTTAGTGGGGGGCGGGATTTTTAGCACCTACCTGTGGGCCAAAGGAAACAAAATCGGCGCTTCTTTGGTTGACAAGGATTTTAAAAAAGAGATTTTAAAAATTTGTGCCAATAAAAAAATAATTTTGCCGGTGGATGTTGTAGTTGGAAAGAAAGATGGAAGTGGCGCGCGGATCGTCAATTGTCATCCTGAGCGAAGCCCGAAGGGTGGAGTCGAAGGATCTAGATTCTTCGACTCGCTACGCTCGCTCGCAATGACAGGCGGCGAGGCGATTTATGATGTTGGCCCGCGCACCGTGCAACTTTTTGCCAAGTATATTAAAAGAGCCAATACCCTCGTGATGAACGGCGCTTTGGGGTATTTTGAACAATCTCCGTATCAGCACGGCACCTACGCTATTTCGCGTCTTTTTGCTTCCCGTAGCAAGGGTAAAGCATTCGGTGTTGCCGGGGGCGGGGAGACCGTGCAAATTTTGCAAAAACTTGGTATAATAGATAATGTAGACTTGGTATCCACCGGCGGTGGAGCGATGTTAGAATTTTTGGGAGGAAAGAAATTGCCGGGAGTTAAAACAGTAGAAATTTAAAATTCAAAATTCCAAATTTCAAATAAATTATAATAATTCAAATATCAAATCCAAAAGTTTTGAATTTTATATTTATAATTTAAGATTTATTTGGAATTTATAATTTTAAATTTGTAATTTAAGTTTAATATCCACTTTCTATCAAACGGTAGATGAGTGGTTGGAGGTTTAGTATGGCTAGCGTGGTTAAAAAAGATGGTTGTTGCGGCGGCGACTGCAAATGCGGTTGCGGTTGTAATTGGGGAGCGGATTTTGGTAAAAAGTTATTATTAACTTTTTTGGGAGTGGTTTTGGTTTATAGTATTTTTTATTTAGGGACTTTGGTACGTAACAATATTAAAAAGTACGATTATATTGGCAAAGCTGATCGGATGGAGCACAGCATTTCCGTCTCTGGTTATGGCAAAGTGATCGGTAGTAATGATATTGCCCTTACCACTATTGGATATTCTAACACCGATAAAGACGTGGCCAAAGCTCAAGCGGCCAACAACGTAGTGATGGATAAGGTTTATGCCGATTTAAAAGTATTAGGCGTGGATGACAAAGATTTAACCAGCGATTATAGTATTTATCCAGATTATAATTATACTCAAGACAAGGGTCAGCAATTAGTTGGCTATCGGGTTACCAATCAGGTAGCTATTAAAATTCGCGATTTGAGCAAGATTACGCAAGTTTTAAATTTAGCTGGTAAGTATGGGGCCACCCAAATTTCTGGATTAAGTTTTACTATTGATGATCCGGAAAATCTTAAAGCTCAGGCGCGCGAAAAGGCTTTGGCCGACGCGCAACAGAAAGCCGTTAAGTTGTCTAATGCGCTTGGTGTAAAATTAATGGCGGTGATGAATTATAATGAATATGAGGGTAGTAATAGTTATTACCCAGTAAAGGCTGTTAGTGCCTATGGCATGGGTGGCGGAGCAGTAGTTGATGTGGCTCCAGAAGCAGTGTCAGCCGGCAGCAGGGATGTGGTAATGAACGTAAATATAACTTACGAGATATCGCAATAAGTATATAATAAAAAGACGCTTCGCAAGAGGCGTCTTTTGTTTGCCAAGAGGTAGTAGTGTGTGGTAAAATAAGTATTAATTAGCAAATAATACCGAAACGGTCCTTTTGGTACAATAAACAAATCAGTCAGGTAGTATTGACCTATATTGTTGGCTATCGATTTTATTATATTCTATCATTTCGATTATGAAAATTAAACAAATTACCGCCCGTGAAATTTTGGATTCACGCGGCAACCCAACTGTGGAGGCAAAAGTGGTTTTGGAGAATGGTTTATCCGCAGTAGCTAAGGTGCCATCAGGAGCTTCAACTGGAACACATGAGGCTTTGGAATTGCGCGATGGTGGGAAGCGTTATGGAGGCAAAGGAGTTTTAAAGGCTGTTAATAATGTTAACACTGTTATTGCCAAGAGTTTGAAAGGGGTAGAAGTTACCAGCCAATTGGAATTAGATAAAAAATTATTAGCATTAGACGGCACACCTAATAAATCCAAACTAGGCGCCAATGCAATTCTTGCGGTTTCATTGGCCGCCTGTCGCGCTGGTGCTTTATCTTTGAATTTACCTTTATATCAATATATTCGTCATATTTATAAAATTCCAGAAAAAGGTTATCGCATGCCATTGCCCATGATGAATATTTTAAATGGTGGCCGGCATGCCGATAATGGGCTTTCGGTGCAGGAATTTTTAATTATTCCTCGTAATAAATATTTTCGCGAGCGTGTACGTATGGGTTCACAAATTTTTCACGCCCTCTCCAATATCCTTGCGCAAAAAGGATATTCCACCAGTGTGGGCGACGAGGGTGGTTTTGCCCCCGAACTTTTGAGTAATGAACGGGCTATGCAGGTGATTGTTGATGCTATTAAATACTGCGGTTGGGATCCGGGCAAGCATGTTTATTTGGGTCTTGATGTAGCGGCTTCGGAGTTTTACAATAAGGGAAATTATTATTTAATAAAAAAACAGAGTTGGCGTGCAGAAAAAATGATTGCGACCTTGGTGGGTTGGACGAAAAAGTTTCCCATTGCCACCATTGAAGATGGTTTAGCCGAAGATGATTGGGATAATTGGAAAATTTTAACCAAAGAACTTGGGCGCAAGGTTGTGCTTGTGGGCGATGATCTGTTTGTTACCGATGTTAATCGTTTGGAGCGTGGCATCAAAGAAAAAGTGGCCAATGCCATATTAATCAAAGTCAATCAAATTGGCACATTGTCCGAGACTATTGAGACCATTCTATTAGCGAAAAAATTTGATTATCAAGTGGCGATATCTCATCGTAGCGGTGAGACCAGTGATACTTTTATTGCCGATTTATCGGTGGCGGTCAACGCCGAATATATTAAGGCTGGATCATTATCCCGTTCCGAACGCGTAGAGAAATATAATCGATTAATGGAGATAGAAGAAGAGTTAGGAATATAATTTTTTTATGGAATTTCAAGAGTTACGAACACAATTAGAAAAAGAAAATATTAAGATGAATTTTAAAAAAAAGTTTGAGGATTTATTGCGCAATTGTTCTGATTTGAATAAATTTGCCGAGATTCTTAATGCTGAAGAATATTTAACTTTTATTAAATCTGCTAAAGTTTGGCGGTTTGATGCCAAGAGTTTTATTAATAATGTTTTAAAAAATAGAGAGGTGTTTTCTTTGCCCGAGGATGTCACTTTTGTTAACGATACTTTTCTCCCTCCCGGAGAAGGGGAGATGATAAAAGGAGAGGGGGAAAGCATAAAGAAAGAAATAATCCCCCGCACTAAATATTTAATTGATTTATTGTCGGAGATGAATTTGAAATATGAGGTAATTGGCGGCGTCGTATCGCCTCAGATGTTGCGTAGCCGAGGTTATTATTTATTTTTTTTACCTACAATAAATAAAGCGGTTTTGGTAAATAATTTTGAATATGAAGCTACGCGAGTGATACATAATTGTAAAAGTAAAGACGAAGCCATTGAGTTTAGCGGTAAGAATAAAAAAGATTTGGATGCCTTTCCTAATGTTGAGTTTGTTTCTTACAATAGTCAAGAAAGTTGGGCTGCACAAATGCAATCAAGTTTGGATCAGGTTGTTTTTGAGAAGTTGAAACCAGAATTTATTAATGATTCTTCCTCGGAAGTTTGGCAAACGGCCAGTAGTTTAATGAAAATGCATATAATTAATATATCATCCCGGTCAATTAAAAAAGCCGCCGAAAGTTTTAGGACAGAACATCCGGATTGGTTTAAGCTCGGAATGGCAGGTCCTCATATGGCAGAATATTATTCTCCACAATTGATAGATGAGTTAAAAAAACTTTTTTCTGAAAAAACGAGTGCTCCTGAAGGGTGGCTGACAGCAAAAAAAATATATAAATTGCATATTATAAAATCGGATGCTAGAAATATTAAAAAGGTCGTCGAGAGTTACCGTCAAGAACACCCAGAATGGTTTAAACATTATACGTCTGGTCCGTGTTTTACTGAACATTATTCTCCAGAATTGATACAAGAGCTAATAAAGTATTTTTCAGGTAGAGAATTTGCCCCAGAAGGATGGCGAACCAACTCCGATTTGTATCATTCCAAAGACATTACTATTCACAATTATCGTGTTAAAAATAAAGCTGAAGAGTATCGTCGAGAACACCCTGAGTGGTTTCATTATTACCTTGCCAAAACTGTTTATACGGAGTATTATTCTCCAGAATTAGTTAAAGTTTTGATAGAATGGGCAGATAGCTTGTCGCGTAATAAAAAAAGAAAATAATTTATGCCAAAACAAAAAACCACTACACTCATTATCATGGACGGCTGGGGGATAGCCAATCCCAAAAATAAAGGCAATCCGATAACACCAAAAAATGCGCCGCATTATTTTTCTTGGTTGAAAAAGTTTTCCTATACTCAATTATCGGCTAGCGGTGAAGACGTTGGGTTGTTTAAAGGTGAGGACGGCAACAGTGAAGCTGGCCATCTTAATTTAGGTGCCGGGCGAGTGGTTAAGCAGGATGCTGTTTATGTTTCTGATGCCATTAATGATGGTACTTTTTTTAAAAACTCGGCATTTTTACAAGCTATTCATCATCTTAAAAAATATCAGACCGCTGCTCATGTAATGGGGCTTTTATCCAATCATAATAGTGCTCATAGCTGCCCTGAGCATTTATATGCGCTTTTAGAATTATTAAGGCGTGAAGGAATAAAAAAGGTATTTTTGCATCTTTTTACCGATGGTCGGGATTCTGGTCAGCATGATGCTCCTAAACATTTAAAAAAATTAGAAGAGCAGATGCGGGGAGAAAAAATTGCCACAGTTATGGGGAGATTTTATGCCATGGATCGAGGCAAAACTTGGGAGAGGGTAGAAGGCGCTTACAATGCTATTGTATTTGGAAAATCAAAAGTAACCGCCAAAAATGCCGCCGAAGCGATTGCGCAGGCCTATAATAAAAACGAAACCGATGAATTTATTTCTCCAACGGTAATTACCGATCAGGGCAAACCGATAGCCACGATAAAAGACAATGACGCTATTTTCTTTTTTAATTTACGCAGTGATCGCGCGCGTGAGCTGACCAAAGCGTTTGTCCAGCTAGATTTCGAAAAAATCAATCCTGGTGCTTTTGATCGCGACGGTGTGCCGAATAACACTCGTTTTGTCGCTATGACTGATTTTGGTCCGGATTTACCGGGGGTACTCACGGCCTTTCCTAGTCGTGATGTGGATCAAAGTTTGGTGCAAGTCCTTTGCCCCAGGCGGCAATATTATATCGCCGAGTCGGAAAAGTTTGCCCATGTTACTTACTTTTTTAATGGTGGCTACGCTCAGCATTTTTGTGAAGAAAATTGGGTGAAAGTTGAGTCAAAAAAAGTAATCAGTTACGCGGAAAATCCCCAGATGAGCGCGCGGGCGGTGGCTAATTCGGTGGTGGCGGCGATTGAGTCGGGGCAATATGAATTTATTTGTGTAAATTTTGCCAATCCAGATATGGTGGGGCATACCGGAGATTTAACGGCCGGCGTCAAGGCGGTGAGTGCTGTGGATGGCGAAATTGACCGTGTGATAAAAACATTGATAAAAAATGGCGGGCAGGGTATTATTACGGCCGATCACGGCAATATTGAGGAGATGATAAATTTAAAAACCGGAGAGATTGACACCGAACACTCATCTAATCCAGTGCCATGCATTTTAGTTGGCATTAAAGCGAAGAAAATGCGCAGCGGCAAATTAGCCGATGTGGCGCCCACGATTTTAAAGATGATGGGAATCAAAAAGCCGAAGGAAATGACTGGGAGAGCGCTTTATTAATTCATTAAAACACCAGAACATTAAAACAATTTAGCGATTGCTTTTATGTTTTAATGTTTTCATGTTTTTATGTCATATCACTACAAACCCGTAGTCCTGACAATTTTAGATGGTTTTGGTATAGCGCCGGATAGTGATGGCAACGCGGTGGCGCGCGCCAACATGATTAACTACAAAAAATATTTGCGGCAGTATCCGGCGATGACTTTGTCGGCTTCGGGTTCCGAAGTTGGTCTTTTATTTGGGCAGATGGGCAATTCTGAAGTCGGGCATTTGAATATTGGGGCGGGCAGAATTTATTATCAATCTTGCCCGCGTTTAAATCAAGCTATTTCTGATGGCACTTTTTTTACCAATAAAGCTTTTTTGGAGGCTATTAATCGTGTTAAAAAAAATAAATCACGGCTGCATCTCGTTGGCATGGTTGGCGTGGGCAGAGTTCATTCTAGCGATGATCATTTGTATGCCTTATTGGAATTGTGTAAGAAAGAAAAATTGAAATCCGACCAAGTATTTGTGCACGCTGTTTTGGATGGTCGCGATTGTATTTATAATTCAGGTTTAGATTTTATAAAAAATTTACAGGATAAGATGAAAGAATTGGGCATTGGGCAAATTGCTTCTTTGTCCGGGCGTTTTTATGCCATGGATCGTGACAATCGTTGGGATCGGATTGAGGCGGCATATCGGGCAATGGCCGAGGGTAAATCTGATCATGTTGCAGTTGATCCTATCCAGGCGATTACCGATGCTTATGCTCAAAAAAATTATGATGAAGAGTTTGTTCCCACAGTAATAATGGATAAAAAAAGAAATCCTTTGACCACCATTCGTAGTGGTGATGCCGCTATATTTTTTAATTTTCGTCCTGATCGCGCTCGCGAGTTAACCAAAGCTTTTGTTTTGCCGGGTTTTGAAAAATTTGAAAGGAATTATATTAAGGATTTGTATTTTGTAACCATGATGGAGTATGAAAAAGATTTACCGGTATTAGTGGCTTACAATCCTTTGGTGGTAAGAAATTCTTTGGCAGAAACAGTGAGTAAAGCTGGAGCAAAGCAATTTCATATTGCTGAAACACAAAAATATGCCCATATTACTTTCTTTTTAAATGGCACAATTGAATCTCCTTTTGAAAATGAGGATCGAGCTATTATTCCTTCCGCCAAAGTTACTAATTTTGCCGATAAACCGGAAATGTCTGCTTATGAGATTACTAAAGAAGCTACTAAAGCGATTGACAGTGGCAAGTATGATTTAATCGCTGTTAATATTGCCAATCCAGATATGGTGGGTCATACTGGTGATTTTGAGGCTACTAAAAAAGCTTGCGAAGTAACGGATGAGTGCGCAGGTAAAATTGTAGATCATACTTTGGCTCAAGGTGGGGTAGTGATAATAACAGCTGATCATGGCAATGCTGAAGAAGTATTAAATTTGCAAACTGGCGCTATGGATAAAGAGCATTCTACCAATCCAGTTCCGTTTTTGATAATTGGTAAGGATTTTGTCGGTCAAGCAGGACCATCTGGCGATCCGCCCGAGGGGGATTTAAGTTTAATGCAACCGGTAGGCATGCTTTCGGATATTGCGCCAACAATATTAAAACTCATGGGGATAGAACAGCCAGCCGACATGACTGGCAAAGCGTTGATTTAAAATTATTAAAAAATCACCCCAGCTTAGTTGAGGTGATTTTTTATTTCCGTCAAAATTAATTCTTGTGATTCTTGCAAATTATTTTTGTCCAGGATAATGGTCGCTTCTTTTTTGTTTCCTTGCGGGCTAAACGCTTCCAATAGTTTTTTGGCGTCATAATCTTTTTCTGTGATTAGACGCGCGGCGATTCCTTGACCATTGATATTTTCATAAATCAGCAAAACCAATTTAGCTTCAGGAGAATTCATTAACAAGTCCTCGACGATTCCTTTAAGTTCATCTTCGCCGGCGCCAGAGCGCGCAAAATCTTCGCGAGTAAGAGTTACCCAAACTAATCCCAAGTGTTTGTCATTTTGTAAATGGGTTAAAGCCTGTCCCCACAATTTTAAGGTAGAAATAGTTTTGGTACGATAGATATTATGAATAATTTCATCGCGTTTAGCTCCAAGGTCAATTAATTTACTGGCTAAATTAAGAGTATGTGGAGTGACATCGGCAGTTTTAAAACTTTTGCTTTTTACAATCATGCCAGTTAAAAGCGCGGTAGTAATATCAGCGTCAAGCTTGTTAATAGTTATCTCGTTTAAAGCGTTAAAAACAATTTCGGTGGTTGATACCGCTGTAATATCCACTAAGTTTAATTGACCATAGTGTTCATTGCCGGCGTGATGATCTATATTAATTACTGGTAAGCGGTAGAATAAATCAGTGTTGTTATAAAAAATTTCACCAAGCGCGCTCAAATCAACCGTGTCCAAAGTAATAATCAAATCATATTTAAAAGTGGTTTGCGCGGTGCGTAGTTCATTTTTAGTAATAGCGCCATGTTTTGGAGTAAGATAAATTGACAGCCAATTGTCTTTTACGTCGTAGCTTAAAGTTTCAATCGGCGCTTTGCTTACATCCACTTTAATAATAAATTTTTGTAAGTTGGTAAGCTGCGATTTTATTTCCACCGGCTTGGTTAAAAAATGTAAATTTTTCGGCGCCACAAAACCAGTCGAAGCGACTTCCACGTGTTTTTTTTGTTTTTCCAAAAAGTTTTTTAAAGCAACCGCCGATCCGATTGCGTCGCCATCGGCATCGGGACGGAAAACAATCAGAATATACTTCTTTTCGGAAAAAAGTTTTTTGAGTTGTTCAATTTCGGTTAACATAGTACTTTTTTGGCTAAAGCCAAGCTATTTGGCCAGTGGCCAAAATAACAAACTATACTACCAATAATGATGTTTACTGTCAACCATGGGAAATCTTGGGGTGTGGATAACTAACCACGAATTTTTTAGCACGAATTTCACGAATATTTGCTATTTTTATTATATTTTAGTATAATATTAAGCATTAAAGCATCAAAATATTAAAATAAGTGATTTTGTTTTGTTGTTTTTATGTTCTAGTGTTTTTGTGATTTATGTCCGAATTATCCAAGAATTACGAACCTAAGCAGTACGAGGATGAAATTTATAAAAAATGGGAGGAGAGTGGTTTTTTTGTACCGGAAAATTTACCAAATACCAAAGGTCGGTATGTAAATTTATTGCCCCCGCCCAATGCTAACGGCGAAATGCATGTCGGTCATGCCTCAGGGTATGTAGTCATGGATCTGCTTGGCCGCTATCATCGCATGAAAGGGGAGAAGGTTTTGCTTTTACCAGGCAAAGACCATGCTGGTATTCAGTCGCAGGTGGTGTATGAAAAGAAGATAAAAAAAGAACGCGGGATATCCCGCCATGATTTGGGCAGAGAAAAATTTTATGAAGAAATTTTTGCTTTCTGCAAAGATCGAGCGCAATACATGCGCAGTCAAGAAAAAAAGATTGGGCTTTCGGCCGATTGGAACAGAGAAAAATTTACTATGGATCCGGATTTGGTAAATATTGTTTTGGAGACATTCGTGGCCATGTATAACGAAGTGGATAAAAAAGGCAATCGCATGATCTATCGCGGTGATCGGATTATTAATTGGTGTCCGCGGTGCGCGACGGCTCTTTCCGATGTCGAAGTAGAACATGAAGAGCAAATCACAAAATTATATACTTTTAAATACAATCAGGATTTTCCTTTCGCGATTTCCACTACTCGCCCCGAAACTAAGCTGGGCGATACGGCTGTGGCGGTTAATTCCAAAGACAAGCGTTATAAAAAATATATCGGCCAGGAATTTAAAGTGGATTTTGTTGGTGTACCGCTTACCATCAAAGTTATTGCCGATCATGAGGTTGATATGGATTTTGGCACCGGCGCTTTGGGTGTAACCCCGGCGCATTCGGCAGTGGACTGGGAAATGGCGCAAAAGAATAATTTGCCGATTATAAAAGTTATTGATGAACAAGCTAAAATTTATTCCGGGTTTGGTAAATTTAGTGGTATGAAAGCGGGTGAGGCGCGGGTGGCGGTAGTGGAGGCGCTACGCGAGAGCGGGCTACTGGAAAAAGAAGAAGATTATCCTAATAATTTATCAATTTGCGAAAGATGTAAAACTCCGATTGAACCGCTTGTTTCCAAGCAGTGGTTTGTTAATGTCGACCACGCCAATTTTTCTTTGAAAAAGGCCGCGCGCAAAACTATCGAAAAAGAAGAAATTAAAATCTATCCGGAAAGATTTAAAGATGTGATGTTAAGCTGGATAGATAATGTGCGCGATTGGTGTATTTCTCGCCAGATTTGGTGGGGTCCGCGCATTCCGGTGTGGTACAAAGGCGAAGAAATGATGGCTTCGGTAGATTCGCCCGGCGCTGGCTGGAAACAAGACGAAGATACATTTGATACCTGGTTTTCTTCCGGGCAGTGGGCTTACTCCACTTTGGGTTACCCCAATGGCAAAGATTACAAAGAATTTTATCCGAGCGATACCATGATCATGGGGCGTGACATTTTACCGTTCTGGGCGTTTCGCATGATTATTTTGAGCTTGTATCGCACTGGCAAAGCGCCGTTTAAAAATTTATATTTTACCGGATTGGTGCGTGATGAAAAAGGACAAAAAATGAGCAAGTCCAAAGGCAATGGTATTGAGCCGATTGAAATTATAAATAAATATGGAACAGATGCCGTGCGGTTGTCGCTTCTAATTGGCAATACTCCGGGGAATGATTTAAATTTGGGTGAACAAAAAATTGCCGGCTTCCGCAATTTTACGAATAAATTGTGGAATATTAGTCGGTTTGTGTTGTTGAGTATCGAAAATCCAAACATTGATGTTGAGCGACCAAAAGCCAAGACGCTAGCGGATGAATGGATCTTAGGAAAGTTGGGGATGGTTATTTATCATACCACTGACGCGTTGGAAAATTACCAATTATCTTTCGCTGGTGAAAAACTTCGCGAATTTACTTGGGATGATTTAGCGGATTGGTATCTGGAAATCGCCAAAATTGAAGGCGGCAAATCCGAGATGTTGAATTATATCTTGAATGTCATTTTGAAACTCTGGCATCCCTTTATGCCATTTGTCACCGAACAGATATGGGAAGAAATATATGGCGCCGATAAAATGTTGATGGTCGAAAAATGGCCTATTTGTCATCCTGAGCGCAGCGAAGGATCCCTTAAGCAATTTGAATTACTCCAATCCATCATCATCGGCATCCGTTCCGTCCGCGCCGATAAAAAAATCGAACCGGCTAAAAAAATTAATGTGGTGATAAGCGCGGGTAAGCAGGCAGAACTACTCGAAGAAAATAGAGAAATCATTGAAGGCATGGCACGCTTAGAAAGTTTGGCCATTGCCCCCAAAGTTGAAAAACCAGATAATTCTGTTGGTATAGTTGTGGGCTCCTGTGAGGTGTTTATCGACCTAGCCGGACTGATTGACGCTACCAAAGAAAAGGCCCGCCTAGAAGGCGAAATTAAGGCCTTGGAGGGCTATGTAGCAGGGTTAAAAGCTAAGCTGACCAACCCGGAGTTCTCTCAAAAAGCTCCTCCGGCGGTAGTGGAAAAAGAACGAGCTAAGCTCAAAGAAGCGGAGGAGAAGATAGAAAAAATTAAGGGCCAAGTATCTAGTATCTAGTATTTTGTATCTAGTATGGAGGGACAAAAAATTAAGTCTTTTAAAGATTTATATGCTTGGCAAGAGGGACATAAATTGGTTTTGTATATTTATCAATTTAGCGAGGACTTTCCATCAAAAGAAATATTTGGATTGACCAATCAGATGCGCAGAGCCGCTGTTTCAATTACTTCAAACATTGCCGAAGGCTTTAGCCGTAATACAGTAAAAGATAAATGTCAGTTTTACGCAATTGCTCTTGGTTCGCTGTCGGAATTACAGAATCAATTATTAATAGCCGAAGATGTAAACTATTTGAATAAAGAGAATTTTTTGAAAATTGCTAATCAGTCAGTAGTAGTTGGTAAATTAATTAATGGTTTAAAACGTATTAAGAATACAAAATACTAAATACCTAATACAAAATACAAATATGAAAATAAACACCGACCCGCAAAAAATTGAAGCTCTACTCACGCGTGGGGTAGAACAAGTTGTCGACCGCGCGCATTTGGAGCAGAAATTAAAATCCGGCAAACGGTTACGTATTAAATTAGGTATCGATCCCACCAGCCCTAATATTCATATTGGTCGAGCGGTAACTTTGCTTAAATTACGTGACTTTCAAGAACTAGGTCATCAAATTGTTTTTATTGTTGGGGATTTTACCGGCGTGATTGGCGATACTTCGGATAAAGAAAGCGAACGCCCGATGCTTACCCGTGGACAAGTAGAAGCGAATATGGAAGGGTATTTTGCTCAAGCCGCGAAAATCATTGACATCCGCGAGTGTGAGAAATATCAAAACAGTGAATGGTTGGGAAAATTAAATTATCATCAAATTTGTGAACAAGCTAGTCAATTTTCCGTGGCCGAATTTACCGCGCGCGATAATATCAAAAAACGCCTGGACGGAGGTACGCGCGTGTCACTTCGCGAGATGCTATACCCACTCATGCAGGGATATGACAGTGTGGAGGTGAAGGCCGATGTGGAGCTGGGCGGGCGCGATCAGTGGTTTAATTTGTTGGCCGGTAGAACCTTACAGCAATATTATAAACAGGAACCGCAAGATATTCTCATTGGTCCGCTACTTGAAGGCACTGATGGACGCAAAATGAGTAGCAGTTGGGGTAATACCATTAATTTACTCGCCGAGCCCAACGATATGTTTGGCAAAATTATGGCCATCGGCGATAATTTGATTATTAAATATTTCACTTTGACCACGCGTGTGGCGATGGAAGAAATTAATCAATACGAAAATGAATTAAAATCCGGCAAAAATCCACGCGATATTAAAATAAAATTAGCGCACGAAATTGTGCGTTTGTATCATGGGGTTAAAGAAGCGGACAAGGCGCAAGAATATTTTGTATCTACTTTTTCCAAAAAAGAAATTCCCGAAGAAATGTTAGAAATTAACGCGAGTTCATTAAGCAGAGCTTTTATTATAGAATTATTGGTTGAATCTAAATTGGTAGCTACTAAGTCTGATGCACGTAGAGTTATTCGAGACGGAGGCGTGAAGATTAATGGAAAGAGAAACGACAATATTCATGCAGAAATTAAGTCGGGTGATATTATTCAAAAAGGGAGCCGGTGGTTTGTGCGGGTGAAATAAATTGCTAAACTGTTAAATTGTTATTATGATTAAGAAAAATACCAAAGCTATTTTTATTGACGGCGATAATCAGCACGAGGAAGATTTGGCAGGTGGAATCCCGTTAACTAAAGGAGAAATTTTAACCATTCATAAAAATGATGAGGTCTCGGTTTATTCAGTTGTGGACAAGAAAACCGAGTGTTTTATGGGTGGTGATGATCAAATAGTTAATATTGTTTACACGCTTAAAAAACAATAATTATGTTTAAGGTAGAAATTGAAAAAATATTAAAACAAGTCGGAGTTAATGGCGAAATAAATTTTTCCATCCCGCCCAAACCCGAAATGGGGGATTTGGCGTTCGCGTGTTTTGATGTTGCCAAAGAATGGAAAATGTCCCCGATTGATGCTGCCAAAAAAATTCAATCACAATTACTCCTTACTCCTTATTCTTTACTCCTTAAAATTGAGGTCTTTGGCCCGTATATTAATTTTTTTCTCAATCCAAATATAGTGGCGAAGGAAGTTTTAACACAGATAAAAAAACAAGGAAAAAAATACGGCGAATCTGAAACCGGCAAAAAGAAAAAAATCATGGTTGAATTTGCGCATCCCAATACGCACAAAGCGTTTCATATCGGACATTTGCGCAATATTGTGACGGGCGAATCAATTGCGCGCATTTTGAGTTCGCAAGGATATAAAGTCATAAGGGCGAATTATCAAGGCGATGTAGGGATGCATATTGCAAAATGTCTATATGGAATTTCAAAAAGTTCCGCCACCCCAGGAAAAACAATTGACGAAAAGGTAAAATTTTTAGGCGAGGCATACGCGGCCGGGTCAAAGGCATTTGAAGAAAATGAAAAAGCCAAAGAAGAAATTATTGCCATCAACGATAAAATTTATTCGCAAGATAAATCCATTAGAAAATTATACAAAGAAACCAGACAATGGAGTTTGAAATATTTTGCTAAAATTTATCAGCGCGTTGGTGCCAAATTTGATCGTCTATATTTTGAATCCGAGACTTACGAAAATGGCATCAAAATTACCAAAGAATTTTTGGATAAAAAAGTCTTCGCAATAGGGGATGGTGGAGCAATAATTTTCCCCGGATCAAATTTTGGTTTGCACGACCGCGTGTTTATTACTGCCAAAGGATTCCCCACTTACGAAGCCAAAGATCAGGCCTTGGCGCGTTTGCAATTTAAAGAATATCACCCCGATAATATTTTGCATGTTGTAGCCAAAGAACAAACCGAATATTTTAAAGTTATCATCAAGGCCTTGGAATTTACTTGTCCGGAATTAACAGGCAAAGAAGAGCATTTGGCCTATGGCTGGGTAACACTCAAAGACGGCAAAATGAGTTCGCGACTGGGCAATGTTGTGTTGGGTGAATGGCTTTTGGACAGCGTGAAAGAAGAAATAAAAAAAGTTGTCGCTGGCAACGGTAAGGGGATGATCTTAAAAGAGGAAGTGGTCGAAAAAGTAGCCGTGGCTGCCGTTAAATATACTTTTTTAAAAACTGGCGTAAAAAATGATATTAGTTTTGATCTAAATGAATCAGTGTCGCTCACCGGCAGTAGCGGGCCGTATTTATTATACATCGTCGCGCGCATCAAAAGTATTTTGCGCAAGGCCAAATCACGCGGTAAATTATCTATTCCGGAAACCGTGGATAATTATGAGAAAAAGTTATTGTTACGGCTTGCCGATTTTGGCGAAGTAACCAGTGCCGCCGCCCAGGCGTATGATCCGTCGCAAGTAACGCATTATTTGTTTGATCTGGCGCAAGATTTTAATGATTTTTATGATCATTGTCCGGTGTTACAGGCAGATGAAAAAACCAAAATTTTCCGGGTTAATTTAATTCAAGCGGTACTACAGGTGATGGAGAAGGGGTTGTGGATGCTTGGGATTGAAACGGTAGAAGAGATGTAATTACTTAAAAAGAAAACGAGCTCAAGTGATCTCGTTTTTAGTTCGTTTAATTTTGGCCGCGATTCTATCCAACCCCAAGTTTCCAGGCGCCCCCAAACTTTTTCTGTTTTTAATAATCTTTTGATAGTCAATTTTTTCCTTCCCCACCAGCGCCATGGCCTGTGCGTAGGCGTCTCTAAATGGCAAATGTTTTTTTTCTACTAATTCATTAGCAATATCAGCGGCAAAAATATCCGGGGCAATTTTGTCGGTAATATTTTTTGGGTTAGGTTTTAAATTGGTTACAAACAAATCAGCCACCATTAGAGAATTTTTGACGATTTCAATACTCTCGAGTAATGGTTTTTTGGTAAGCTGAAAATCGCGATTGAATCCAGAAATCGTATTTTTATTAATATTTTTTACCACGTCTTGGTTAGCGCATATCACGGTGGCAAACGCCCGCATAATTTCCAAAGCGTCTAAATTTTTCTTTTGCGGCATGATGCTTGACCCAGTGGTTAGATTATCGGGAAAAGAAAAATAACCCACTTCGCGAGCGGTAAAAA
>JBAYNU010000011.1:0-43099 GCA_041678665.1 Candidatus Magasanikiibacteriota bacterium
AATTAGTTAAAACACCACAATTATCCCATTTTAAATTCAAATCGCAAAATTGCAAAAAGTTGAATTTTAATGTAGAATTAGATAAAATATTACTAATAAATTTAGGTTAACGCAACAGTAGTGGATCTAACAAGTCTTGAAACACATGGACATCGAGTGATCCCTGTACCTGTTAACTTCTTATCTGAACGTGAACTAGAAAGGACAATCGAGGAAAGCCGTGGTCGTATTATCAAAAAAATACCAATGCCAAAAAAACCTAGCGACCCCAAACGACACGTAACTTATTTAATTACCAAGTAGTACTCAAAAAATAAAGACTCAAAAAAAATTTCCGAATACCGACAGTACGAGCCGAAACCAACCCAACCGCCTATTCTTGAAGTTTTGAAATGGGGCTTTACATCTACAGATTTTGACTATACCGCCCCAGAAAAATCAAAATTTTATGATCAAGTTGCTCGGTATTATATAGTTTAGTTTCTATCTCGTGGTTACATATAATCCAAAATGAAATATAGTTTGCATGTAGTGCGACCAACATATTATAACCGTGAAAATACCACATTTTTAACACTTTTTCATGGTTATCTTGACAAAAGAGTGAAAACAGCGTATAATACAAGTACTATTCACTGTTAGCAACAAATATGCCCAAAACACTACACATTTTCAATATAATCTCACGGTTAAGAGAACGCTTTTATAAAGTGGCTGTCGGCAAACAGGCGCTTTTAAAACTAATCAGTGAGGCCGAGGTAGCTGAGCAGGTATACAATTCTAACGCCATTGAAAACAGCACGCTCACGCTGGAAGAAACCGAAAAGATACTTTTACAAATAGATTTGGATCGATATATCACTGAGCGAGAAATGTTTGAGACAAAAAATTTGGCACGAGTGGTGTCGTATATTGACCAAAGAGCCAAGGAACAAGAGCTCTCTCTGGAAGTAATTTTGTCACTTCACAAAATGCTGATTTCCAATATTCGCGACGACATCGCCGGCAGATTTAGAAAAGACAATGAATTTGTTCGTGTTGGCAGTCATATCGCTCCCAACCCCAACGAAGTGGTGGGTCGCATGGAAAAAATGTTATCTGAATATAACGCCTTGAGTCAAGAAAGTATAATTAAAAGGATTGCAAAGTTGCATCTGGCTTTTGAATATACTCATCCATTTTGCGATGGCAATGGCCGGATTGGCCGTGTTATCAATAATTATTTGCTAATACGGGAAGGATTTGTGCCAATCAACATAAAATTTATTGATAGAAATAAATACTACGAAGCATTTCGAGAATTTGATGTTACTGGAGCGACGGCTATTATGGAAGAAATAGTTGGCAGAGCACTTACTAATAGCTACCACAAACGACTGGCATATTTGGAAGGCGCACAGATTATGACACTCGCTGAATATGGAAAAATAAATAAAATTTCGCACTCTAATTTGATCAATAAAGCTACTCGCCAAACGATTGAAGCTTTTTTGGAAAAAGGCGTGTGGAAAATTGGGATCGCCAAAAATAATAATAAATAGAAAGGATATGAGCGATATGGCTCCGGGGCATTCCCACCAAAGGCGGGCAGGCACCCCTTACCCCTGCCTACCGGCAGACAGGCCTCTGCCCCTTCGCCATATCGTGTAAATGAATTCGCCCCCTTGCCCCCCGTGATTGAACGACGAACGAAAAAAAAACAAAAAGTGTAAAAATTTTACAACGCCTAACAGCCGACATGCGGTTCAAGAAAAAGCGTGTAAATAACTTTTAATGGATACGCTTTTTCTCTCCCCAATTTTTACTTCCCTCAAAGGGACGTTGCGCTTTCGCCTTCGACTCACCCTCATTTAACAAGAATTTAGAGATTACGCTCTTGTAGAGCTTCATCCGAATTTGCTTCGCAAATTCCTCTAAATTCCGATATTATCTCTAAACAAAATTAAACCTATGAGTGAAAAACTACTCAAACACGGAATATTTCTAAAAAAAGCAGATCCTCGCGTTGAATATATAGCAAAATTTGCTAAAGAATCATATCTATATGAATCAGGTACTAAAAAAGCAGTAGACGAAGGAAATATAACCATGAAAGAGTTAGAAATTTACCACTATTTAACCGCTTGGGCCAATGAACGCGCTCCAATTTTTGATGATTGTAAAGAGACAGAAAAAGCTTATATGCAAACACTTGAAGAGGCTTACCCTGTTGCTGCTAAACTATATTCCATTAGCGAAGCTGACGCTCGAAGTATTTTTGAAAAGGTCAGTGATATTCCTGCATCATTACCAAGAGATAAAAAATAAAACACATCACTTAACACGCGACATCCGCAAGGGCTAGAAACACGTTTCAATTCGCTTCGCTTCATTGAAAGGTCGGCTATCGGGGTACATTAGCAAAATGTTGAAAACAAAAATGCGCAACTTTTGAAGAAGATTGTAAAATAAAACAAGAAAATGGCCAGCCATTACTGCCGGGAGAAACACAAAAAAAGTTGATATATAATCCCGAAAAAAGAAGTTGCGAGTGGAAAAAATAAAAACTAAACTTTCACCAACATAGTTAAAAACTAACAACCTATCTATGAATATAGTATTTCCAAAAAATATTTTAATTATTGACTTCGAATCATCACTGGGCGGCGCGAAAAATACCGAACCCGTTCAAATCGGTGCTATACTACTGGACAAAGTTACGCTGGAAGAAAAGAAAAGTTTTTCCAGTTTTATAAAAACCGACCTATCCCAAGTGCCGCCGGAAAGATTGGCGCTAAAAGGTTTTGATCCAAAAAAAATTCTTGAGTCCCCCACGGCCGCGGCAGTCGCTTTAAAATTTATAGAAACTTTTGGCAAAAATTATTTTATCTCTTCTTGGGTAGCCGATTTGGATCGCCGACTATTTAAAAAAATAATGTCTAGCGCTGGCATTGATGATTCGGAATTTGATTATCATATCTATGATTTATGGCCAGTGGCTTATACCTATCTACTGCAACATGGATACACGGGTTCCCACGGATCGGACCACATGTTTGCAGAATTTGGCCTTCCATCACGAGGAATTCATGACGCGCTGGAAGACTGCCGATACGCGGCGCAAGTTTTACGAAAAATTTTACAAAATGAATGATCACCATGAAACGAAAACCCAATCTTAAGATAGCTCTACTTGGCATGTTTGGCGGGATGTGGCAAGAATATAACCCCGGTTGTTTTTTGGTCGGCTACAAAACTTATTCCGAAATCAAAAAAAGATTTCCACAAGCTCAAATTGACATTTTTGCCATCCAAAATAAATTAAGCGGTAAAAAAATAATTAAAGAAAACAAATTCGGTCTAATGCCAATAAACTTTTTTCCCCGCTCCGCCCAGTTGGATTTGTTAAAAAATATCTCAACTAAATACGACGCCTTAATTATCGGCGGGGATATCGTCTGGGGCGGAGATGATGTGGTGGCGGATAATGATATCTTCTTTGTTAACTGCAAAAACTTTTTTTCTTCAACAAAAACAAAAGTTTTATTTAATTGTGTCCATACTTTTTATAACAACCAAACAATTAAAGCAATGGGAGAAAAATTTCAACAGGCTTGTGTTCGCGCGTCTTATGTGTCTGTCCGCACCAAAGCGATCCAGTACCGATTAAGAAAACTAGGTATTAAACAAAAAATAAACTTCGTCCCGGATATCGTTTTGGACTTCAATTTAAATGAATTCAAAAAAATCACTTTACCACCTGCCACAACCAACAAACCCAAACTCGGCATCGCCATTAGATTCAAGCTTGTTAATGAATTGATTGAAACTCTCAAAAAAATTGACTTGGATAAATATGAAGTCTACTGCTTCGCCTACAGCCAACAATACCGCAACTTGGAAACGGTAAAAGAAATCAAAAAAATCTTTAAAAATAAATTCCACTACTTGGAAAAATATCAAGATCCAATTGCCAGTTTTAAACTGATAAATAACTTTGATTTTTTAATAAACGATACCTTTCACGGCATTATTGCCGCGACTCTGCAAAATGTTCCTTTTATTTCTCTCGATGTGGAGCCGGAGAAAACTTCGCGCAAAGATCAACTGCTGGAATCTTTGGGTATTGATAAAAAATGGAATATTCGAATAAAATACCACGATCCCAAAAATGCTACCGTAATGAGCGAAAAAATAAACAATTTGCTTAATGATAAATTTGAAATTAATAAAAAGAAAATAAAAAAATCGCAAAAATTGATTAAAAAGCATTTTGATACCATGGAAAGGATAATTAAATCATAATTATAAATATACAAATACCGACCCTATGGTCGGTATTTTTGTTAATTATTTTTTATTAAGCTCTTTTAAAACAAAGAAAAAACTGCCTCAACCTTTTTGTATATTGGCAGTTTGTTGACTACATGAGAAGGATGCGACCCGGGTTCACCTTCTTCGGAGGGTTACATGTAACGGTGAGTCCTGTTAAGGATTTCCCCTGTATGCCATATAGGCAATATAGGCCCATAAGGTCCGATCCTTGTAGACCGTATACGCCGCGACATCTGCGGACTTATAATTATTATAAGCCCCTTCGACGGCTCTCTCGTACTCTAAGTTTCTTGCACTAATCTGAAAAGAGTAAACTTCCGCGGCAGATGAATACCCTTCGATATCCTTTCTCCAGGCATAATCATAATCGCCGGTTTCTTCAGCGTCCAACCATTCAAGGCATGCCTTTTGGTCAGCGTTGCAAAATTTCATCAACTCTGCTTTTTTAAAAGTTGAATATATATTCCTTGCCGCCGCACTTGCCACTGTATAATCCGCCCATGCTTTGGCGGTAATTTTTTCATAATTATCCTGTGCCGCAGACTCTACTTCATAATAATCCTGAAAAGTCTTGATAGCAACATGCGATATAGACATGAAGGATGGCTCAACTTTCTGCACTGTTTCTTGCTGCTTGGACTGGCAACCTGCGAACACAACGATAAAAAATAATACAATAGCGAATAGCTTCTTCATAATAACCTCCCCATGGTTTTGTTGGTTTTGAATGTGCTGTAGCGCTCACTATGTGCGCATCCAAGATAGAATAACAGGAAACAGCTAGCATGTCAATATCAGCACGGAATCACTCGCGCTGGCTGCGGTCGCTCATCGCCGGACGCGGGTGTTACCGACAATTTTTAATTTTTCTTTTTACCCACAGGCACTGCCCGGCGGTAAGCGCCACCGCCAGAGCATCGGCGGCATCATCGGACTTAATTTTGCCCTTGATACCCAAAAGCATCGCTACCATTTTCTGCATCTGCCCTTTCTCCGCCCGCCCATAACCAGTCATGGCTTGCTTGATTTGCAAAGGCGTAAATTCATTCACCGCCACGCCATTATTAACCGCCGCGAGTAGTATCGCTCCCCGCGCCTGCCCCACCTGAATGGCTGTGGTAACATTTTTGAAAAAAAATAATTCTTCTACCGCCATCAATTCGGGTTTATATTTTTTTATCAGGTCAACTACTTCGCGGTGTAATTGTGCCAACCGTTCCACAAACTCCAATTTTGCCGAAGTTTCAATACAACCAAAATCTACCACGTGCCAATTGGAACCGCGTTTCTCAATCACCCCCCAACCAATACGACCAAAACCGGGATCAATACCTAATATTTTCATAAAAACATAAAAACACTAGAACATTAAAACAATCGCCACTCTTCATTAGCTGTTTTTATGTTTTAATGCTTTGATGTTTTAAAGGTTACTCGGCATTAGTCCAATAATCATCCACATCATCATGGTCATCAAGCTTGGCAAACATTTTTTCCAGAGTCTCTCGGGCATCATCACCCACGTTTAATTTTTCTTTGGCAACCCATTGAATTCCAAACTCATCCGGCTCCAACCCCAAATCTTTCATTTTATCCAAAACTTTCTGCAAATTTTCCACTTTGGTTTTTATCTCCAACATTTCACCAACATCACCAAAATCTTCCGCCCCCACCTCAATCAAAGACAGTTGAAAAGCTTCCATGTCCAAATTTTTTTCTGATAATTTTGATTTTAATATTTCAATCATCCCCCATTGCCCAAACATCCACTGCACGCTACCCGGACCGCCAACATTACCGCCGTATTCACTGACAATATGCCGAATATCTGATCCAGCGCGATTCTTGTTATCAGTGATGGATTTGATAAGAATCGCTGTGCCCCCCGGTCCAAATGCTTCGTATAATGCTTCCTCCATTTGCGCCCCGTCGCCCAATTCACCGGAAGCTTTTTTAATTGCCCGCTCAATATTTTCTTTGGGCATACCGCTGCCTTTGGCTTTATCTACCAGTAAACGCAAAGAAAAATTAATATTCGGATCACCCCCACCCTGCCTGACAGCGATCATTATTTGCTTGGAATATTTGGAAAAAATATTACTACGAGCGGCGTCTTGTTTACCCTTCCTTTGCTGAATATTATGCCATTTAGAATGTCCAGACATACTACATTAAAATATTAAAACATTAAAACATCTTAATAATATTACATTACTTAAAATAAATCAAGCAAAAAAGGCGTTTTCGCGCCTTTCTTGTTTTAATGTTTTTTTGCTTTAATACTCTCGTGATTACTGCTTAAACCCGGTACCAGCCGGAATGAGTCGGCCAATAATCACATTTTCTTTTAACCCTTCCAAATAATCCACCTTGCCGGTAATAGCGGTATTAATAAGCACTTTGGCAGTTTCTTGGAACGAAGCTGAGGAAAGGAAACTCTGGGTGGACAAGGCCACACGAGTAACTCCAAGCAATAGCTCGCGACCGACTGCCGGTTTACCACCTTCTTTTTTGGCGCTACGGTTAGCAAATACCAATTGCGATTTTTCAATCACTTCACCCGGCAATAAATCGGTATCACCGGCATCTTCCACATACACCCGACTAAACATTTGTTTAATAAGAAGTTCGACATGTTTGTCGTTTACTTTCTGACCTTGTGAAGAGTAAATATTTTGCACTTCTTGCAAAATATAACGTTGAACCGCCGGACGACCCTTAAGATCAAACAATTCGTGGAGATTGATAGAACCATCGGTCAATTGATCGCCTTTCTTAATATCATCGCCATCCTTTATATACAACTTATACCCAAGCGGTATGATATATTCGCGTACTTTTGGTCCAACATAAGAAAGAATCAAATTGTTTTTTTCCAATTTAACCTGACCATCATATTTAGCCAGCACCTCTTCACCGGATGAACCATACACCAAAAGGGTGGTGCCTTTGATAACATTATCGCCATCTTTGGCCATTACCTCATCTTCGGCTTTAAACTTAACTTTCATTTCATCCATGCCTTCAAACAAAACCTTAACAATTTTTTGACCACGGCGACCTTCAAAGATTCTCTTGCCGGTAGGCGAAGTTATAATTTTTCCGTCCGCGTCTTCGATTTCCACCTTACCATCAACTTCGGATAAAACTGCTTGGTGCTTGGGCGGGCGGCATTCAAATAATTCTTCTACGCGCGGCAAACCTTGGGTAATATCGCCACCAGCCACGCCACCGGCATGGAAAGTGCGCAAAGTTAACTGCGTGCCCGGTTCACCGATAGATTGCGCGGCAATAACACCAACCGCTACGCCAAATTCTACCGGTTTATTATGGGCTAAATCAAAACCGTAACATTTGCGACAAACGCCTTTTGGCAACTTGCACTGCAAAACCGAACGCACATGAATATTATCAATCTTGTTATCTTCGATAATACGAGCAATTTGTTCGGTAATAATGTCACCGCCTTTAACTATCACTTTATTACCGACTTTCACATCCGCCAAAACGTAACGACCGCAAACACGATCCGAAATCTTCTCGCCCATTTCCTGAGATTGCGCGATCGTAAATACTTCTCCGGTAGTATCTCCGCATTCTTCTTCTAATACCACCACATCTTGTGAGACATCCACCAAACGACGGGTAAGATAACCGGCGTTAGCGGTGCGCAGAGCGGTATCAGACAAACCCTTGCGCGTACCGTGCGAAGAAATAAAGTATTCCAAAACATCAAAACCTTCTTTAAAGTTACCCTTAACCGGCAACTCCAAAATATCACCCGAAGGAGACACTACCAGACCCTTCATACCAATCATCTGACCGAGCTGACCCATGGTACCGCGCGCGCCGGAATCAATCATCGCGTATACCGAACTATTCTTGTCCAAAGTCTTTTGACTGGCCGCCACTACTCGATCTTTAATATCAGTCCAGATTTCCAATACCTTGGCATGACGCTCGGTTTGAGTAAGTAAACCTTCTTGATATTGTTGTTCGGTTTCAGCTACCATTTTGTCACCCTCCAAAAGCATACCGGTTCGCACTGTTAATTTGGGGAAATTACCCATGCCAATGGAATAGCCGGACTTGCTCACATATCTAAACCCTAAATTTTTGATAGCATCGGCAAAGAAAGCGGTTTGTTGCTGACCATATAATTCCAAATGCAAGCTGATAATTTGCCCTAATTTCTTTTTGGTTACATTTTCATTGTAATAAGGCATCTTATCTGGCAAAATTTCGTTGAAGATCACGCGACCAACGGTAGTTTCAATAATTGGACCGGTACCTTCCGGAAATTTGCTCAAATCGGTAAAACGCACTTTTACTTTTTCGTGCAAAGTAACGGTCCGCGCTTTATAAGCGAGCATCGCATCCTTCTCACTGGAAAAAGAATGAATTACTTTTTGATCAACGCCTTCTTGCTGACGAGTAACATAATAACATCCGAGCACGATATCTTGATTAGGCGTAATCACCGGCTGACCGGTAGCTGGTTTTAACAAATTCTTATCGGCCGCCATGAGATTTTCCGCTTCCCAACGCGCTTCGGCAGTCAACGGCAAATGCACCGCCATCTGGTCGCCATCAAAGTCGGCATTAAAAGCGGTACAAACCAACGGATGCAACTGAATGGCTTTACCTTCGATTAAGCGCGGATGAAAAGCTTGAATACCCAAACGATGCAGAGTGGGGGCGCGGTTCAAAAGCACGCGCGTGGTTTTGGTAAGCTCTTCCAAAATATCCCAAACTTCATCTTTTTCTGATTCCACATAACGAGAAGCGCTGCGCACATTGTGAGCCAGCTCGCGTTTAATAATTTCGGCCATGATAAACGGTTTGAAAAGTTCCAAAGCCATGCGCTTGGGCAAACCGCATTCATCAATATTTAATGTCGGACCAACCACAATTACACTGCGACCGGAATAGTCAACGCGTTTGCCGAGTAAATTCTGGCGAAAACGACCTTGCTTGCCTTTGAGAATATCAGCCAAGGAACGCAATTGGCGTTTTTGACCGGTGGCAGCCATGACGGTTTTGCTATGACGAGCGTTATTATCGATAAGCGCGTCCACCGCTTCTTGCAACATGCGTTTTTCATTGCGACAGATAACTTCGGGCGCATCTAATTCCAAAAGCCGGCGCAAACGATTATTGCGATTAATCACGCGACGATACAAATCGTTAAGATCGGAAGTGGCAAACCGTCCGCCGTCGAGCGCCACCATCGGACGCAAGTCGGGTGGAATCACCGGAATATTTTTGAGGATCATCCATTCCGGACGAATATTATTTTTTGTTAAACTCTTTAATAATTTCTTGCGGCGAATAATTCTTTCCAGCTTGGAACCCTTCGCGGTATTTTGTTCTTCATTCAATTTTTTAATGGTCTCTTCCAAATTAATTCTCTCCAATAGTCCGCGCACGCCATCAGCGCCGATCCCGGCTTCAAATAAATGGCCGTAGCGCAAAGAAAGTTCTTGATACTTAGTCTCGGAAAGAACCCGCATCATTTGCAATTCTTTTAATTCTTTATCAGCTTGCTGAAAATCTTCATCCAAAGCCGCGCGTTTGCGGTTGGCTTCCTCTTGGGCTTGATCTAGAATTGCAGCGGACAATTTCTTATCATTAACTTCTTTAATCTTTTGCTCCAATTCTTTTTCGATCTGCTTGCGTTTGGATTTATATTCTTGGCGTAAAAGTTCGGAAGCTTGTTTTTTGCCGGCTTCATCCACTTGAGTAACAATGAAAGCGGCGAAGTAAATAACTTTTTCCAAAGCCATCACTGATAAATCCAAAACCAAACCAACTTTGGAAGGCACAGAACGCAAAAACCAAATATGCGAAACCGGAGCGCATAATTCAATATGCCCCATGCGTTCACGCCGAACGAGAGAAGTGGTAACTTCCACGCCGCATTTATCGCAGATAATGCCTTTGTAACGAATCTTTTTATATTTACCGCAATAACATTCCCAATCTTTGGTCGGACCAAAAATTTCTTCGGCAAACAAACCGCCCTTCTCCGGTTTCTGTGTGCGGTAATTAATAGTTTCCGGTTTGTCCACTTCGCCGTAAGACCACCCTCGAATCGCTTCGGGAGAAGCTACGCGCAAGCGAATGGCATCGAAATCAAGTGAGTGTAAGGAATCGCGAGTCATATTTGAAATAAGTTAAGTATTTAGAAGTAAAGAATTATTTCTGTTCAGACTCACCGTCGTGAGCTTCTTGATATTTTTTTTCTTCTTCGGCCTTTACCTCACTGGCCAATCTGTATTCACCTGATTCCGACCTTTTGAGAAGTTCCACATCCAGCGCCAAACCTTTTAATTCACGCACCAAAACATTAAAGGATTCCGGCAGGTTGACGCGGGTAATTTGTTCACCTTTAATAATCGCTTCGTAAGCTTTACTGCGTCCGGGCACGTCATCCGATTTAATAGTTAATATTTCTTGTAAAGTATGCGCGGCGCCATAAGCCTCTAACGCCCAAACTTCCATTTCACCAAAACGCTGACCGCCAAATTGAGCCTTGCCGCCAAGCGGTTGCTGAGTAATAAGCGAATACGGACCAATCGAACGTTGATGAATTTTGTCTTCTACCATGTGGTTGAGTTTGAGCATGTAATTGTAACCAACGGTAGTTTGATTATCAAAAGCTTCACCGGTGCGGCCATCATATAATTGTACTTGCCCTGATTCCGAAAAGCCGGCTTTGACAAGCTCGTCAATAATTTGCTGTTCAGTTAAGCCATTAAGAACCGGAGTGGCAATTTTGTAGCCCAAAGCATTAGCGGCAAGACCAAGATGGGTTTCCAAAAGCTGACCTAAGTTCATACGCGAAATAACACCCAAAGTGGAGAGGATAATGTCCACCGGAGTACCATCCGGTAAAAATGGCATATCCGCTACCGGCACTACTTTGGAAATTACACCTTTGTTGCCGTGCCGACCGGCCATTTTATCGCCGATCTGAATTTTGCGCATATCAGCCACTTTTACTTGCACCTGTTTAATCACTCCCGGTTCAAGTTTGTCGCCATTCTCAGCGGAAAAAATTTGAATGCCAATTACTTTACCGTGTTCACCATGTTCTAAGTATAAAGAGGAGTCGCGCACGTCGCGAGCCTTTTCACCAAAGATGGCGCGCAATAATCTTTCTTCGGCCGATAATTCAGTTTCACCTTTAGGAGTAATCTTGCCTACCAAAATATCACCGGATTTAACTTCGGCGCCGATCCGCACAATTCCTTCGGAATCTAAATTTTTTAATTTTTCTTCACTGACATTGGGAATATCCCCGGTAACTACTTCGGGACCAAGCTTAGTCTCGCGCACCGCTACCGTATAATCTTCAATGTGAATAGATGTATAACGATCGGCGTGCACCACCCGTTCGGACAATATCACCGCGTCTTCGTAGTTAAAACCGTCCCAAGCCATGTAAGCTACCAAAACATTCTGACCCAAAGACACTTCGCCTTGGCTAATACCCGGACCATCGGTTAAAGGCTCGCCTTTCTTAACTTTTTGCCCCACACTCACGACACAATGTTGATTAATACAAGTAGAAGCGTTGGAACGAACGAATTTGTTGGTAAGATAAGTTTTGCGATCACCTTTTTTGGTAAGTAATACTATATGACTACCATCCGCTTCCACAATCTCACCATCAGCTTCCGCTACAATCATATGCCCGGTATAACGAGCGGCTTCGCCTTCTACACCAGTACCGACCAAAGGCGACTCGGGGCGAATACAAGGTACCGCCTGTCTTTGCATGTTCGTACCCATAAGCGCGCGGGTAGCATCGTCATGTTCCAAAAATGGAATACAAGCAGTGGCCACACTAACAATCTGCGAAGAAGCCACATCAATATAATCTAATTGATCGGTAGTCGCGACGCCCGGATTGCCAAAAACACGCGCCGGCACCGAACCGGCAGTAAAATATCCGCGACTATCGGCAGTAACGGTGGCGGAAGCGGTAATTACTTTTTCTTCTTTAAAAGAATTGAGATAAACAATTTCGCCGGTCAAACGCGATCGTACCGGAATATTTTTTAATTTGCTTTTCGCTAGTTTGACCGCTACTTCTTTGGTAATTTCAGTGCCATCTTTGTAGCCCTCCACCTCACCGCGTAAAATTTCTCCTTCCAATAATTCCGGCTGATTGGCGACTTCTTTTAAAACTTTACGATAAGGAGTTTCAATAAAACCAAATTCATTGATACGCGCAAAACTGGAAAGATGATTGACCAAGCCGATATTGGGACCTTCGGGAGTGGCAATCGGACAAATACGCCCATAATGAGTGGTATGCACATCGCGCACCTCAAAACCGGCACGATCACGGCTTAGACCACCCGGACCTAAAGCCGATAAACGACGCTTGTGTTCGAGTTCAGACAACGGATTATGCTGGTCCATAAACTGCGACATCTGCGAGCTCATAAAGAATTCACGAACCGCCGACATTACCGGGCGAGCATTAACCAGCTTATTGGGAGTAATTTCTTCAATATTTAGAGTGCTCATGCGATCTTTAATGATGCGCTCCATGCGCGCAAGGCCAACACGGAAACGATTCTGCACCAGTTCACCCACCGCACGCACCCGACGATTACCCAAATGATCCACATCATCCGGATCTTCTTGAGTAACATTAAGACGAATAATTTCTTTGATTACTAATAATAATTTTTCCGCCGATAAAACTCGATTTTCTTTTTTCTCGTAATCTTCGTCAGAATAATTTAAATCAAATTTGGTGTTAAATTTATAAACACCGACCTTGCCCAAATCATAACGATCAAAATTAAAAAACATCGCGTGCACCAGACTCTTGGCATTATCGGCAGTGGCTAAATCACCTGGACGAATTCTTTTATAAACTTCAATTAAACCCTCACCCATATTTTTGGCGGAATCTTTTTTGATAGTCGCCTCAACATAATCAATCTGAGGATGGGTATTGGTGTCTTTTAATAAATCTTGAATCTGCTCATCAGTTTCGTAACCAAAAGCGCGCAGAAGTGAAGTGGCCGCCACTTTACGTTTACGATCAACTTTCACCCAAATTACATTGCTTTGATCGGTTTCAAATTCCAACCAAGCGCCACGATTGGGAATAATTTTGGCGCCGTAAAAACGACGACCGCGCACATTCTCGGCGGTAAAAAAAGCACCGGCGCTACGAATAAGCTGGGACACCACCACGCGCTCAATGCCATTAACCACAAAAGTACCGCGATTGGTCATCATGGGGACATCGCCCAAATAAATTTCTTGAGTTTTTGATTGATTGGTACGCTTATTTACCAAACGGGCATTAAGACGCAAGGGAGCTTCGAAAGTAATATTGCGCTGACGACAAGTGAGTTCGTCAAAACGGGGTTCATCCAAATAGTAATCTTCCAAATAAAGCTCTAGATCACGACCGGAAAAATCCGTAATCGGCGAAACTTCTTCAAATAATTCTTTAATACCAAATTTGGTAAACCAATCATAAGAATTTTTTTGAATTTCAATAAGATCGGGTACCGCCATCGCATTACGACGGTTGGTAAAATATTGACGCTCAGTGGTTTGAAGTGGTTGGCGCTTAAAAATTGGCATAAAAAATATTTAATTAGCAATTAACAAATAGCAATTAACAAACGGCGAACCACATTGTTAGTTGTTAATTGTCAGTTGTTAATTTTATTAATGAACACAAAAAACCGCCCCGTTGAATTAAAGGGTGGCACTTTTACTGCATTGTAACGTAAAAACGCAAGGTTGACATGTTATTTGTGTAATCCTGGTAAAAATCAGGATTTTACCTTGCATGCAGCGAAAGACATTTGGGCGCTGGCCGCACGTCTTGCCCCAAAAATGGGGATATTTTAGCTAATGGTAGCGGAAATTCCGGCTACTTCGGCTAGTACGAAGTCAAAAGTGTGTATATATTATACTAATTATAAGTAGTTGTCAAGTGGAACGAGTGGATAACTTCTTGTCAAGATATTTTCGTTTCTTAGCTAAAACTAGCCAAAAAGTGCCATTTTCTAAAAACATACTAAATTAGTTATCCACACCCCTTCGCCCTTTGGGCTACGAGGTGCAAAGCCGACCTCCACCCAAAATAAGCTGTAGCCCACAAAGTATCCTTAGTAAATTTCATTATAAAATCGCCCTTGACACCCTTTCTTTACCTCTTTACAATTAAAGTATATAATATTGGCTCAATTTATCCTCAATAATCTGCGGAGGAATTGATGTCTCAACCGAATCGGATTTTTTAAACACTCTCTCTCCTCCCACTGACATTTTATGCCATTGGGAAGAAGTTTAAGTATTCGACTCGTAAGCTAAAACATGCAACTCCTCCCGCAGATTAATGGGGATAAAAAATAGACTCCACAATGTGGAGTTTTTTATTTAAAAAATTTATGCTATAATACCTCCACAAGTTATGCGTCGCACTTATCGCCGAAAAGTAACCTGGCAAGAAAAAGCCAAAAAATTAAATCCGGAGATCAATCGCGGTCTTTTGGCAATTTTGTTATTCATTGTCGCCGGCTTGGCTATCCTTAGCTTCTTTAATTTGGCGGGAGTAGCCGGACAATTCATTGACTCCCTACTAGCCCTAGCATTCGGACAAGTACGCTACGTATTTCCGATTATCCTTTTAATAGTAGCGATACTGATGCTCAAAGATTTAGAGTATGAATACAAGCCAACCCACCTGTTTGGCGCAATCTTATTCTTTTTAAGTTTTAATGGATTGGTTCACATCCAAGAACCTTTTGATGAAATGATTTCCACCGCTCAACTCGGATATGGCGGCGGTTTTATTGGGCTAGCGCTATCTTGGCCTCTTCTTAAATACGTAAGTTACTGGGGCGGATTAATTATTTTGATTGGAATGCTCCTAACCAGCACCATCTTTTTATTTAACACCTCTTTGGCGCAAATGGTTTCTTTAAACAAAAAAATATTTTTAATGTTTGGTTGGCTGGGACAACAAATAATAAACTTCTTTGCCGGATTTAAAAAACAACCGACTGAACAAAAAGTTAAATTTAGTATCAAAGGAGAATACGACCGACGCAAAATTAACGAAACCGAAGAAAATGCCACCGACACCGACGATCCGGTAAAAGAAGAAGACGAAGAAAAAAGAATATTCGCCACGCGGGCTTTAAAATCCGAAGAAGAAGCCAACGAGGTGGAAGAAAAAGCTACCGAAGCAATTCAAGTGGCCAAACCGGATTATTCCAATTTTAAAGCGCCTAAAATCGACCTACTCTACACCAGCAAAACCAAACCAACTTCGGGAGATATCAAAGCTAACGCTGAGACTATCCGCGATACCTTCCAAAATTTTGGCATTGAGGTAGATATGGGAGAAGTGCGAGTGGGACCGACAGTTACTCAATATTCGTTCAAGCCGGCTAAAGGTGTCAAGCTTACCCGTATTACCACTCTTAGCAATGACCTGGCTTTGGCTCTAGCGGCACATCCTATCCGCATTGAAGCGCCCATTCCCGGGCAATCGCTTGTAGGTATTGAAGTGCCTAATCAAAAAGTAGCTTTAGTAACTTTGCGCGAACTTTTGGAAGCCACTGAATTTAAAAACCGCGCCCACAATATGATGATTGCCCTCGGCAAAGATGTAGCCGGAAAAGTTTGGTTCGCTGATCTTCCTAAAATGCCCCACTTATTAATTGCCGGAGCTACTGGATCGGGTAAAACGGTTTGTATCAACACGGTAATTTTAAGCTTGCTATATCAAAATACTCCCGAAACTCTAAAACTAATCATGATTGATCCTAAACGCGTAGAGCTAACCATGTATAATGGTATTCCACATTTACTTACTCCGGTAATTACCGACGTTGCCAAAACCGTCAACGCGCTCAAATGGGCAATCGGTGAGATGGAACGCCGCTTTGATGTTTTGTCCAAAGCCGGGCGACGCGATATTGGCACCTACAACAAAACCTCGACGGAAAAGTTCCCTTATATTGTAATTGTAATTGACGAGTTAGCTGATCTAATGGCTATGGCCGGAGCCGAAGTGGAAGCTGGAATTATTCGCATCGCTCAAATGGCGCGCGCGGTCGGCATTCATCTGGTGGTAGCCACCCAGCGCCCCAGCGTGGAAGTTATAACCGGCCTGATGAAAGCTAATATTCCAGCGCGGATTGCCTTTTCCGTTGCTTCACTGATTGACTCACGCACTATTTTGGATTGCTCAGGCGCGGAAAAATTATTGGGTCGGGGTGATATGTTGTTTTTGACCGCAGAACTAAGCAAGCCCAAACGTTTACAAGGAGCTTTTGTTTCCGAAGAAGAAATGGCGCGTGTAGTGGATTGTATTAAAGACGATGAACCGCCTACTTATGACGACAGTATTATCTCCAAAAATGCCGCCAGTGGTGGGACAATCAATCTATTTGGCGGACCAAGCGATGACCAGGATCCAATATTTGAAGAAGCCAAACGCGTGGTAATTGAATCCGGCAAAGCCAGCGCTTCATTATTACAACGCCGACTAAGATTGGGTTACGCGCGCGCCGCCCGCGTTTTGGACGAATTAGAAGAGGCGGGAGTGGTTGGCCCGGCTGATGGCGCCAGACCACGAGAAGTATTTACCGAGCATATTACAACTTCTTCTTTGGCCGGCGAACAAATGCCCGAACCGGAAGCAGAAATTCCAATGGAAGATCAAACCATGGATGCGGGTGGAATCGTACTTAATCAAGAAGAAAACAAGGAGTAATGATTAAAGAATGTGGAGTATTTAATACTCCTTACTCTTTATTCCTTACTCTTTTATTGTGTCACTCTTCTGTTCCAAAAAACTTACTCCACCAATTAGAGTGGGGGCGCGATTCAAACAAGAACGAGAACGGCTAAAATTGTCTCTGGACAATCTTACCACGCTTACTCATATTCCCCTTAAATATCTATCAGCAATTGAAGATGGTCGTTTTGGTGATCTACCTCCAGCCAAAGCTTACCGCCTAGCTTACTTAAAAGAATACGCCGCCGCCCTCAAACTTGATTCCAAAACAATAATTTACCAATTTAAAAGAGAAAATGGATTGGATGATATAATTCAAAAACATCCTAATCGCTCGATTCGTTTCTCTATATTTAATTCTATTCCCTTTTTGGTCCGAAATTTAATTATTGCTCTTTTAATTTTTCTATTTGCCGGATACTTAATTTGGCAAATTAAAGGAGTGCTAAATCCTCCTAATTTAGAGATTTACTCTCCACCAGAGGGAGTAGTAACTAATAACTTAAACATATTAGTCCAGGGTATGACCGAACCAGAATGCCGTCTGATGGTTAATGGACAAGAAATTCGCCCGAATGATGCCGGACATTTTGAAATGAATATTGATTTAACTGTTGGCGTTAATACTATTACTGTTGCCGCTATCAAAAAACATGGCAAAACTACTACCGAAACCAGACATGTGGTGGTGAGGGGGATATAACTTTTTATAAAAATAAGGCGGGGAAAAACACTCTTGCCTTTTTTTATCATATAAATTATAATGAATGCTAAAGGAATGAGGAATAAGGAATAAATAAATTTACTCCTTACTCCTTACTCTTTAACGTATATAGGCACAATCCATATATTCTCATTCGCTCGGAAAAGATTAATCACATTTAATCTTTTCTCTCACTCATTTCGAATATGGCCAAACAATCCGAGGAGGTAAAACAAAAACTCAAAGCTGCGGAATCGGCAATTGAACAAATTAAAACCAAATTCGGCGATGGCGCGATTATGACCTTTGGTGAGGGTAACCGCATGGAAGTAGATGCCGTACCTACCGGCTGTTTATCTTTGGATATTGCCCTCGGCGTTGGTGGTGTGCCCCGTGGGCGCGTGATTGAAATTTATGGTCCGGAAGCTTCCGGTAAGACTACTCTTGCTCAACACATTGTATCCGAAGTCCAAAAAATGGGTGGCATCGCGGCCTTTATTGACGCCGAACACGCGCTTGACCCGGACTACGCCAAAAAAATTGGCGTAAAAGTGGATGAACTGTTAATTTCCCAGCCTGATACCGGCGAACAAGCTCTAGATATTGTGGAAACTTTGGTGCGCTCCAATGCAGTAGATGTGATTGTCGTGGATAGTGTGGCGGCGTTAGTTCCTAAAGCCGAAATCGAAGGTGAAATGGGCGACAGCCACATGGGCTTACAAGCGCGCCTGATGTCACAAGCTATGCGTAAACTCACCGGTATAATTTCCCGATCCAAAACCGTTTTAATTTTCATCAATCAAACCCGCATGAAAATTGGCGTATTTTTTGGCAACCCCGAAACCACCACTGGTGGTATGGCGCTCAAGTTCTATTCCTCCATCCGCATTGAAGTGCGACGTGCTGCCCAAATTAAACAAGGCGACAAAATCATTGGCAACCGCGTGAAAGTAAAAATCGTCAAAAATAAAGTTGCTCCGCCTTTCCGCACTACTGAATTTGATATTATGTATAACGAAGGCATATCTCTAGCTGGTGATGCGCTCGATACTGGCGTACTATATAAAATCGTAGATAAACGCGGTAACACCTATTCTTTTGGCGAAGAAAAAATCGGCACCGGTCGAGAAAGTGCCAAAACATATCTAAGACAAAATCCCAAACTAATAAAAGCTATTCGCGCGGCCACCATCGAAGCCGCCGAAAAAGGCGAGGCGCCCGATGAAGAAGAAGCGATTAAAGATGAAAATGCTCCACCGCCAATTGCCGAATAGACTCTAACCAACAGCTCCCGATGGGAGCTGTTTTAATTCATACTAATTTGGTATAATTATATTTGACAACTTGCATACACTTAACATATAATATAGTTAATTGTCATTCTGAGTACCTGCCCGCCTTTGGCGGACTCGGACTCGGGATGACAAACTAACACTTAAAATATGTATACTTTACCCAAACTCCCCTATGCGTTCGACGCGCTCGAGCCCTATCTCGACGCCGCTACGATGGAAATCCACCACAATAAACATCACCAAACTTATTGTGATAATTTTAACAAAGTAATGGTTAGCTATCCGGAACTAGCCAAAAAATCAGCCGAAGAAATTTTGCGTGAGCTTAATACTTTATCGGTGTCTGATGAAGACCGTAAAAAAATCCGTAACCTGGGTGGCGGATTTGTAAATCATAATTTGTTTTGGAAAGAGATGAGTCCGGCTAACAAAAAAAATGAAACGCTGACGGCTGAAATCGTCCAGGCTTTTGGTTCAGTTGAAAAATTTAAAGAATTATTCACCGCTATTGCAGTCGGACATTTTGGCAGTGGTTGGGCGTGGCTGGTACGGGATGAAAATAATATGCTAAAAATTTATTCTTTACCCAACCAAGACTCACCGCTTACCTTGAACCACACACCGCTCTTAACCCTTGACGTTTGGGAACATGCTTATTATCTTAAATACCAAAATCGACGCGCTGAATTTGTCGAAGCATGGTGGAATGTGATAAAATTATAGCCTATGCTCGCATTACTTCATCGTCATTTTACTCGTCATCCGGCCCTTACCACTATTTGGCCGATAGCCATAATAATTATTGGCCTATTGGGTTTTCTCGATTCCGGTTATCTCACCTACAAACATTATGCGCATGAAATTTTGCCCTGCCCAATCGTAGAATCGGTAAATACTTGCCAAGTGGTAGCCACTAGTATTTATTCAAATATTTTAGGTATACCGCTCGCGCTAATTGGGCTAGGGTTCTACACCGTAATTATTCTTATCGGCCTATTGGCCTTAAAAGAAAAATACCAATTCATGCTTAATTTTGTTCCACTATTATCGGTTTTGTCCTGGTTATTTTCCGTCCGACTCACTTACCTACAGTTTTTTGTTATCAATTCAGTTTGCTATTACTGCATTTTTTCTGCTTTCCTCGCTACCATTCTTGTGATAATGGGTATAATGATAATTAAAAAGATTGACTAATAAATAAATTGATTATTAATAAAAAATATCCTCAAGCTAAGAGGATATTTTATTTTGCTTTGGTGGAACCCGACAGAGTATCAACAGGGCTAACTACCTTTGGTGGCGAGCTTACGGAGGAAATAGAATTTAATGGTGGCAAAGGTTGGGTATCGGAAGCTGAAATCTTTTGACTATCAACTTTTGGCTCCGAACTCTTATTAAGTCCGACGTCTAATGCTAATGTTCCCTGCTCTTGACCAGAAAGATCGATCACATCAGTTTGTTTTTGTTGGTAACCCTTATTTTCATAAGTAACATAGAACTGGCTATCTCCAGCCAAAAATGAATAACGACCGTGGCGATCAGTAATTTCGGTGGCAACCAATTTATTGAATCTTGAGTCAAACAAGCGAGCAATGGTGCGTCCTAATGGCTGACGACTATCTGCGTCATATACAATACCCCAACCTTTTGCCTTGACCGGTCGTGCCAAACGCCGAAAGACTAGCCAAGCAATAATATGCGCCGCTAAAAGCACCCACATATACCATACCGGAGCAATATATAATGACACTAAGGCAATAATTAAACCCAACCGCGCCAGAGTTATTTGCAAACGACGAAGAAACCGCTCTTTAGAGATACGCCAGGGAGTTTTTGTTTCTCCAGCCGGATCTAGAGGGACATTGGCGGTAATCACCGCATTCTTTTCGGTAGCTTTGATAACTTCACCGTGATAAATATCCAGATGTCGACCATCACTTTTTATCTTATCCAATAAACCGGAAGGGAAAACAAAATTATTTTTAAACACTTCCAACCGATATTCTCCCGGATTAACAATAAACAAATACCGACCATTTTTATCAGTTACTTTGGACTGAATAATTTTTCCACTAGCCACGCTAATTAAACGCACGGTAGCCAAATCAATTGGCAACTTATTCAAAGAATTATATACCTGCCCCCAACCCAATCGTTTACGGCGACCAAAAATGAGCAGGGGTTGTAAAAATAAAAATCTCAACCAAGCCAATAAATCCAGCCAGGAAACCGTAGCGGCTACACCGGCCGAAACAACAGCTATGGTCGCTGGCGCCACAATCACACTGGCCGTTTGTTCTACAATTGGATTATTAACAGTTTCTTGAAGCGCCTGCTGGGCGCGCGCGATATTGGCGGGAATGATATCCGTAATTTTTACCGGTTTTAGAATCAACCTTAGTGAACGATTAACTACGTTATTTTTAACTGCAAATAATTGAGTCTGGTGAGAAAAATATTTTTCCGATTCAATTTTAATAAAGTAATTACCATTGGGCACTACCCAATCATAAGTGCCATTAATATCGGTAAATTGAGGGTTGCTTTGACCATAATTGGCTGCCGGAAATAATTTACCACCTTCTTGATACAAGGTCATTTCCACTCCGGGCACACGACCATTGTTATCCCAGACCTCACCTCGAACCAAACTACTCAAATTAAACTCCAAGGAATCCAATTGATCACTGCCATAATCAACCTCAATATAGGCTTGATGCGCGCCAGCCGCAGGAAAAGAAAGATCAGCGTAATAAACTTGATCAATTTCGGAATAACTAAAATTATAAATCCCCGCGCCAACTCGTAAATTTAAACTTTGGGGAATGGTCGCCAAGGATAATGCGCGTATTCCTACGGTAAAATGCGAACCGGATAAACTGGTGACTGTTTGATTTTGTAAAGCTAAATTAATATTGCGATTTCCGGCAAAAAACAAAACATCGTCTAAACTTAGCCGCATCAACTCCGGCACGGTAATTTTTGGGGAATTATACTCGTCGGTATCGTTGACGCTGGAACAACCCGGATCGCTTGGATAATCAATTAAACCATCACCATCATTGTCTAAACCATCCAAACAAGCGGCAGCTTCTTCGTTATCACCTTTACAGCGCGAGTCATTAGCACAACTGGGATCGGCACAGTCAATTAATCCATTACCATTATCATCAATATCATTACCACAATTTTCAATACTCAAGCAATTATTCCATTGACAATTAACACTGCAACGATTGGCGGTTGGACAACTAGCATTAGCGGCGCCATCATCACATTGTTCTCCTAAATCAACATCTAGTGTACCGTCGCCACAATAACGGTTATCATTTCCGGTGGAACAATTGGTCAAATCAAACTCGCAACTATTGGAACATTTTACCACCCCTTGATTCCAAAGGGGATTAAAATCCGAACATTGTTTGGTAATAGCCACCGTGCTCTCGCATTGTTCTCCTAAAGTAGAAGATACAATACCGTCACCGCAAGTTAATTTGCAACCACTGGTATCATACTTACAACTCGAGCCACATTTAACCACGCCCGCTTTCCACAAAGGATTAAAATCAGTACAAATTTTAGAAATAACCACGCTAGCTTCGCAATCCTCAGCTAAAGCCGGCTCCACGCTACCATTACCACAAGATGGCGGGGTGCAATTAACACGCCCGCATTGCGCTGGGAACGCTTCACCACTTTCATTTCCACAATAATCAAAAGAAGAAAATTTGTAACAATAATTGGTACCGCAAGCTAAGGGCGGAACACTATCAGTATAAGAAACGTTACTACCTCGATATATTTCAATATCGTTGCGCTTTATTTTTACCTCCTTAAAATCCAAATCCGCCGGATTTACCCAGCTCAAAATAATGGAAGCGCTGGTGGTAGCCAGTGTCAAAGAACCCACACTGGCCGGTGGAGTTATTTCCGACAGAGTAATAACTGACCCCAAAACTTCGGGATCGGTAGCCCCATCCCAAGAATGAATACGATAATAATATGGAAAGCATGATTTAAGACCAATAGCTTGAGCGCTATGACTGGCAGTACCACTGCCAATGTCAGTTGCGGTACCAACCCGGCTCTCGGTTTCTCCATAGTTTACCTCGCCACTGGCCGCCTTATTGGTGTCCCAGAAAAAATTTATTTTGGTAACATCAGGCATAACGGATGAAGTGGTAATAGACAATGGAATAGTTATCCCCAAGGTAGTAAAAGAACCGACTTGCGGGGCCGTAGTATTGCCAACACTGTCAGAACAAGTAAAAGAAAAATTATAAACAGTATTGGCTAATAAATTTGTTAAATTAACGGTAAAATTATTATCACTTTTGGAATACGAAGCGGAATTACCGTTATAAGTAAATAAACAGCTTACCGGCTGACTGGAATCAGAAGCGGTCCATGATACTATAGCACTACTTTCGGTGGTGGAAGACGCGATGTTGGAAATTGAAGGAGGATAAGTATCTCCTGGTCCTGGACCACAACACTCACTGCAACTAGCACAAGTCTCGCCCGATTCACAAACGCTCGTGTTGCCACAAGTGCTGGAACTGGGTACTTCCAGTGTTACATTAATAGTCTGTTCGCTAGTTTCGGCGTGAGCGGACAAAAAAAATACCGCGCCCATCACGAGCATTAAAATTAAAATAAATTTACCGGATAATCTTTTCATCGCTAAATACTAAGCTAAATACTAAATACCAGATACCATATACCAACTCACATTCTCACATTTGAAATTTATACTGACTGGTAAAGGCGCCAATAATCACTAAAATGGCCATACCCAAAACTATCCACGACCAAACCGGAACATACAATATATATACCATACTCGTGACCATCTGCTGGGTTAACCCGTAACTCACCACAACTTGCGCCTGATAAATCCCCGGCCAAAAACCCAAATTATCAACATTAGACGAGTAATCACCCGCCTTCCAAGTGTCGGCAAGTAAATTATTTTTTTGTATCAAATCAAAAGATGTTTTTTCATCGCCTCGCCAATTACGCACCACCAATCGCGCGCTATATGGCACCTCAACATTACCGGCATTCTTAATATTCAAGTGAAAATTCCAATCTTTTTTGATAACAAAAAAATTATTTGTTTGCCATTGTTCTATTACCAACTGCTCTTGCGCCGTACCGGATATTTGAATAGTAAGTAATGTTAAAAGCTGACTATCTAGCCCCAACTGTCCACCGGCAGATGATGCCTGCGCTCCTACCGCCAAATAATATGACCCAGGCGAAGCGGTGGATGGAGCGGTAATAGTAAAACTAATTTTTTGTTCTTCGCCCGTAGCCAGCTCAAATGAATTAATATTTGGCTTAACCCAAGTTTCGGCGCGCGTCAATCCTGAAGAAAACACCGCCTGACCAGCGTTGTTTTGCTCTGCCCCCAAAACCACCGGCACAACATTAATAGTTTTGTTTTCATTATTACTAACATCAACAGTAATTATTTGTGCGCTACCTGGATCCAAAGTTACCAAATACCGCAGAGGAAAAATAGAAAAAGCACTAGAATATGAAAACAAAACAAAACTAACAATGAACGCCACCAATAATATCCTAATCTTCATAAAATCAGAATTTAAAAATTCGCCGCGGCCTGAAAAACTGTCTGATGAGTGCGATTACCAGAAGTCGTGCCGGAAGCAATCGCGGCTCTAAAAACCAAAACCGTCCGCTCGCTCGTTACCGGCCCAGAAGCGGAAACAATGGGCTGACCGGCTGTGAGAGCAAAAGCATTCCCTTCCAGCCCGCCCACCGTAGAAGTAGTCATACCAAAAGCCTCTGTGCCCGCTGAAAAAGTAGTAATCGCGACCGGTGCCAAAGCCGTGCCTTGAGTCCAACTAGCGCTAGCCACGCTTAAATTATACCCGGTAGCCGAATCGGTTGTTACTGTGGCAGTCGTTGAAGCCGCACTCACAGTACTTACACTAAGAACGCCAAGACTTAAATCGGAATCACCCAAAAGTAAAGACAAGCTTCCGCGTTCCATCGCCTGATAACCACCGCGAATTTCATAAGTGGTGCTAGACACCGTGCCTACCGGCGATTCGCCCAAAGTACTCTGCATGTTATATAAAGTGCTGGTACTAAAAATACCGCCGTTATCAAAACTGTCGGCGTAAATATAATAATGAGTAGAAGACATCACCCCTAATGCTATCCAAGGAAAAGATAAACCCAGCGCGAGCAGATAGACCAAAAATTTTTGCATAATCTCAACTACTAAATCTCAAATTTTAAATTACAAATTACAAATAATACTAAAATCCCAATTTCAAAATCTAAAATATTTGAAATCGATTTGTTATTTGATATTTTGTATTTATAATTTCGCGTTAGGGCGCACTCACTCCACCCACCATACCGCTAATCTTGCTGGCGATATCTTTGTTGCCCGGATTCAAATCTTTCACTTTGTAATAATATTCCAAAGCCCTGGCGCGATCACCTTTGCTCTCGTAAAGCAAACCAAGACTATAAAGAGCATTGGAATAACTGGGTTGAATACGAACCGATTCCAGCCACAGTTTTTCGGCGTCGCTACGATCGGTAGTTTTATTACGATTATATAATAAGCGCCCAAAATTAAAGAGTGCTTCGGAATTATCCATAGCGTAAGGCATAATAGTTTTATAAGCCTCTACCGCTTTTTCGATATCACGTTTTTGTTCGTAAGCATTAGCTAAACTGATATACGAATTTAAATAATCACTTTTTAATTTTATCGCTTGCTCGTAAGATTTGATTGCCTCTTCCCACTGACCATCTAAACCATAATTATTACCTAACCGCCACCACAATACCGGATTGGTCGGATCCAAATCACGTGCTTGAATCACCGACTTAATCGCCCAAGCGCGTGCGTCCGGAATAATAGCGGCCGCGTTTTCATACATGGTAACTAAATTTTCCCAAATGGCCACCGATTGTGGAGAAACATCGGTGGCTCTTTTGGCAATATTAACAGCATTGGCTACCAGTGTGCTGACTGATTGTAAATCTTTTCCGGTCTTGGCCAATTCCGCCGCTTGCAGAAGATACACTTGCGCCAACGCCACATTATAGGTATCGGAATTACTGCGCTGATTCAAAGCCACGCCAATTTTTTGTTCTGCCACTTTCAAATCTTGAGCTTGTAAAGCTTGGGCATAATTAACTTCGGCATAATACATTTTAGCGCCCCAAACCCCCACCATTATTACCGCCGCTATTATCACTATTAAAGTAAAAGAAAAAGACAAACTATATTGAGGAGTATCCTCAACTTCCCAAACTTTAAACTTAACAATATGATCATGTGACAACGCCAGTCCCGTGACAATCAACCCCAAAAGCAACCACCAAAACCACCATAATACCGGACCAAAAAACATCACTGCCATAGCGCCACATAACACCAGCCAAACCACCGCCACGAGCATAGTTTCTAAGCTGACTCCTTTGTCATCTGCCTGGCTATTTAAGCTTGCAAAACCAAAACTCATCTCACGCGCTTTTTTATACCAAGCTTGAAAAATATGACCCAAAACAAATGCCACCAAAAACAACATCAGCAAAAACATGACTGTTCCACCTTCAGCGAGGACGGCGGTAAAAGTATTGTTGGGCTGATTAAAACGCAAAGACCAAGCGTTACTATCATAATTAAAATCATTCGGTCGAAAGCGAGAAAAATCCACCCCAAAAGTTCCCAAACCGCTGCCAATGAAAAATCTCTTGACACCCGAAGTTAAATTATCAAAAGTGATTGCCCAAGACGGCTTAAATCCCAAAGCAACTTCGGTGGGAATAGACGACTGCAAAGACCGTGGTGCGCCAAAACTGATAAAAATAACTACCAAAACCAAAGTAGCAAATAAAACCGAAATCCAACCCATGCGCGCTTCTTTGACAAAACTAACCGCTACGAGCAGAAGTAAAATCAACCCGGCTAAAAGTATCCACCATAAAACACTAAAACTCAAAAGCACCAAAGCCACAAAAGATAAAATAAAAACTAAAAAATAAAAGAGCGACTTGCCCGCCGTCAAATTCTTTTTGAGCAGTAAACCGGCGGCTAGTAACCCAACTACTATCAACCACAAACCAAAATGACTGTTCAAACGATCAATTGAATTCCAAATCGGCAATCCGACCAAAGCTAATAAATCAAATTTAAAAATACTTTTTAAAACAAAAACCAAAGCCGTGACGCCGCCTACTCCGATCAAAGTATCCAACATCACCCGCCAACGCTGCGTGGTATTGAGAAAATTTATATTCAAAAGAAAATTCAAACACAAGAAAAACAAAAATAAAAAATTTAAAACGAAATATTCACTGCGACCCAAAAAGCTATCCAATGAATTAACCGAAAATATAGATGATAACAACGCTACCGCCAATAATCCCAAAAGCAACCAATCAATAACCGACTTGCGAAATTCAAAACGTTTGGACAAAACCACTTTGGCGGCATAAAGCAAAAAAGCCACCGCGGTTAAACCAATAAACACATACTGTTTAGGTATGATATAAAAATTAACTAAATTTTTATCCAAAAATAGCGGCACTATTACCACTGTAGCCAACAAAAAAATATAAGCCCCCCAATCTAAGATCTTATAAACTTTGGCATTAGACATAAATATAAAAATTATATTAATTAACTTAAAGATATTATACCATAAATTAAAAAGCCAAACAACGCTAATGATAAATGATAAAAGTTGCCAAAACCTTTTTTATATGATACTATGTTCCACAGTGGAACTTAATTAAATAATTATCACCTCATTTTGTTTCACAACGAACATATGCCCGAAATTATTCTACCCTCACTTGACTATATTGCTGGAATCATAGAAACCTCCGGATCTTTTTATTTTTCAAAAAACAACAACTACACCATTCCCGTATTTCAGGTGAAGCTTATTGGCAAACAGAAAGCGCTTCTAGAACAAATAGCTTCCAAGCTTGGTCTTAATGAAACGGTTCATGAATATCTCCATAGCGGTAGGCACTATACGGTTTTGACTGTCCGAAAACGATCAACCATTGAAAGGGCTATAATACCTACATTCGACAACCGACTTATTGGCTGGAAAAAGACTCAATTCAATACCTGGCGCGACCAGTTCTATAGACAAAACCTGTCTAAACTGGTCAATGTTTCACGACAAACAATCGCCGTCTCGCCATTAGAAATTGTCCCGCCACAGCTGGATCCCGCTCGGGGCGAAAAAAATTAGAAATTGAAAATTCTCGTTTTGTATACACTAGTGTATACATTTGTCCACTTTTCCACCGACTTATACACAGAGTTATCCACTTCCGTTCACCTCGTTTTTGTCATTCTGAGCGAGGCCAAAGGCCGAGTCGAAGAATTTAATCACCAACCCTTTCAAACCTCTTCATCAGTTTACCCCTAATTTCAACTTCAGCCCCAAACTCATTGACCCGACGCACCCAAATGGAACCTTTTGGGTATTCACCATAATCACCCAACTGGCGGTAAACCACCATTTCCTTTAAATTATCCTGGCCATTATCAGCTAAAAGAGCAATTTCAATGACTTCATACTCTTTTCCGCTATAATGGCGGTACTTTCCTGGTGTAATAGGCATAAATTATTTTCTTAGATTTTTTGTAACTACCGGTTCGCCAATTTGCCAAGCCATTTCAAACATGGCGCGCATTAAATTGGCCAAAACCTTACTTTCCAATATAACCCCAAACTGGGGCTTTTTTAATACTATAACATTAAGCTTGTTATCATAGATATTCAATTCACCACCAAAATCCTTAATACCCGGCAAATTTTCCGGTTTGGCCCAACGATATTGCGTATGGATAAGATTAAAACGTTGACTTTTCACCCATTGCCGGCTTTGCGGCGTATCCAAAACCAACACGCGGGCTTTCTTTTTGCGCCGATTCCTTTCCTTAAAATATTCAACCCCTTTAGATAAAAGACCGCTTTGTACCCAGGCATCATAATCCCAAAAACACAAAAACTCACCTTGTGCATCCAAACTTTCATAATAAATATCTATAACTCCGGCTGGACCATCTTTATACTTAACACTGGGCTTTTCGGCGATCTTATACAAAGAAACGAACTCCGGTAATTTTTGTTCCAATTTGGTGAGAGCGCCTTCCCATTTCTGTTTGTTGTTCTTTACCATGCGCAAAAGCGCCTGCGGATGCTCGGCCGAGTAAATAATTTTTTTACCGCGACTGGCGCCTTCATAAACTAACCCATGCCCATAAAGCCGACCCAGTACATGATAGCCAAGCGTGCGATTAAGACCGGCTTTTTTTGTAATCTCAGAAACACTCGATGGCCCCAATTCCAAAAGCGTGGTATATATTTTGGCTTCGTTTTCATCTAGCCCAGATTGTAATAATAATTCTTCCATACAAATAACACGATACAAAATGCATGTAAAAAAATACTTTTCACCATGTGTCGTTATTCATGTATATTGAATCATGTTTTATCTTTTGTGTCAAGTTATCTTAACACTTTTTATTTATTAACAACATATTTGGCTATTTTAAGCTAAAAATATACTAATATTCTGTTGTGATAGTATTGACATAAATCCAATTTTCTGATATAATATCCAGTTAAATTAAAAAGTTTAACCCGCGCCCAAGTGGTGTGGCAAAGCTCTCTTATAACCAAGTAGGCACCTATGCCTTTCGCTGATGCGAAGAAAATAGGGGAGAAAAATATGGCAAAGCTGGTTCGCGTATTCAAAAAAAATGAAACTGAAGAAAGACTAAAACAGGCGTGCGAAACCCTTCCAGCTGATGTTCAAAAAAGCATTACTAGCTTAATTATGGACACTGCTGGGGTGCAAGCTGGTGTCTTGGGAATTGTTATGTCGCTGGAATATTCAGTCTATCATTGCCTCAACGCCGTCCCTCTGGGAAGAGAACAAATGATGGCGAGCATTGCACTCAAACAAGCCCTGCCAAAAATCATTAGGACCATCGTCGTTGAGGAAGGCGATGCAAAAAAAATAGAAATGATTTGGGAAATTGCCCACAGCTGACCACCAGACCCGAGCATGTCTTAAAACCGCTCATTTTTTATACAAAAAACCAAGAGCCTCAACCCTTGGTTTTTAAAAACACAATAAATTACCCCGCCTGTTCCAACAACCACCTAACGCTATTTTTATAAACCCCAATCACAAACCAACGCCATTTCTGCTTTCGGCCTTCATCGGCTTGATTCAAAGCATTGAAATATCTCTGTCGATTTTGATATGAAAATAAGATTGGGGGATAGCCAAACTTAAATAAAATATAGTTAAATAGCAGTCGCCCCACCCGGCCGTTACCATCCTCAAACGGGTGAATAATTTCAAATCTTTGATGAAAATCCGCGGCCAGTTCCAATGGATGAACTTTGCTTTTTTTATTTATCTTCCACCAATTCAACAGCCTCGCCATTTCTTTCCGCACTTGCCCGGGCGGCGTCGTCGGCTTGTTGTTGACTATAATGCCATGCTTCTTGTAGCCAATTTTTACATCCAAGCCATCCACCAAAAGCTTGTGCAAATTAATAATCTCATGCTGATTTAGTTTAAATTTCCCGTTTTTGATCAAATCAAACGCTCGAATGGAATTGCGTACTTCTTTAATCTCGCGCTTTTCAATGGATTGCTTAATATATTCATTTTTGACAATGGAACTGACTTCTTGTGGGCTTAATTTACTGCCCTCAATTGCATTGGATTCAAAAATAAACTGCACGGCATAGCGCATCCACAGTTGTTTTTTCTTGAAATCGGACAAGGATAATATTTTGTATTTAAAATCTGTTTTTAGGCTCTCAATTTTGGCGGCCTGTTCTTTGTTAAAAATGTTATCAAGCAAAAATAGCCAGCTGACATTTTTGTTTATCAAGTCTTTTTCCTTTTGGGCCAGTTTTTCATAAAACTTGCTCAAATCCTTAGGGGTATTTTTGCCCAAGTAAACCTGTATTTTTTGGAATTTATTTTTTATTTTTATGCGCTCGAGAAGGTAAAAATATGGCTTATCTTGGCTAAATTTTTGATATATTGTGGGCATATTTATTAGGGGACAAATTTATTAACTTATTGTAACATAAAAATTATTCAATGTCAAACTATCCCAAACTTACAAAAAACAGCCCTTGTTGGACTGTTTTATCTACTAAAATTTATATCATTATTTTTTCCTAAACCCTTCTACCAAAAATAACACCCCAATCAATATCGGAACACTACCGAGAAACAATCCGCTGTACCAGCCAGCCCGAACGACCGACCACCAATGCCAAACGCCCATAGCGACAAACACCCAGCCACCAACTTTGGGATGCCTCCAGGTAAATACGACCAGTAACCCAACCACCAAAGCCAATACCGCGTGCGCCGCGCCACTCTGCCAGCCAAATTCCGGATCAAATCCTTCCGCGATAAACAACGCAAAAAAACCGACCAAGATTATGGATAACGCGCGGGGAAAATAATAGAGAAATTTCTTCATACAAGTTATATTGTATCACCAAAATTAAAACCCGCATAGAGCGCGAGTTTTAATTTTGTGGACTTACCGGGAGTCGAACCCGGGTCTGAGCAATGCGCCCCGACGTTAAGTCGGGGTAAAAATGCTTTATTTGTGGACCTAGGCAGAATCGAACTGCCGTCTCAGCAATGCGAATGCCGTGTTCTACCACTGAACCATAGGCCCAAACGATCACCGGGCCTATACCTTAGTATAAGCCCACCGCCGACATAATCTACCACATATAAACCAAAAAATCAATATCAGTGCCCCCAGTATGAATACTGGCCGTCCCTTCGTGCCCCCAGCATGAATTGAACACACATTTTGCCCTTAGGACGGGCCTGTTCTATCCGTTGAACTATGGGGGCATGACTATAATCATACCAGCTTACCAGCAAAAATCAAGAGTATACGACCATCTTTATTCTTGACAATTAATATACCTGTGATAAAATCGTGACAAAATTAAATTAGTTCTTTTATCTGGGAGGTAAAAAATGGACGAACTAAGATGTAAATACTGCCGGGACTTTCTTACAGAGGAATTCCTGAAAAAGAGGATGTATTTAACACCTCTAATTAATGATGTTAAGGAAGGACAAGGAGTGTGCATCCATCATTTATCTGCCATAAAAGATGGCGAAAGTTATGCCTGCACAAAAGGGCAAAGAAAAAAGGAGGACAAAGAATGAGTGCCTTACCGCGACCCCAGCATGTCGTTAAACTGCTTTTTTTTATTGCTTTTTTCTCAAATAACAGCTAAAATACCCGCATCATTAATTACCTGCTCCCAAACTATGCAAACATTTTTTCTTATATTTCTTTCAATTCTGTCTTTGGCTCTGCTCGTTGGCCTAATTTTGTTATACCAGAAATTATCCGGCACACAAAAACCGAAAGAAGGAGATCAAAATATATTCCTGATGCTGCAAAACCAACTAAACGAAATATCGCGCGTAATGGATCAAAAACTAACTGATACTAATAAAGTAATGAATGACACGCAATTGAATCTACATAAAACCATCCAATCACAATTCGGCCAAAGCGCCAAGATCATTACGGATGTTACCGAACGGCTTACCAAACTCGACGAAACCAATCGCCAGGTGATGGGCTTTACCGATCAACTCGCGCGACTGGAAGAAACCCTACAAAACCCCAAGCACCGCGGTATTTTGGGTGAATATTATTTGGAAAATGTGTTGAAAAACGTTTTACCACCCGGCTCTTACCAAATGCAATACAAATTTAACGATGGCGATATCGTGGACGCGGTGGTATTTGTCAAAGATAAAGTCATACCAGTTGACTCCAAATTCTCTTTGGAAAATTATAATCGGGTGGTGAATGAAAAAGATCCGGCGCAACACGAACAATACGAAAAAGATTTTAAACAAGATCTCAAAAATCGCATTGATGAAACGGCTAAATACATCAAGCCCAAAGAAAATACGATGGACTTCGCTTTCATGTTTATTCCGGCCGAGGGCATATATTATGATTTACTCATCAACAAGGTGGGCGCGGTAAAAATTAATACTCAAGATCTGATCGAATACGCCTTCAAACAAAAACATGTAATTATCGTATCGCCCACATCATTTCTCGCGTATTTACAAACCGTGCTCCAAGGCCTGCGCGCTATGAAGATAGAAGAATCGGCCGTAGAAATTCGCAAGCGCGTAGAGGAGCTGGGCAAACATATTTTGGCCTACGATGAATATTTCAAAAAGCTTGGCAACAACCTCGCCACCACCGTAAATTCTTACAACACCGCCTACAAAGAATTAAACAAAATTGACAAGGATGTGGTAAAAATCACCGAGGGCGAACGCGGTATTGAACCTACACTTCTCGAAAAACCAAATTTAGAAGAATAATATGTCCATCGGAATCATTTTTGGTCTAGGAGCATTAATTTGCTGGGGTTTGGAAAGCGCGTTGGCCCCGACAGTTATCAAAAAAATCGGCGCAATTCCCACTATCTTTTGGCGCTATCTTTGGGAAATAATTATCTTTGTGCCTATTTTTTTATATTTTCTTCCAACCTTTAACTTTAACCCGCTTTACCTAATATTTACCATCGCCATTGCCTTTGTCGGCTATATACCAGTAATCACCTTTTACCGCGCACTTAAAGTAGGCAAAATAGGCGTAATAGCGCCGGTGGCCCATTCTTCCATCGTTATTACAGTGGTCCTTTCAATACTTTTTTTCCAAGAAACGCTGCAACCATTACAGGTGGGAGCGATTGTTTTGATTATTTTGGGGGTATTAATCATGTCAATAAACTTTTCTGATTTTAAGTCATCCGAAATTTTTAACAAAAGCAGCGGACTGGGAGAAGCGCTCATTACTTGCTTGCTTTGGGGTATAGTCTATGTTCTATTTAAAATTCCGATAAACATACTGGGTCCAATTCTTACCGCGATAGTGCTGGAGACTGCAACCGGATTTTACGCCCTAATAACTTTAAAATTACAACATCAGAATTTGAAATTTGCCGGTGACAAAAAATTGCTGGGAATTACTTTTCTAATGGGTTTGTTTGGCGCGGTAGCCATTACACTATGCAACTATGGTGTACAAAATCATAATGTCAGTCTGGTCGTACCGGTGGCTATGGCCAGCCCATTAGTGGCCATGATTTATGGACGGCTAGTTTACAAAGAACTTTTGACCAAACAACAAATCATAGCCGGTCTGTTAATTATTGCCGGTATCGTGTTGATTTCTCTCTAGGGGTTGACTTTTCTATATAATAATGATAATATATCCCCACTAAAACTGTTAAATTGTTAAATTGTTAAATTGTCTACGAAACAAGTTAACACTACTCTCTAACAATTTAGCAATTTAATAATTTATCAATTTAATCAATATGCCTAATAAAGCCGCCGCCAAAAAGGCCCAGCGTCAAATGAAGCGCCGCGCTGAGTTAAATTTAAACTATAAAATCAAATTCCGCGAGGCGATTAAAAAAACCGCCAAAGCCACTGGTTTTGAAGAAGCCAAAAAATTGGCAGTCGCTGCGCAAAAAGCGCTCGACAAAGCCGCCAAACACGGCACTATCAAAGCCAACACAGCCGCGCGCAAACTATCGCGCCTGATGAAAAAAGTGAATGCGCTTGCGAAAAAATAAACCGACTGTTACAATAACCTCGACTAATCATTGAGGTTATTTAATACTCAAATATGACACCCAAAGAAATTTTGGAAAAATTTAATAACGAAGTTATCAGCTCTGATTATATTGGCAACCAAATAAACCAACCTATTGGTTATGCTATTTTGGGCATATCAAAACCAATTCTGATTAACGGCATGCCTGAAATGTATAACCAGCTCAATCATAATATTGATGAAGGAACCAAAAATAGCAACGACGTTATCTCCGCCGTATTTAACCAAACCAAAACTTTGGATGAATTACTGGCTAACCCGCCGCTTGACGCTGCGCACGCTAATCAAATCGATACAGTCAAGAAACAAATTGGCCAATTAATTAATTTTGCCGAAACAACCGTAAAACGAATAGTTAATTTAGTGACTACCAAATTTGCAGGCAAAGAAAATGCTCAAAAAATTCAGGAATTAATCACAAAAGTTATTGACAAAACCAAAAATTATCGTGACAGCGAAGCCGCAAAAAAAGTTGGTTTGATTGAAGACAAAAATTTTATTGCCGTTGAAAATTGCCTCAATATTATAGAACGGTCTGAAAACCTTGACGTCGCCAAAGAAAATTTAGAAAAATACTTTTTGACGGTAGAAACGGAAATAAAAAAAGAGAGCGAACAGCCCTCTGTAAATCGGAAGTAAATTAAACTCTACCCACAAACAAATCCAAAAGCAACGACTGGTCGGCCAGACCGGTTTTTGTTTTTATATCAATTGCGAGAAGATTTTTGTAAACACTTTGTAATTTTTCCATGGAATATTTTTTCATGGCCACCCAATTTTTTTTCGCAACAAAAGGATGTATTTTTAACTGCTTGGCCAAAATGTCACTACTGCCGACATCTTCGCGTTCAAATAAATCACGCATCGACATTAAAATACGAAACTGCCAAAGCATCGTGCCAAAAATTTGACCATCCTCTGCTCCCAATTTGCGTTGACCAGCAAGCAACTTAAAGGCCAATTTTTTATTACCGCCGACAATAGCATCTATAAGATTAAAAATATTATCATCAAGTTTTTCTTCCAAAAATAATTGAATGTCGACGAGTTGGATTTCTTTAAAATTGTCATTCTGAGGCGCAGCCGAAGAATCTAGATCCTTCCCCGAAGGGGTCCCTTTGGAACGCCCGCTCAGGATGACATGCTGTGATTTATACGCCACCAGCTGATCAATTAGAGTATTCAAATGCCAAATATCCCCGTTGATATTATCACATAGATATGTGAGCGCCGCGCGACTAATCTGGCCACCGCGATTTTTTATTTCACTATTCGCCCAAGCGTATAATTTTTCACCGTGCAATAATTCAAACTCCTTGGCATATTTTTCTTTTTTTAGTAGCGCGTCCAATTCTTTGGCCTCCTTAACTTTGGATAATGATTCGGATTGATAAAAAACAATTATATTCGATTCGGGAAACCCGCGCTTCGTCGCTGTTTTGTCATTCTGAGCGGAGCGCAGCGGAGTCGAAGAACCTATCACGCGACCCGATTTAGATCCTTCGACTCCGCCCTTCGGGCTTCGCCTGCCTGCCGGTAGGCATGGCTCAGGATGACAATTACTGGTGCGTCCAATCAACTCACCCAAAAACTCCTTATCGCTTACCGACAACACATTTTCCAGAACCACCATCCGTTTTTCGGCCAAAAACGGCGCGGACAAAACTTCGCTCATCACCTTGCCAGATTCCGCAGCTTTGGCATTCACAAACACAACATTATACCCTTGCGGATCGCGGGCTTTTTTAAAATTTGCCACCTGTTCTTTTAGATACTGTCGGCTGCGAAAACTATCCTCGCCGTAGATATATATTAACATAAATTTATTTCATCTCCCCCCAGCTGTGTCCGATATTGGTATCGACCCGCACCGGCACGCGGAGCTTGACCACACCTTCCATAGTTTCTTTTACCATTTTCGCCACATCTTCTTCCAAACCTTTTTTTACTTCAAACACTAATTCGTCGTGGACTTGGAGAATCATCCGGACATTGTCATTTCCATATACACTGTCATTCTGAGGTGAAACCGAAGAATCCCTTTTACTATGTGACGGAAGGGATCCTTCGCTACGCTCAGGATGACAATATTGTTGGCGAAGCTTCTGGCTTATCTCCACCATTGCCATCTTAATCAAATCCGCGGCCGTGCCTTGAACTGGATGATTGACGGCCATGCGCTCGGCGGCGCTACGCAATTGGTAGTTCGGTGAATTTAATTCCGGTAAATAACGACGACGGCCAAATAAGGTTTCACAGTATCCGGTTTCACCGGCCAATTTTATTGTTTCATCCAAATATTTTTTCACCCCGCTAAATTGCTCAAAATATTTAGCAATAAAATCTTTGGCCTGCCACACCGGAATTTCCGCGCGCCAAGACAACCCGTACGAACCCATGCCGTATAAAATTCCAAAATTAATTTCCTTGGCGCTGCGACGCAATTCTTTGGTCACTTCGTTTAGTGGTACACCATGAATAGCGGCGGCAGTAGCTGTGTGAATATCTTCGTCGCGCTCAAAGATTTCCATCATTTTTTTATCTTGGGCAAGCGAGGCTACAATGCGCAACTCAATCTGCGAATAATCCGCGCTGATTAACACATTGCCGGGTTCGGCCACAAACGCTTTACGCACACTGCGCCCGAGCTCAGTGCGAATGGGAATATTTTGTAAATTGGGCTCGCTGGATGATAATCGACCGGTGGCCGTAACTGCTTGATTAAAATTGGCGTGAATACGGCCAGTAACTTTATTAATCAGGGTCGGCAAGACATCGATATAGGTATTTTGTAATTTGGTAAGCTCGCGATAATTTTCAATTTCTTCAATAATCGGATGAAGTCCGCGCAATTTTTCCAATTCTTCGGCATTGGTGGATAATCCGGTTTTGCCTTTTTTTACGCCGTCGGTAGGCAATCCCATTTTATCAAATAAAACTTCGCGCAATTGTTGTGGGGAAGAAATATTAAACTCCTCACCTGATTCTTTATAAATCTTTTTGGTAACTTTATTAATTTCCTCCAAAACTTCTTTGGATAATTTTTGTAACATCGGCAAATCCACAGCCACGCCATTGAGCTCAATTTCGGCCAAAACCGGAATCAAAGGCATTTCCATTTTTTCCAAAAGTCCCAAATCGTCAATTTTTTTAAGTTCAAATTTTAATTTATCCGCACACTGGGCAATCATCCAAAGCTCTTGCGCCACGGCTTTTTTGTCTATGCCAAATAGACTTTCTTGCCCAGAGCCGGCTGGTAATTCTTTGCCAAGAGTTTTTAAAATCACACTACCAGCATCGTGCGCTCGACTACCCGGGTTGAGCAGATACGACGCGATCATGGTATCAAAAAGTCTGCTTTTAACCACCATACCATTTATCACGAAGATCTTTATTAATTGTTTTAAATTATGTCCAATTAATTCTAATTTCTCACTGACCAAAATTTCGGAAGTCTCCTTTAAGTTTTTCCTTCCCACCCAAAACCCCTCATCGCCCACGACAAAAATCAACCCTTCCAATTTCCCTTCAAACACATTCGTGCCATTCATTATCGCCTTGCAAGCAAAGCTCCCGGCCACATTCACTTTTTTAATTATCTCCTCAATCTTTGCGTCCTCAACAAATTTAAAATTATTTATTTTGGATTTTGAAATTTGGGATTTATTATTTATTTGTGATTTGGAATTTAAAATTTGTGATTTCCCTTCTTCTCCCGGTAACCTCTTTACCAACGAAGAAAACTCAAACCCTTGTAACATCGCCACCACTTTTTCGCGATCAAAATCTTTGGCCACGCAATCTTCCAATCTAAAATCTACTTCCGGCACATTACAATCAATCGTCGCCAAATCTTTGCTCATAAAAGCGCTCTCTTTATCTGCTAATAATTTTTCAACAACTGACTTTTTAATATCTTGTATCTGGTATTTGGTATCTTGTATTTTTTTATAAAGATCTTTGATGTTGCCAAATTTCTGTATCAAATCCGTCGCAGTCTTTTCCCCGATTCCCTTCACACCCGGAATATTATCCGAACTATCTCCGGCCAGAGCTTTGTAATCAATCATCTGAATGGGCTCAAAACCGAATTTTTCTTTCACCTCTTTGGCGTCGTACAAAATCGTGTCACTCATGCCCTTGCGCAACGACATTACTTTCACGCCATCACCAACCAATTGTAAGGTATCTTTATCGCCCGTCACAATCACAATTTCCAATTTATTCCTTATTCCTTTCTCCTTACTCTTTTCCACAATCGTCCCAATCACATCATCCGCTTCATATCCCTTCTTTTCGTAAATCGGAATATTAAAAGCACGCACCAAATCATGGCACAACGGAATTTGATCATATAATTCTTGGTCGGCTTTGACTCGCGTGGCTTTATATTCTTTGTATTTTTCATGCCGAAAAGTCCCACCGGCCATATCAAAAGTCACCGCGATGTGAGTCGGCTTCAAATCTTTCCAAACGCGCAAAAGCATGGACGCAAACCCATACACTGCATTGACCATCTTGCCGTCTTTGGTTGTCATGGGTGGCAGGGCGTGGTAGGCGCGGTGTACAATTGCATTGCCGTCGATGATAATTAACTTGGACATAGTGAATACATTTTACCGCGAACACAGTGTTTTGGCAATAAAAAAAGCCCCAACGCGCGAATGCGTTGAGGCGGGTAAAGAACTGCCATGTAGCCTACTGAACAAAATACGCCGTGACTTTCTCCAACCGAGAACGCGCATTGCGAACTTCCGCGACAAAGGCTTCCGACCGAGCGGCATCATCTCTGATCTCGTTTTCAATGACCGCAATTTCTCTACGGAGACGATCGATCTGCTCCTGATAAGCCACTGCCCTCGCAGTAGTCCCATCGATGCTTATTTGCTCGGCCTCATTCTGAAGATCAAGCTCGCGTGCCGCTTCTTTGGCCAAGGTGTTGGATCCGCCTAGCACATCCACCATGAGAGGAACGATGAAGGCCACAACCGCATGGGCCTTCTCGTCGTTGCCAAAGTGTCCGTGTGTTTTCTGGTATACATCGAATGCCTTGTCCAGTCCGAACTGGGGCTTGGCCGGGGTCGGGGGTTGAACGACTTCTTCCTCAACAGGCTGTTGAGGGGCTTCGGGTTTCTTTTTCCAGAATTCCCAGTTTATTTTCATTTTTTCTCCTTATCATTACTAGTTATTCTTCAAACGCTGGTCCACTTTCCCATGAGCAAACCCGGCCGCGTAAGCATTGACCACTGCTAACACAACGCAGATTGGCAGTAAAAATAACTTGATTAATTCTTCTTTGGGCTCTGAGTTCTGCAGAGAAAAAGAAAAACATACTTGCCAATACCGTGCGAAAACTATCGCGGTAAAGATAAAGGCAAAGACGCGTTGGAAGTCCATGGGCGACTTCTTGCATTTTACTTCACTGATAATCATTATAACAACTAATACCGTAAAAGCGATCGCCATTATAACCTGATATAGACCCAACATGATAGTGCTGTTTTCCATGATCGTGTTCTTTCTCTTGATTGATTGTAAAGATCGCCATTCGAACCTTTCGAACAGAGTATTATACCTAAAAAATGCCTGTTTGTCAATAATACAGACCAATTGCTATTTATTTTTTACTATTTGCCGTTTTGTTGCTTAATCAAGCCAAATTTGACAAGATTTTGAAATTATGATATTGTCTAAAATGTAGACATAGGAGTATTTTGGCTAAGATTGGCCTAATGTTAGTTAACAACAAAAAACACCAACTTATTTGATCTTGACAAGAAAAATAGTATATGATATAGTGTATATAGTATACATTAATACTATACTTAAATATGATTAAAAACACCACAAAAAGCAACATTCTCACCTTAATTCGGGCAAATTCAGGCATAGCGCCAAAGGAAATTATACTAAAAAATTACCTGCTGACCCCGGCAATAATATTTAGACATTTAAAAAAATTGAGGGAAAGCGGCGAGATAATCAAAATCGGTTCCGCTCCGAAAGTTAAATACTTTTATAAATTAAATATGGAGGACAAAACTAAATTGGAACAGCAATTTTTTGCTTGGGCGCAGACCGGCGATCCAAAATTTTCTAATGAAGATTGGCTGTGTTCTACGCGTGATGTTTTTCAGGCGCGTCAAGAAAAACTTTTGACAACCTTAAAACCACTGGTAAGCGAAAATTTATTATATCTGCTCGTGGGCGCGATAGGGGAAATTGGTAATAATTCTTTTGACCATAACTTGGGAAATTGGCGCGATACTGCTGGCGTGCTTTTTGCCACTGACACGGACGCGCGAGAAATAATATTATCCGACCGTGGGCAAGGAGTGCTATCCACAATTAAGCGAGTGCGCCCAGAAACAAAAGATGATTCCGAAGCTCTCCACACGGCTTTTACCGAGATTGTTTCCGGTCGAGCGCCCGAGCAACGCGGTAATGGGTTAAAATATACCAAAAAAATCGCCGAGGAAAATAATTTGCATTTGAAATTTTATTCTGGAGACGCGATGGTAAAAATTTCCGAACAAAATTTTACGATTGAAAATAGTAAAATAATTATCCCTGGAACTTTGGTAATTATTAAATTTTAATTAATAAATATTATGCGTATAGAACTCAAAAAATTTGGCACAGTTTTAACCTCGCGCCCAGCCGGCAAAGAGGCTTACTTGTCGGCGCGCGCTTATATTTTACCTCAAGATAAAAACGAACCGGTTGAGATTGATTTTTCCGGTGTACAAGTTTTATCGCCTTCCTGGGCCGATGAATTTTTAACGCCAATAAAAAATGAGTTAGGTAATAATTTAATTTTGTTGCCAAGCGACAACTCTTCGGTCAAGGCGAGTTTGGAAATTTTAATGGAACAACATAAGACATAAATTTCCGCTTTTCCCAAAGGGACCCCTTCGGGGCGCAGGAATGACAGACAGAGATCCTTCGCTTCGCTCAGGATGACGATGTAAACGCAATAACTCTATGAACCTAACCCAAACACTCACTGCCTTAGGCATCGACGACAAACAGGCCGCCGTATATTTGGCATCGTTGGAACTGGGTACGGCCACCGTGGGCGAGGTGGCAAAAAAAGCCAACATCAAACGCACCAGCGTATACAACTTTTTGCCGGAAATGAAAACGCAAGGCCTAATTTCGGAGATCAAAAAAGGCCGAACGAGTTTGATTATTCCGTCCGACCCGCAAATATTAATCGCCCGCGCGCAAGAAAATTTAAAAAATGTAAAATCCGCTTTGCCCGAACTTTTGGGATTGTTTAATTTGCCCGCCCACAAACCCAAAGTAAAATTCTACGAAGGTGTGGAAGGCATCAAAACCGCCTATCAAGATATTTTGGATATGGGCGAAACCATTTATGGATTTTCTGATTACGAAAAAATGTTCGCGCTCATGCCTACCGATTACTTGTGGACTTTCCCGGCCGGGCGCGTGGAGAAGAAAATAAAATTTTATTGTATCGCTCAAGACGGACCAATGGGCCAGCAAGTTAAACAAAAAGATAAAACGCAACTGCGCGAAACTCGACTGGTAAAAACCGACTTTGAAACCGAAATAAATATTTATGGCAACAAAGTGGCGATGATGAGCTTTCGTCGACCGGGCGCGGCGGTAATTATTGAAGACAGCGCTATCGCCAAGACCTTAAAATCCGTTTGGAAAGCATGGTGGGACAAAATAAAAACCACCCATTAGAGGGTGGCTACAAAAAATAATTCTATAAATAACGCACAAATTTATTATTTTTATCCACCAAAATATTTTTTTGGATAATTTTGTCTTCACTGATTCCAAAAGCGATGATAATAATTTCATCGCCTTTTTTTATCAAATGCGAAGCGGCGCCATTCATACAAATAACTCCTGATCCGCGCGCGCCGGCGATCACATAAGTTTCCAAACGTGCGCCATTGATATTATCTACCACCAAAACCTTCTCTCCTTCCCACAAATCCACCTTATCCATTAAATCCTCATCAATCGTAATAGAACCAACATAAGCTAAATTAGCATCGGTAACAATGGCTTGATGAATTTTGGACTTTAAAAGTTGCCTTAACATACATATATATAATAAACTTTTATCGCCAACAATGCAATTACTTGTATTGGTACCATACATCTGACACACCCCGAAAAGTATGGGTAAGCGTTTACGGTGGCTTTTTGAAAACAGCTCTTTTCATTTAAACTACGACCTTGTAGGGTTAAGGCATATGATTAAA
>JBAYNU010000012.1:0-42083 GCA_041678665.1 Candidatus Magasanikiibacteriota bacterium
CAAGTGACACAATTTGAAAAAAATGCTCTACACAGCCTAATTTCCACTGTCAAATTACCTAGTTTAAAAAATGGTGAGCAGAAACAGCTTAAGTTAGCGGATTTTTAACGCAACACGAGTGCGAATCAGGATGTCCGAATTTGATTATTTTTAGGTGATACCTGCCTGCCGGTAAGCAGGTAATATGCCGAAGGCGACCGTCGAAATAATAATCAATTTGTATGAGCGAGTATTTAAAATAAAATTATTTTTTTAATTTATCAACTAGCAAATATCCAATAATTGCCCCTGTAATAATACCATAAGTAGCAAGACTTATTGGCATAGTGAAAAAGTGAAGAAGCCCATTTTCACCAGCACATTCTCCCGCGCATATTAAGACGGATAGGTAATCAAATTTCAATAATACATCAAATAATGCAAGTGCAAACTTTTTCAGCCCAATTATGCTCATAATTAAGCATAGAGGTTCCACTAAAAAGCCTACGACGCCTCCTACCATTGTGTATTTTAGAGCAGGTGATATTCTCATATTATAAAAGAAAAATAGTATCCACTGAAAATATTTAGCACTTTTTTTCTTGAACCGCATATCGGCTGTTGTGCAATGTCAAAAATTAATCAATTTTGTTATTGTGCCCTCATTAAATCCCAGAAATCATACAAAATTATCCCGAGATATGTTAAAACTGAAAATCCAAAAATTATGGCGTGAAAAGATGGGCATACCACTTTAACTGACAGTGTAATGCTTTCAAGTAATATTGCTGTAAGTAATATAAATACTCCAGTGGCAGAATGTGCAAGCAGTTTTCCTGTTTTTATTTGCAGCTTACTTTTTTCATATGTAAAAGCAAAATTAGCAAAACAAACCGTGACTAAAAGCATGCTAATAATTAAAAGAAAATCATTGATTTGTTCCGGTTTGATCGGTGCTATTGACATTGAAATAACTGGGTAAAGGAAAACTGCGATTGTGATAACAATGACATTTTTGATAGCGTTTTCTTTAAAGTAATTTTGCGCCATAATTTTTGGGTTAAAAGTTGATTAGTTTTAGATTTCGCCTAACTATTTTTATCATAACTTGTAGTCAAAGTGGCTAAAATATGGTAAACTTTCGATGAAATTAAAGTCACGGCCCAACGAGTTGCGATAGGGTTATTTTATACCAAATTTGCCTAAATGACAAGTTATTTGTTTAGTGGTATACTATATTTATTATATATTTAATCGTTATTTTGTTATGTTGAACAAAATCCAATCTGTTTGTCCGGCGCAGAAAATTGCCATCATTGGCGCGGGGGCGGTGGGGGCAACCACAGCCTATACTCTCATGTTCAAAAACTTGGCATCCGAGGTTATTTTGATTGATGTTAACGAAGCCAAAGAAGAAGGAGAAGTATTGGATATTAGCGATGGGCTTTGTTTTGCCGAAACCGGTTGTGTGGTGGGGGCGAGTTTTAAAGACGCGGCTGACGCGGATGTCATTATTCTTACGGCCGGTGCGGCGCAAAAGCCGGGGGAGACTCGTTTGGATTTGGTAAATAAGAATAAAGCGATTTGCGCCTCAGTGTTTAAAGAAATTGGTAAAATTAAATCCACGGCGGTAATTATTGTAGTGGCCAATCCGGTGGATATTGTTACTTATATGGCACAGGAATTGTCCGGATTACCATTGGGTCAAGTTTTTGGTACTGGTACCGGGCTAGATACCGCACGCCTCAAAACCGCCATTGGTAAAAAGTTGGGTGTGTATCCACAAAGCGTGGATGGGTTTGTGATGGGTGAGCATGGCGACAGTGAATTTGTGCCATGGAGCACAGTGAGTGTGGGTGGGGTAAGCGGAGGCAAATTATTCAGTGAATCCGAGCAGAAAGCCATTGCCGACGACGTGCGTACCGAAGTGTATGAGATTATTCATCGCAAAGGCGCGACTTTTTATGGTATTGCGGCGGTAACTACCGATATTGTGGAGGCGGTGTTGTTCAATCAACACAAAGTAATGCCGGCTTCCACGCGGCTTAATAATTATAATGGCGTGTCGGGAGTATGCCTGGGTGTACCAGCGGTGATTGGACGCAGTGGGGTGGAAAAGGTTTGGTCGGTGGAGCTTACAGCAGGTGAGAAAAAACGTTTTAAAAAATCTGCTGAGACGATTAAACAGTATTTAAAAAAATAAAAATATGCGCGATCGTTGTCCTGATCCTAAGTGGCGAGTGGGTGGTGTCACACGAGGGGCGGAAAAAGAATTAACAACATCAAAAATTTCCTATGTTGGAGTGGGTGATTCTATTGTTGGCGAAGGTAAAGTAGTTGAAGCGGCTCCAAATTTGGATGAAATTGAAAAAAAAGTTCGGTATCGACGTAAGGATATTGATGAAGATGGTAATCCAGTACCTTTGGATAAAATTTTTGAATCTTAATTATTGATATGAACTCGGAACGTTTTTTAGTTTATGATATTGACAGTGATGATTCTTCTTTGGAAACTGATATGGTTTTTTTGAGTAAAGAAGACATTGAGAAAGGCGGAGAAGAACAGTTGAAACGCCATCTTGAGAAATTGGAATTTCAATATGAATTGGGGCTTCAAAAAATAGCGGGTAATTTTGAGCTTCTTCAAAAAATAGCGCCTTTGCCGGAAGATTATCGTCGCCAATTAAAAAGTTTTTCGGCGTTTTTTGCTAATGATTCGGTTAACGTTACGAACAAGGATATAAAAACACTGCGTCTGCGTATATATGGTTTTCAAAGCCGATTAAAAGAAGTGTTTAAACTTTATCAAGAAATTGAAGATGTAGTTAAAGGGGTATTTACCGATGAGAAGAAAGAATCAGAGGAAGACGAGAATAATATAGATGTGGAAGGCAGACGAAAGCCCAACCGTCATGCCTAATTAAAAAAAGACGCCTCACAGGAAGCGTCTTTTTTGTTAAGTTTTTTTGAATTTTACAGTAAACGTCGGTTCGTATTCATTGTCGTATTCGTCTTTTACCATAATTGTTTCTCCTTTCATAAATTGGCTTAAAGCAATATCACTTAGTAGCTCGCGGTCGCTGGTGATATCATTTTGAATTACATCTAGTTCGGAGAATTCTTGGTTAAATTCATTACGAATTTGTCCTTCTATCTTTTTTTTCTTTTCTCGTAAAGTGTTTATTTGATCAATGATTTCTCGGTATTCGCCACTTCCGGCAAGCGCGTCTTTATATGCCGAGCGAATGTCTTTTTGTTTTTTTTGGGTTTCTTTGATGCGATTAAACACCTCTTGAATTTCTTGCATAGTTTATAAATTATTTTAAGCTACAATATTATAGCACAAAAAAATATTTTGGTCACGAATAGCAAGAATTCAATTGATTTTTAATTATTTAATGTCTAATTTTTCCGCGACATAATCCACATCTTTATCGCCCCGGCCAGAGAGGTTGACGATAATAATTTTGTCTTTGGATAAAGTGGGCACAAACTTTATCGCGTGGGCGATAGCGTGGGCGCTTTCCAGCGCCGGGATTATTCCCTCCGTTTTAGACAATTCCATAAAAGCATTTAAGGCCTCGACGTCATTCGCGGTCGTGTATTCCACGCGTTTGGTATCTTTAAAATATGAATGTTGCGGTCCCACACCTGGATAGTCCAACCCGGAAGCGATGGAGTGTACTGGCAGTGGTTCGCCTTTTTCGTCTTGAAGTAAGTAGGTCATCATACCATGAATTACACCCGGCTTACCCAAAGTGAGCGTGGCCGCATGCTCGCCGGGCTTAAAACTTTTTCCCGCCGGTTCCACACCAATCATTTTTACATCATCGTTAAGAAATTCGTAAAATAGCCCCATCGCGTTACTGCCTCCACCCACGCAAGCGATTAAATAATCAGGCAGGCGATTTTCTTTTTCCATTATTTGTTTTTTGGCTTCGCGTCCTACTATTGATTGAAAGTCGCGCACCATCATGGGATAGGGGTGAGGACCGACCACCGAGCCAATGCCAAAAAATGTTTCACCTGGATTTTGCACATAAGTGGCAAAAGCACTGTCCACTGCGTCTTTGAGGCATCGGCCACCCCCTTCGACACTCACCACCTTGGCCCCGAGCATTCTCATACGGATGACATTGGGGTGTTGCTTGGCAATGTCAATGGCGCCCATGTGGATTTCACACTCTAACCCCACAATGGCCGCGGCTGTGGCCAAAGCTACACCATGTTGCCCGGCGCCGGTTTCGGCCAAGAGTTTTTTCTTGCCTAGGCGTTTGGCCAAAAGCGCTTCTCCTAGGCAGTGATTAATTTTATGCGCGCCAGTATGATTGAGATCTTCGCGTTTGAGATAGATTTTAGCACCTCCCAATTTGGCAGTGAGATTTTTGGCCAGATAAAGAGGGGAGGGCCGGCCAACATAATTTTTTAATAAGTCTTCGTATTCAGCAATAAATTTTGGGTCATTTTTAGCTTCTTCGTAAGCTTTGGCCACATCGTCTAAAATTGTTTTAAGTTGGGGCGGAACCATTTGTCCGCCGTATTCGCCGAAGTAGCCGTCTTGATTGGGTAAATTATGATAATTCATATAATAAAAATAAATAATAAAAACAAGGTCGAATTTATTTTCGCCAATATTCTGTGCAACGATTGTAGAAAAAATATTTTGTCATATACAAAAACAACCGCCACTTAGGCAGTTGTTTTAAAAGTTATTTAAAATCAAACTACTGCCCAAGCGCGGGAGCAGTCCACCAATTTAATTGTTGGAGTAATTTGATCATACGTTTATTATATAGCTAGTCGATTTTTTTGTCAAATTACGAGACAGCTCGCGCTCGGCCCAGTTCGGTAACAGCAACTTTTATCAATATTGGGTGGGGATAAGTTTTTGACAGAAAGTATCGGGGGGGGGGGTAATATAGGTGTAAAGTTATGTTTAATAGTTTTTATTTGTATTTGTAATTATAATTATATGATTAGAGGTGATAGTCGGGAGCAAACAGTCGAGGAGCAGGAAGCGTTAAAAATGCTTTTAACGCTACATGAAACAAAAGACGAAAAGATTAAGCCGTGGTACCCCAATTTTGTGAACATCCCTGAGGAATTTATTGCACAAACAAAATCTATTTCAGAGGGAAAATATTTAGCAACTGATGTTATTTGTGGTATGGCTATAAAAAATAGTGCTGGCGATGTCGATAAGACTTCAATGGACCCAATGAGCGACAGTTCTTATTATGTTAAATTTCCAAATTTTTCTGGGCCAAAAATCATGAGTTTTAACGATATAGAATTTAAAATTGGTGAGTTATTAATGAATATAGAAAAATAATAATCACAAACAAAAATATTGTCTAATAATAAGACGATATTTTTGTTTTAAAGACGGGCAAGTCGGTCTTAGACTTCAATCACTACTGGCAGAACCATTGGCCGCTTCTCGGTTTTGGTGAACAGAAATTGTCCTACATACTCACGGATTTTGTTGCGGATATAATTGGTATCGGCCCATGATTTGGGGTCGGAGTCGGTTACTAATTTTTTCACGCGATGGCGCAAATCCTCGATCAGTTGTTTATTTTCTTTTAAGAAAACAAACCCGCGTGAAATAATATCCGGATTTTGGATTAGTAAGCCGGTTTTGGTGTCGACCGTGGCAATAATCACGATCATCCCATCTTCGGCGAGTACTTGGCGGTCGCGTAATACAATGTTGGTTTCGTCGGATACTCCCAAACCATCCACAAATACGTAATCGGCTGGAATTTTGGTTTTGGTCAAATGTCCCACACCCGCCTTAAATTCCATCACTTGTCCGTTATCGGCAATGAAAATGTTTGACTTGGCAAAGCCGGTTGATTCGGCTACCTTGGCATTGTAGTGGAGCAAAAAGTGATTGCCTTCAATCGGAACAAAATATTTGGGGTTAATCAAACGGATCATTAGTTTTACATCATCGGCTTTGGCATGACCGCCGGCGTGGACGTCCATCATTTGGTAATGGATTACTTCGGCGCCTTTGCGAAAAAGGGTATCTTTGAGCCTTTGCACCGTGCGCTCGTTGCCGGGAATCACTGAAGAGGAAAACACCACCGTGTCGCCCGGAATTAATCTCACTTCCCGATGTTCGCCGTTGGCGATGCGCATTAAAGAAGCATTTTTTTCGCCTTGCGCGCCGGTACAAAGGACTACCACTTTATTAGCGGGGTAGTTATCAATATGGCGAATGTCAATAAGAGTTTTCGGGCTAAATTTTATGTAACCTAATTCTTTGGCGATGGCCACATTACTTTTCATGCTGAATCCGGAGAGCGCCACAATCTTTCCTTGTTTTTCGGCTACTTCAATAATTTGTTTAATGCGTGTAAGTAAAGAAGCAAAAGTGCCGATGATAATGCGTCCGGGCGCTTTGGCAATAATATCGTCCAAATTAGTGCCGATTTCGGATTCGGAAATTTGATGGCCGGGAGAAGAAGCGTTGGTGGAATCGGAAAGAAGCGCCAATACTCCTTGTGATCCAATGCGAGCGATTTTTTGTAAGTCAGCCGGCTGGTCGTTGCTACCCGGCTGGTAATCAAACTTCCAATCGCCGGTATGCACTATTACACCTTCGGGAGTTTTGACCACAATACCCATGGAGTCGGGAATATTATGGTTGAGATGAAAAAATTCTAACTCAAACACCCCGAGTTTTAATTTATCGTCAATTTTAAGATTATTTAATTTGAGCGGTTGTAAACCTTTGTAATCTTCTTGGCGTTTTTTGATAATGGCGTTAGTCAAGGGCAATGCGTAAATGGGCGGATAGCCAAGCTTGGGAATTAAATGGGGGATACCGCCGATATGATCGTAGTGAGCGTGAGAAATGATCACTCCTCGGATGCGTTTTTCTTTGCCATGCAAGTATTCCATGTTGGGAATAATATAATCGATCCCCGGCATGTCTTCTTCGGGAAACTGCAGACCCATGTCGATAATAATAATATCCTCGCCGTATTCCAAAAGGGTGCAATTACGCCCTACTTCTTCGAGACCTCCCAGTACTGTTACCTTTAGTTTTAGTTCTTCTGTTCCTCGGAAGCGGGCGAAGGAAGGTCGGGGTGTGTTAAAACCGCGTCGGCGTTGATCATGACGGGGTGAGTGAGATTGACGGGGTAGGGCTGGTTTGACAGCAGAAATCATAGTAATATTTATTAAAAGTTTTAAAGTTATAAAGAATTTGGAGCATCGTCGGGCTTTACAAATAATATTTTTTTATTTGTTTTAATCATAGGTATTATAAAGTTTGTGAAATAAAAATACTTTATAACTTTCAACTTTATAACTTGATAAATAGGTGTGGACACGGAGAGAATCGAACTCTCACGGGTTGCCCCATACGCTTCTGAGACGTACGCGTATACCAATTCCGCCACGTGTCCTTTGTGTTTGTATATTTGATACTTAGGTCGGCGGTATTACTTCCACTGCCAGCTGGTTTTGATATACCAGTTTCCTAAATCATTGTAACGATCAGAAGGAGAGAAGATGTTTTTAATTTCGATGTTTTTGATATCTTTGTTTACTATAAAATTGTAGTAAGGGGTATAGAGAAAGATAGCTGGCAGATCTTTGATTAAAATATCCTGAAATTGTTTGTAGAGTTTTTCTCTCTCTACTGTGCTGGTAGCGGAGCGAGCATCTTCCAAAATTTTGTCTGTCGAACGATTAACATACTGCGCCAAATTGAGGCCGGGATATTCGGTTTGAGAAGAATGCCAGAAAGGATAGAGATCGGAGTCAGCGCCTACAATTTCACTGTATAGAAGTATTTGGTACGACCGTTCTTTTATAGCTTCTCGGTTAATTTGGCGAGCAGATACAGTTTGGACGGTGGTTTCTATTCCTAGTCCGCGCCAAGTTTTGGCTATTGCCTCGGCGACTTTTGAGTATTCTATTGTATCAGCTGTAGTGATGACTAATGATAAAATTTTTCCTTCTTTATTTTTGCGGTAGAATGTTTGTCCAGTCGTCATGGTGGCGCGGATTTCTTCGGCAATAGTTTGTTTTAATTTTTCAATAGTACTGCTTGCCGTTTCGGCATCGCCCTGGTCATTAGAAAGAGTGGACGTGGTATTCTTGATAGCGTCAATTTCGGACTGACGATTTTTGATAGCAGCGGAATTTTTTATTTCAAAGAATTCTTCTGGTTCAATGCGACTCCAAGTTTTGTCCAAAAGAGAATTAGCATCATTTACAGAATATTTGGTGGTTTTGAGTTCTGGATAAAAACCCAGTTGTCCGGGTAGTATTGGAGAATTAATAATTTCGCCATTACCGTTTAATGTTTCAGTGGTTATTTGTTCTTTATTAATTCCCATTGCCAGAGCTTCGCGCAGATTAGCGTCTTTGAGAGAGGTTTCTTGGTTGGAATTAAAGAATAAAGCTGTATATTGAGGTAATGATAGAGGGTAATTAATAAAGTTTTTATTGGTAATTTTGTCTTTTAAATTATTAGGTAAAAAACTGACAGCTTGCACCACTTGACCGCGCAAAGCCTCCATGGCTTGGTTGTAATCGGAAAAAAATTTGAATGTTAGGGTTTTTAGATAAGGTAATTGACGGTAGTATTTTTCGTTGCGTGTTAAAGTGTAGCTTTGAACATTGCCGATGTCGTCTTTAATCATTTTGCTAAATTGCCACGGTCCGGTACCGACTGGTTGTAGGTTATTTTTGGCCAAATGCATACTGGCGGGAGGAATTTCTCCCCAGACATGTTCGGGTAGTATGCCTACAGTTAGCGAGCTTAAAAAAGGCGCGTAAGGCTCTTTGAGAGCGAAGGTGATGGTGTAATCGTTAATTTTCTTTATTTCTATTCCTGTAAACCCGGTAATTAGAGGACTGCTAACTTCGGGATTTTGGATGGCTTCAAATGTAAAAATTACATCAGTGGCGGTAAATGGCTGGCCGTCAGACCATTTTACATCTTGGCGTAAAGTGACGGTGTATATTTTTTTATCGGCGCTAATAGTATAGCCACTAGCTAGATTGGGTAAGATTTTTTTATCATTGGAAAAACGGAATAGACCGGAATAAAACAACGGAGTAATGTCGCTGTCCACTTCGTTGCTGGTGGAGAAAATAGGATTAAGGTATTTTGGTTGTCCTACTACGGCTTCGATATATTCACCGCCAGCTTTGGGAGATAAAACTATATGGGTCTGAAAAAAAATGATTATCCAGGCTAGTAATATGACAAGAAGAATGCTGGCCGTGGTGGTTATTATCCTTTTTTCTTTGGAATTCAAAAATTTACCCACGTATTTTAATTGTTGCCAAGTGGGTACCGGGCGAGTTTTAAGACCATTAATTAATTTTTGGTCAAAATTTTTGTATGACGCAGACGGATTTTTTTTAATAAGCCGCGTCAAAAAGTTGCGAAGAGGCATGAGTTTATAGCCTTGGTTTATAAGGCGAGGCGAACGATAGAAATTCCAAAGAAGACAATCGCTATGATAATGGTAGCAAAATGCAGAATTTTATCAAAACCGCGTTTAGTGCTGTAGATATTGCTGGAACCGCCAAAAACACCGGAAAGACCGGAGCCTTTTTGTTGTAACAGAATAACAATGATTAATAGCGAAGCTAAAACTAATTGGATAATATTGAATACGGTTTCTTGCATACATTATTAATTAAGCCCAATATTAAGACAGTGAGTAGTATATCATATTGTAGGCAGACTGTCAATGACAATCTTTTAGTTTTTCAATAGTATTTTTTGAAGCACCTCTTCCATCTTTCCTTCCAGCGAGAATCCAGCGGCTTTTTTGTGACCGCCTCCACCCAAGCGTTTGGCCCAGGCTGCCACATCCATTTCATCACTGGTAGTGCGAAAACTGCCTTTAATTTTCCCATCAGCGGTTTCTTTTAATATTAAGGAAGTTTTACTGCCTTCTAAATTATTCAAGAAGTTGGCGATGCCATCGGCTTCATTTTCGCTCACATTATAATTCTCAAAATCTTTCTGGGTGAGATAAGTATAAGTAAGATCTTTGCCTTCGTGTTTGGTAAGACGGGACAAGGCGGCACCCCAAAGTTTTAAAACCGCCAGTGATTTATTTCTGATAGTATATTGATTGATTAAATTCAAATTACCACCAGTGCGAAGTAGCTCACTGGCAATCAGCATGGCCATCGGATTGGTAGCTGAGTTGGTAAAATTGTCAGTGTCGGTAATGATGCCGGTAAGTAGAGCGGTTGACATGATTTGATTGATTTTTATCTCGTTATGTTTAAAAAAATAAAAAAGAATTTCGGCCGTGGAACTGGCGGTGGGCATTACCAGATTGATGTCGCCGTATTTTTCATTGGTAGGGTGATGGTCGATGTTAATAATTTGTGCTGGATGATTTTTAAGGTGAACATCTACACCAGCATAACGCAAATCTCCCGAGTCTAATACTACAATAGTATCCACAGCTTTATCGGCAAAGCGGCGCGGTTCGTTGCTTAGCGTTCTGGCATGCGGTATAAAATGATATTTGGATTGAGCGGGCGAAGCGCAAAAAATAGTCGCGTCTTTATTTACAGTATTTAAAAATTCTTTAAGCGCTCCGGCGCTACCCAAAGAGTCACCGTCCGGATGTTGATGGGGGATGATGATAATTTTTTTCGCAGCCATTAATTGTTTGTGAATTTCTTTGCTGATTTGTCGCATAGATTACAATATACAGGATACATAGAATACGATACATTAGTGTTGGTATATTTTTATCCATGTATCGTGTCTATTGTTGGCGAACAGAGCATCATAGCACATTATATATGATATGTCAAGGGACGGGCTTTAAGGTTTATTTATCCCCAATTTACCATTTTAATCAAGACAATACTGTGGTATAATGAAAACACTTATGTATCTCAAGCGTCTCGAAATTCAAGGTTTTAAATCTTTTGCCCAAAAGACTGTTTTGGATTTTCTGCCCCAAAAGGACGGTCGTTTTAGTGTTACTGCGGTGGTGGGGCCCAATGGTTCGGGTAAAAGCAATATCACCGATGCCATTCGTTGGGTAATGGGCGAAACTTCGCTTAAGGCTATTCGTGGCAAGAAATCCGAAGATGTAATTTTTAATGGTTCACAGTCTAAAGGGCAATTATCCGCGGCAGAAGTAACCATGATTTTGGATAACACCGGCGATAAAATTGGTTTGGATTATCCCGAGATCACTATCACTCGGCGGTTGTATCGTAATGGCGAGGGTGAGTATCTTATTAATAACAATGCTTGTCGGCTTTTGGATATTCATTTGCTTTTGGCCAGAGCGCAATTTGCCGAACATTCATATTCAGTTGTTAGTCAGGGCATGATTGACAAGCTTTTGATCGTCGGTCCGGCGGAGCGTAAAGATTTTTTGGATGAGGCGTCAGGCATTAAAGAGCATCAAATTAAACAACATCAAGCTTCGCTCAAATTGGCGCGTACCCACGATAATATGGAGCAAGCCCAGCGATTGATTGCCGAAGTGGAACCACGTCTCAAACTTTTGGCGCGCCAAGTGAAAAAATTAGAAAAGCGCCAAGAAGTGGAATTAAAATTACGCGAATCCCAAGAAATCTATTATTCTACTTTGTATAGTCGTCACGGGGAAGAGATGAAAGGGATCGAAGATAATTTAAAAACCGTGGAAGCGGAATATCGCCGTGCCTTTTACGAATTAGAAAAAATTCAGTCCGAACTTTCGGAACTCGCGCGTTCACAATCACGTCAAGATGTTTTTGCCGCCATTCAGGCCAAACACCAGACGGCAGTGCGAGCGCAAAATGACTGGGAAAGGCAGTTGGCAATTTTGGAAGGAAAAATGCAAACGCAATATCAAGAAGCCGGCAAAGGCAACATTGGTTGGTTGGAAAACAAACTCAAAGAGCTGATGCTTAAGCGTGAATTACTTAATACGCAATTACAGGCAGTGGATAATGAAATTGTTCAGGCCGATAAACGCGTGGAAGAGCAAAGAAAAGCCGTAGAAAAATTAACTGTGGAAAAAACCGAAAAGACCGTGCAAATTTCTCGCTTACAAAGCGCGCTTTTACAGAATCAATCCGAGCAAAACTTTTTTCAATTTTCCGGTCTCAACACCGTCAAAGCTGTGCTTGAGTCCAAGGGCAGTTTTGGTGGCAAAGTTTTTGGCATTGTGGCCGAGCTCGGCGAAGTGTCTGAAGAGTATCGCATCGCGCTCGATACTGCCGCCGGCGGCAACCTAACCTCGGTAGTGGTAGAAAATGATGAAACCGGCAAGCGGGCCATTGAATATTTGCGTGGCCACAAATTGGGCGTGGCCACATTTTTACCCATTAATAAAATTCAGGGCAGGCCAATGAATAGCGAAGTGCAAAATATTTTATCCGAATCGGGCGTAGTGGGGCTGGCTATTGATTTAATAAAATTTAACGATCGTTACCAAGAAATTTTTTCCTATATTTTCGGCGACACCGTGGTAGTACGCGATCTTTCGGTGGCCCAACGCATCGGTATTGGTCGGTGTCGCATGGTGACACTTGAAGGCGATTTGGTAGAAAGAAGGGGAGTAATGAAAGGTGGTTATCGCGGGCATAGCAAAAGCGTGTCGTTCAATTCACGCTTGTCGTTATCCACCGAAGAGCGCACGCGTGAATTCCAAACCCAAATTAATTTGGAACAGCAAAATCTTTTGGATTTGGAACACAATCTAGATAGTGTTAAGCGTAAATTATTAGAACAAGAAGTGGAAGTGGAGAATATTAAAAATAAAACTTCACTACAAGAAGGCGAGCGCGATAATTTGGACAAAGAAATTGGCGGGATTGAAAAAGAATTATCCATGTTACAAATTTCTCCGGAGCAATACGGCGCCTTTATGGTTAAGTTGTCGCAAGAAAAAGAAGTGATGAAAAAAGAATTGGTTAAGGCAACCCAGTTGGTGGCGGAATATGCCCAAGAATTATCCGAATTTAATGAAACCGAAGAGAAAAAGAAACAGCGGGTGTTTGCTTTGCAGAGCGAAATGCAGGTAAGGCAAAATGAAGTGAATAATATTTTAAACAGTCGCAATGATCTCAAAATCTCCGCGGCAAAACTCGAAACCAAGTTGGAAGATTTATTAAACGAAGGTCAAAATGAAATGGGCGCGTCGATTTTAAGTGTGATAGAACGCAATCCGGCGACAGTGAAGCCCGAAGAGTTGCCAGCGATTGCCGATGATATTCAAAAGTTAAAATACCAACTAAGTTTGATTGGTGGTATTGATGATGATGTTACCGCCGAATACGGCACTACCAAAGAGCGTTACGATTTTCTAACTACGCAAATAGACGATTTATCTGCGGCGACCGAGGATTTGGAAAAAATGATTGAAGAGCTGGATGATTTAATGAAGAAAAAGCGCGAGACTGAATTCAAAAAAATTCGCAAAGAATTTGATCGCTATTTTAAGATTCTATTTAACGGCGGACACGCTGATCTCACCGAACTTTACGGCGAACCCGAGCCGGACGAGACAGAAAATCCCGCCCAACCTAGTCAACAATTTAACAATTTAACAATTGAACAGTCGAATAGTAATGTAATTTCTGATGAGGTTGAAATCAAGAAAAAAGCCGTTCGAAAAGAGAAGGTATTATACGGCATCGACATCAGCGCCAATCCGCCGGGCAAAAAAATTAAACATATCAATGCTTTATCTGGCGGTGAGCGCACTCTTACTTCGATCGCCCTTATCTGCGCCATTCTCAACTGTAATCCGTCGCCGTTTGTGGTGCTCGACGAAGTAGAGGCCGCGCTTGATGAAGCCAACACCCAAAGATTCGTAAAGATTATGTCCGAACTGGCGCGCCATTCGCAATTTATCGTTATCACTCATAATCGCGTTACCATGCATGCCGCCGATGCTTTATATGGTGTTACCATGGGTGGCGATGGGGTATCTAAGCTCTTGAGTGTAAAGATAGAAGAAGTGCCAAAATACGATATAGAGCCGGCGAAGGAGGGATATTGACAGAAATACGGTGTTTTGATATACTAACGGCGCTCTCTGCGCCTCTTCGGCGCATCCGCCGATGAGGCGGGTAACTAAAATTATCAATTAACTCTAAAATTTTTTATGCTTATTATTCGTTTATCCCGTGTTGGCAAAACCAAGTGCCCCGCTTATCGTTTTATTGTTTCCGAAAAAGCTCGCGATACCAAAGGAACCTATTTGGAACTTTTGGGCAATTACAATCCTAATGATAAAGAGAACAAAATAACAATCAAAGCTGATCGTGTTAAATATTGGATTTCCAAAGGCGCGCAGATGTCTAATACCGTAAGCAACTTATTTTTGAAGAATGGTATTATTTCCGGCGCCAAAAAGAAGTCTGTATATTTATCGGAAGATCGTAAGAAAAAAATAGCCGAGAAGAAAAAGGCTAGCGAGCCAAAAGCTCCCGTTTCCACCGAAGCTCCAAAAGTTGAAGCCCCGGCAGCTTAATTGACACAAGTTTAAAATTATCATATAATAATTTCGCAGTACTGGTGGACCTTTCCACATGTCGACAGACTGCTCTTATAAAACTGAATTATACTTAGTATGGAAGCAGATCAACAGTTTATTGAAATGGTCGTGAAAGCGATTGTGAATAATCCGGATAAGGTGAAGGCTGCCCGCACTATTGATGAGCGTGGCGTGCTGATTACTTTAGACGTCGATCCAGCCGATATGGGCTATGTGATCGGTCGTGCCGGTCAAACCGCTCGTTCTCTGCGCACATTACTCAAGATCGTTGGCGCCAAGCATAATGCTCGCGTTAACCTCAAGATTAATGAGCCAGAAGGCGGTCGCGGTCCGAGATCTATGCAATCTTCCGCCGGTGCTACTCCGATTGACACCAGCGCAGTGGATAATCTCGATATCTAAATTGCAACTTAAAGCCACTCCCTTAATCGGGAGTGGTTTTGTTTTGTTAAATTTGCCCTTGTTTTTTGATATGAAATAGAGTAAACTAAGAGGCATATGTTAGAATTAAAAGTTTTATCAAAACGCATTGGACCGGTGCGCGGTCGCCATCCTTGGGTATTTTCGGGCGCTTTACAGCGAATCCCAGATGGTATCGAAAGTGGCGCGCCAATTCAGCTGGTGGATGAAACCGGTCGTTTTTTGGCTTCCGGTTATTTTAATTCATATTCGCAAATTGCGGTACGCGTGTGGGGTTGGCAAGAGGGCGAAGAAGTGGATGAGGGTTTTTTTATTAAGCGTATCAAGGCAGCCTTTGAATTGCGTCGCGATTTTATTTTAGATAAAAAAACCAATGCTTGCAGAATTATAAACAGTGAAAGCGATTTATTACCCGGTTTGATAGTAGATAAGTATGGCGATTATTTGGTCGCGCAATTTCATAATCGCGGTATTGATAAGTGGAAAAAAGAAATTGTGGGCGCGCTGGTTAAAGTTTTAAAGCCAAAAGGGATTTACGAGCGTAGCGATGTCGGCAATCGGGCGAAAGAGCCATATCTTGCCATTCCCACCATGCCTACCGGCAGGCAAGCGCAGGCGGGAGCCCAGCCGTTTGTCATCCTGAGCGAAGCGAAGGATCCCTCTCGTTCGTTAAGGGATTCTTCGGTTACGCCTCAGAATGACAATACGACCGGTATCCTGTTTGGCAAAATTCCGGAACGCGTTACTATTACCGAAAATGGTTACAAATTTTCGGTAGATATTATTGGTGGGCAAAAGACCGGTTTTTTTCTGGATCAGCGTGATAAACGGCTGGCTTTACAAAAATATTGCGTCGGCAAAAATGTTTTAAATTGTTTTTCATATACTGGTGGATTTAGCGTGTACGCGCTTGGTGCTGGCGCTAAAAAAGTGGTGAGCGTAGATACCTCCCAACCCGCGCTGGATTTAGCGCAAGAAAATTTTAAATTAAATAAATTGGATTTAAAAAAGTGTGATTTTATAAACGAAGATGTTAAGTCGTATCTCAACAATTTAACAATTCAACAATTTAACAATTTTCAAGTAATCATCCTCGACCCGCCCGCGTTTATCAAAGACCGGCACAAAATTTACGAAGGTGTGCAGGGTTACAAAAAAATTAACGAAGCCGCCATGCGTTTGTTGCCCTCCGGCGGAATCTTGGTTTCCTGTTCTTGTTCGCAACACTTACCGCTTACGGATTTTCGCCATATTATTTCCGAATCCGCCGGCCGCGCCGGGCGTACCGTGCAGATTTTAGAAACACTAACTCACGGCATTGACCACCCTCAACTGGCCGCTTTTACCGAGGGAGAATACCTAAAATGCCTGATTGCCAAAGTAATGTAAAAAAGGTATAATTTTTATGTCATCCTGAGCACAGCGAAGGATCTAATCGCCATTGTTTAATAGATTCTTCGCTATGCTCAGAATGACAATTTGTTTAATTAAATTTTTAGGCTTTATCATATGAATTTAGCAATAAATGGTTTTGGTAGAATAGGGAGGCACGCGTTTAAAATCGCCTTGGAACACAAAAAAATTAAAGTGGTCGGTATCAATGATCTTACTGACACCAAGACCTTGGCGCATCTTCTCAAGTACGATACCGCTTATGGTAAATACGAAAAAGAAGTTTCGTTTGATGAAAAGAATATTATTGTGGATGGCGTGAAATATCCAGTGAGCGCGCAAAAAGACCCGTCCGCCTTGCCATGGGGAAAATTGAAAGTGGATGTAGTGTTGGAATGTACCGGTCGTTTTACCAAGAAAGAAGATGCCGAATTACATATTAAGGCCGGCGCCAAAAAAGTTATCATGTCTGCGCCAGGTAAAGGCGGTGTGCCGACTTATGTGCGCGGGGTCAATTGTGGGCTGGTTGGAAAAGAAACCTCTACCGTGATTAATAACGCCAGCTGTACCACCAATTGTATCGCGCCGGTGATGGCGGTTTTGGATGAAACTTTTGGTATTGAAAAAGGATTAATGAGCACGGTGCATGGCTATACCGCTGATCAAAATCTCCAAGACAGTCCGCACAAAGACTTGCGCCGAGCCCGTGCCGCCGCCGAAAATATCGTGCCTACTTCCACTGGCGCGGCCAAAGCCGTGGGAGAAGTAAAAACCAATTTGCAGGGAATTTTTGATGGCGTAGCTTTTCGCGTGCCGGTGCCGACTTGTTCGCTTTCTGATATTACTGTGGTATTAAAGAAAAATGTTACCAAAGAAGAAGTGAATCAAGCGTTAATTGACGCCAGCAAAACTAAACGCTTTGAAGGAATTTTGTTTTGCACCGAAGAGCCGTTAGTTTCATCCGATTATGTTGGTAATACTTATTCTTCCATTGTGGATTTGCCTTTAACTAATGTTGTGGGTGGCAATCTCGTCAAAGTAGTGGCGTGGTATGATAATGAAGTAGGATATTCCAATCGTTTGGTGGAAATGGCGGAGTTGTTTAGTCAGTAAGCAGATTAGGCAGAGCAAGCATTGTCATTTTGAGTGAGCGTAGCGGATCGAAGAGTTTCTTAAATATTATTTATGACTGAAGCACCTAAATATAATCCGGAAAATAAAGTTGAATTACAAAAATTTTGTTGGGGCGAAGTTATCCCGGTTGCAAGAACTAGGACTGGAAATTATCAGTGCCGTACTTATGAATGCATGGGCAACAGAAACCCTATCGGATTGAATCCGATCGAAGAAAATTTGTGCAATATTATTGGGGTTGGGATTGCGCCACCAGAAATTGAATCAGTGACTCCTTTGGCTATGGTTTGTAAATGTCCATTTTGTCAACAAGATTATTGGTTTCATATATCAACAGCCAATGCGGAAATAATTAAAGATATGTTAGGTAAATAATTTTTGATTTTTATGCGTACACTAACTATTGAAACAGCTAACAAAATAGGAGAAGAAGTAACCCTGAAAGGTTGGATTAACGCTCGGCGCAACATGGGCAAGATTGTGTTTTTGGATTTGCGTGACCGCAGTGGAATTGTGCAAGTGGTGGGAGTGCCGAGCGAGCTTGATGAAATTTCTAATGAAAAATTAAAAGAGGTGCGGCCGGAGTGGGTGATTGAAATTCGCGGTATCGTGAACGCGCGTGGCGCCAAACAACAAAATCCGGATATGCCCACCGGTATGGTGGAGGTTTTGGTCAAAGAATTAAAAGTGTTATCAAAAGCCGAGCCGTTGCCGTTGGATTTGGAAGATGAAAAAATCGGCCTGGATATACATTTGGATTATTTGCCGCTCACTTTGCGCGCGGAAAAGTATCGCGCTTTGTTCAAAATTCAATCCGAGCTGGTGCGTGGCTTTCGGGATTATCTCTTAAGCCAAGATTTCGTTGAGTTTCAAGCGCCCAAGATCGTGGCGACGGCGGCCGAGGGCGGCGCCGGTGTGTTTAATGTGCAATATTTGAAGAATAAAGCGACTTTGGCGCAGAGTCCCCAGTTTTATAAACAAATTATGGTGGGTGTTTTTGAGCGCGTGTTCACGGTGGGAAATGTTTTTCGCGCCGAAGAGCACGCCACCACGCGTCATCTCAATGAGTATACCAGTTTAGATTTGGAATTTGGTATGATTACCGACCATCAAGATGTAATTGATTTAGAAATAGACATGTTGCGCCACCTGGTTAGCCATTTAGAAAAAACTGTAGCCAGTGAGCTTAAATTATGGAAGTATGAGCGTCCCGAGTTGCCGGAAAAAGTTCCACAATATAAATTGCGTGAAGTGCAGGAGCTGATTAAAAAAGGAACGGGCGTTGATCATACCGCCGAACCCGATTTGGAGCCCGGCGAAGAGAAGTGGATTTGTGAATATGTTAAAAAAGAATTCAATTCCGATTTTGTATTTGTTACCCACTATCCGGTTTCCAAACGCCCCATGTACACCTATCCCGACAAGCAAGATCCGGAATTTACCAAAAGTTTTGATTTATTGTTCCGCGGAGTGGAAATTACTTCGGGCGGACAACGGTTTAACGATTACGATGAATTGGTGGCCAGTATGAATAGCAAAGGTCTCAATCCCGATGACTTTAAATTTTATTTGGAAGCGTTTAAATACGGCATGCCCCCCGAAGGCGGGCTGGGGATGGGGTTGGAACGGCTGACTGCGCGCCTGTTGAACATTGATAATATCAAATACGCCACTCTGTTTCCGCGCGATCTCAATCGCATTGACTTGCAGATTTCCCCGCCGGAATATAAGCAATAATTTATGTTTTCTCTTCTCCAGCGCCATATTCTCAAAGAATGCTTCGCGCGCAAAGGCGAGAAGGTTAGCCGCCGGATTTTTAATGTATTTTATAAAAATAAAAAAAATAAACAAAAAGATCTGGTTAATACCATCACTAAATGTTTAGAACGCCTTATTAATAGGGGGCTTCTAATTGGCTACGGTACTCGGACGACCAAAAAATGGTTTATCCGCGAAGTTAAACTTACCAAGCTCGGTATCAAAAAATATGTGGAGTGGCTGGCCAGCCGGCAGGCTCGGTTATTTTAGGATTGCTTTTTAGTCGATTTTGTGCTAAAATATTGGTATTGTATATGCTTTCATATATTTGGTTTACTTTTCTCTATCAGCCCTTATTTAATGGGCTGGTTTGGATTTACGAGAATATTGCCGATAAAAATTTGGGATGGGCAGTAGTGTGGCTCACTATTTTTTTACGTCTTGTTCTTTTGCCGCTTACTGTAATTGGCGAGCGCAACGCTCTCAAACAATCGCGCATTGAGGCCGAGGCGCTGGAAGGGGTGAAAGCTTTTAAGCATGATCCGATTGCCCAGAAAGATGAGTTTCGCCGAATTATGAAAAAGAACCGGATTTCTCCCTGGGCCAAAGTTTTGGTAATGGTTATTCAATTGTTGGTGTTGATACTCTTGTATCAGGTGTTTATGCGCGGTATTATCGGTGACCGCATGACTAAGATTTTATATCCTTTTATTGATTATCCGGGTAAATTAAATATTTATTTTTACGGTTTTAATCTAGGCAAGTTTCAAGATACCCTATGGGCCGGCGTAGCTGCTGTTTATTTGTTGGTTTCTATAATGATTGAAAATCGCGGTAAGAAAACTTGGCAAAAATCGGAAATGTATTATTTGGTAGTTTTTCCGTTGTTTACTTTTTTTGCCCTTTGGCTTCTGCCCATGGTTAAGTCGCTTTTTATTTTGACATCCATGATATTTTCTGATACGATTACAATACTTAGAAAGCTATTATTTCCCATTAAAAAGTAACTGTCATTGCGAGGAGTGAAGCGACGAAGCAATCCCATCGAATGTTTTAATGCGCTGGGATCGCCACGCCCCTTCGGGGCTCGCGATGACACCAAAATTTGTATGAGTGGAGATTCTTTAGACAAATTAATGTATTCGTTCGTAGTGGAGGATGTTTTAAAAGGCCTCTTTATCAGCGTCCCGCCGGGTTATGTGGCGTGCGTGTATGATTTGGGCAGGGGAGTACTTAAAAAAGTTCTAACCCCGGGACTACATCTCAAGATTCCGTTTTGGCAAAGAGCCAAGCTGTTTAATACTCAAACTTTGGAATATAGCATCAATCGCCAATTCAATTCCGAGCACGAGAAGGCTCTGGGTGATATTCCTATCGCTACCGTATCGCAAGATGCCAAGAAATTGGCGGTGGAAGGCACCATTCTTCTGCGTTTAGACGTCCATCAAATCCCGGCAATTTGGCAAACCATTGGAGAAGACTTTGTCGCCAAGATTGTTCGCCCCACCATTCGCAGTCGGATGCGCATGGTGTTTTCCAGATTTAGTTATCAAGATATTGTCGGCGCCAAGCGTGATACCGTGGAAATGGAGCTTAAAAATGAATTAGAACGAATTTTCTACGCGCGCGGGATTTATGTGGAGAATGTGCTACTGTCCGAGATCGCGCCGATTGCATAATTGTTTATATTTTTATCCTCGCATGGGTGGCGACTAAGAATAATTAAAATTTAAAAAAGACCTCGTATTATGAGGTCTTTTTTTAAAAAAACGGGAAGACACTTGCGCGTCTTCCCTACGTTGGTATTTTAGCGTGGTGGATTTTATTCCACTACGCCAGTAATTATCCTTACGCCATCGGCGATTGCTGTTACCAAAGCGAGATTATAATTTGCTCTCGTGCGGTCGGCTCCACTAATTACGAACTTTCTCATGAAGTCGTCCACATTCATCATGCAGATGATTTTCTTCGGGAAGATATCAGCGCTGATGGGTTCATCCCCCGGATGGTTCATAGGGATCACCATCCATTTTCCTTCGTATTTTGTATCTCCGAGATACAAATCGAACAGATTGCCACCAGCCGACTCGCAATTATAGAGCTTGTGGTGACTGCCATCCTTTTCAATTGTTCTCAGTTCGAACTTCATTTTATCCTCCATTAATGTAGGCAATTCATGCTAGTAACATTTACTAAGCATCGTTGCCTGTTTTTGTAAAAAGAGCTTATGATTGTATCAGTTTTAGTGATTTTTGTCAAGGCGCCGATAGTAGTCGGTAGTAGCGTCACTAATATTTTCTAACAAAACCCACTTGTTTACAGGGCGTAGCGTAGCGAAGCCCTGTGGATAACTCAATCCTTGACTAGGCAGGGGAGGGGTGGTATATTATCACTCACAGAGTTAGAGTGATAATAGCAATTGTCATCCCGATGAAAATCGGGATCTCAGGTTGACATACGTTTTAGATCCCGATTTTCATCGGGATGACAAAATAGTTTATGGATACCCGTCAATCACAACTTCTTAATCTCGTTATTGATAGCTATATCAAAACAGCCGAGCCGATCGGTTCGCGATTTTTGTTATCCAAAGGCAAGCTGGATGTGGGCGAGGCGACGGTGCGCAATGATCTGCGTGCTTTGGAAGAAGAAGGATATTTAACCCATCCGCATACCAGCGCCGGCAGAATTCCCACCGAAAAAGGGTATCGCGCGTATCTTTCGGAATTAGATTTGGATAAAGCGAAAATTTCTAAAAAAGATAATGATGTTTTAGGGATGAGCTTGAAAGAGCAAGTAGTCAGCAGCAAAGAACAAGGTCAAAAGAATTTAGCCAAGGCTCTTTGTGAACTTTCTGGCGAAACGGTAATAGTGGCTTTTAACTCGGAAAAGGTGTATTATACTGGTCTGTCAAATTTATTTTCCAAGCCGGAATTTCAGGAGTTGCAGCTGGTAGCTGATGTTTCACAGATTTTTGATCACTGCGAGGACTGTCTCAAAACTTTTTTTGACGAAGTGGAAAATGAGCCGAAATATTTTATAGGCCAAGAGCATAGTTTTGGTAATGCATTATCGGTGGCGGCATTTCGATTCGGTGAGGAAAGTTTATTGGCGCTACTTGGTCCAATGCGAATGAATTATGCGCGTAATTTTGGATTAATAAACAAAGCGAAAGAGCTTTTATAATGTCATCCTGAGAGTAGTCGAAGGATCTAAACAATTGTTATGACCGAAGAACAAAAATATCCAGAAGCTGTTGCCGGCGTGTTAGTTTATAATGATAAAGGCGAAATACTGTTAATGAAAGGTAGTAAATTTGGCACACCGTGGACAATACCGGGCGGGCATGTTGAATTAAATGAAACTTGCGAACAAGCGGCGATTAGAGAAATTAAAGAAGAAGTGGGCTTGGATATAGACAAATTGGAATTTTTGCAATATCAAGATGCGATTCGTCCGCCCCATTTTACAATCAAAAAGCATTTTATATTTTTTGATTTTCTTGGGCATTATGTGGGCGGGGAAGTTGTCGCCAATGAAGAAGTGGAAGAAACAATTTGGGTTGACCCCCAAAAAGCGCTCGATACTTTGGAAATTGGTCCGACGGTTTTGCCACTAATAAAAATATTTTTAGATAAAAATAAAAAAGAAAAGCATAGTTTGTTTGGAAATAAATGTAAAAAATGCGAAGACGCGAAAAAAGAATGCGAAGAATATAAAACCGGTTGGCAACGCGCTTTGGCAGATTACAAAAATTTACAAGCTGAGACGATTAAGCGCCGTGGTGAATGGGCACAGATGAGCGAACAGCAGATTTTGGAGGAATTTATTCCGGTGTATGATCATCTTAAATTGGCGATTGAAGGAGTAAAGAGTAAGGAACAAGGAGTAAGCGGCAGCGACGCTTGGGTGGAAGGAGTAAAACATGTATTACGTCAATTTGTGGAGATTTTGAAAGTACACGGCGTGGAAGAAATAAAAACCGTGGGAGAAAAGTTTGATCCGGCGGTACACGAAGCCGCGGGTGAAGAAGTGGCCGAAGACACCGAGCCCGGAGTGATTATCAAAGAAATTATGCCAGGGTATAAAATGGGCGAGCGCGTCATCCGCGCGGCCCGCGTCATAATTAGTAAATAATTTCAACTGTCATTCTGAGCATAGCGAAGAATCCCTTGTCGCAGGGGTTAAGGGATCCTTCGCTATGCTCAGAATGACAAAATAATATAGCAACCATATGTCAATTATTCGTTACAACCCCATGTGGGATCCATTTGCCGAAATGGAGGAGATGTTGAATCGGCGCGCGTTTTCACCGGCTATGGATGTGTATGAAACCGACAAAGCGGTCGTGGTGGAATCACCGCTTGCCGGTATCAATCCCGATGATGTAAAAATCACCGTGGAAAAAGGCGTTTTAACCATTCAAGGTGAAAGTAAAAAAGAGCACGAAGTGGATGAAAAGAATTATTACCGCAAAGAAGTCCGCAGTGGCGCGTTTTTCCGCCAAGTCGCTCTTCCTGCGCCGGTGGTGGAAGATAAAGTCAGCGCCGAGTTTGAAGATGGGGTTTTGAAAATCACCTGCCCCAAAGCGCCGGCGAGTGTGTCGAAACAGATTAATGTGAAGGTTGTTAAGAAGGCCAAAAAATAGATGTCTCTCACTCTGAGTATAGCGAATAATTTTATATCATTTTATTTAATAATAGAGGAAAGTACTATGGGCGAATTTGAAACAGATAAAGTTCAAGAATTTTTGGCTAGCCAAGGTTTTTTGCGGTTTGCGCGAAGCTTTGAAACCTATCAGAAATTATTTACCGAACATAATGACGCCGAACAGAGAAGACAAATGAACCGAAGAATGTGTGAAATTTTTCTTGATAATGCCGTGCCTGATGTTAATCAAATGGGCGAAGAAATTGATAGAGTCATTGCTAACTGGAAAATAACCGACCCCAGCACGCAACATGAAAGTTTTATTCCAGCCGAAGCAATAGAAGCGATGATAGTAGAATCAAGAGAATATGCGGAAATTTTAAGACAAGCTGTTGTTTGGTGTGAAAAAGGGGTTTTTACCAAGGAAAAATTAGCCAAAGCGTTGTCAGAGAGTAAAATGGCCGAGACATTAATGGCGAGTTGGATGGAAACGAAGTTAGATTTGCCAGGGCTAGTTAATGAAATAATAGGATATGTTATTGAGAAAGATGGAGAAAAACAAAAATTAGAAATAGAATTGTCACCTGGACCAGTTAAAAATCCTGGAGAATTATTGGAAAAAGTAATTGATGGATTTAAGATTATTGCGCAAAAATTTAAAAGCGGTGATTTTGCGACGGTACAAAAAATTAGTATGAGTTCGTGGTTATTGGCGGATAAGTTTAGCATGTCGATAAATGCGATTTTTGGTGAGGAAGTAACACTTCAGGATGTGCCGGAGCAAGACAGAATAAACAGTAGTCAAAAAATGGCTTTGCAATTTAATAAACGTAGTTTAGAAGAATTTTTATTAACTGGTCACAGACCTAGCGTAAGGAAGCTTGATTTAAGTCGGGAGAAATTTATTGAACTTTTCGGAAAAGACTAAAGTTCTGTTGCTCGCGAGCGACACAAACAAAAAGAATATTTTTATGAAATAATTATATGTCAACAGAGCGTTGTGACTCTAAAGATATTGATTTCGTAGCTAATAATGTGGAGAGTTTTAAGAATAGCATTATAGGTTGGAGCTCAGTGGATTTAAAAGATAACTTTCGTTTAACATTTAGTGACGAATCTACCGCCAGTAGATTTATTAAATCTTTTTGGGAAGCAGTGAACCCCCATATGATAGCTGACCAAAAATTTTCTCCTAAGTTTGAATGGACTTCTAATGCTAATAGGACGACTTGGCAAAGTAAATCCAATGGAGAGATAGTTGTGCGAGTTACTTCTAATAATAACGGTTCTATTTCCCAGAGAGGATTAAGTTGGCTGAGTGATCAATTGGATTGGGAGAAAAAAGTAGATGATATAAAATCTTAGTATAAACAGTTTGTCCTTCAATAGTCCCGCCTGTTTTCAGGCGGGACCAATGGGAGGATAAAATTAATTTTTAAGGAGGGAATATGCCAAGGCAAAACAATTACGCGTTCATTGACAGTCAGAATCTTAATTTGAGTATCAGGGCATTGGGTTGGAAGTTGAATTTCAAACGTTTCCGAGTGTATCTAAAAGAGAAGTACAATGTTGAAAAAGCGTTTATATTTATCGGTTATGTGTTTAGCAATACTCAACTTTATACTGCACTACAACACTACGGGTATATATGCGTTTTCAAGCCGACATTGGAACTGCCAGACGGTACTACCAAAGGCAATGTGGATGCCGAACTGGTTTTGCACACGATGATTCAGTACGATGAATTTAATAAAGCGCTACTGGTATCAGGCGATGGTGATTTCTTTTGCCTAGCCCAGTATTTGTTGGAGCAAAATAAATTATTGAAAGTGTTAGTTCCCAATCAAGACAGGTATTCGGGATTATTGAAACGGCTAAGCACTCCGGAAAACAATATTTTTGATTTCGTCAGTACATTGCGACATAAATTGGAATATAAATGAAAAAGGCTCCAGGCGGTACAAAACCCGCTAGGAACCCAATTCGTCGTGATGAATATAGTATACCATATTTGAAGGGTTTGTCAAGATGTGAGGGTAAAAGTGAAAAATAATTTATGGAAAATTTAGATAAAAAAGAATTATGCGTGAAAATTAAAAAATATGGAAGAAATAAAAGTTAGAAAAGATTGGATAGATAAAATTTCATTTTTATTAAGTGTAATGACGGCGATTATTGTTGTTGGATTTGGAAGCTATGTGACTTATTTAGAGTATAAAGATTATGCATCAATGGCTGAATTGGATGTAAAATTTAAGGCTGGCGGTCAAAAACTAGGACAGATAAATGCAAATCATTTTACAAATTTCGTTACTACAAGTGTGTTTGTTGACAATTTAGGAAGCAATAACGTAGATAATTATAAAATATTGTTTTATTTTAATCCAGATGTTAAAATAAAAAATTTTAGTCAAAATTGGGAGCAATTACCATGTCATGATATTTTTGGTGAGAACTTTGTAAGTAGTACTCTTTGGCAATATATTGGAGGTAGAAAATTATTAGCGAGATTTGGAAGAAATAGCAATTTTCATACTTTTACTAAATTTGACTCAAATTTTTTAGGAAGTTTTGAAATTTCTTTTTTAATAAAATATTTTGATAAAGCAGGGCTTCCCAAAACTAAACTCGGGTCAATCTTAATTAGTGGAGAAAAAATTAGAGGGAAACAGGTTGACGTGTATTACGATTATGCAAATAATGATTTTAGCTACGATACAATGTGGGTTAGATAATAGTTTAAATAATTAATAATTTTATTAATAACTAAAAATTCTGGATTCCCGCTTTCGCGGGAATGACAGGTAAAGATCCCGACTTTCGTCGGGATGACATAAACACTATGAGTAAAGTATTAGGTATCGATCTCGGCACAACTAACTCCTGTATGGCCATCATTGAGGGCGGACAGCCCAAGGTGCTGGAAAATAAAGAAGGCGCGCGCACGACCCCAAGTGTCGTGGCGATTAGTAAATCCGGTGAACGGCTCGTGGGTCAATTGGCTAAACGCCAGGCCGTCACCAATCCGGAAAACACCTTATATTCCATTAAGCGCCTGATTGGTCGTCATTTTAACGACCCTGAAGTGCAACGCGATCTCAAGCTCATGCCGTACAAAATCGTGCAAGCGGGCGAGGGTGTAAAAGTGGCGATGCAGGGCAAAGAATATTCTCCGCAAGAAATTTCGGCCATGATTTTGGCGAAGATGAAAGCGGACGCCGAAGAGCGCATCGGAGAAAAAATTACTGATGCGGTTATTACCGTGCCGGCTTACTTTGACGATTCTCAACGCCAAGCTACCAAAGATGCCGGCGTGATCGCTGGCCTCAATGTTTTGCGTATTGTGAATGAACCGACCGCCGCTGCTCTTGCTTACGGCTTTGATAAAAAGACCGAACAAAAAATCGCGGTTTACGATCTTGGTGGTGGCACCTTTGATATCTCCATTCTTGAAGTCGCTCCGGATAATGTGCAGGTGCTTTCCACCAACGGTGACACTCACCTCGGTGGTGATGATTTTGATCAAGTGCTTATCAGTTATGTTTTGAATGAGTTCAAGAAAACCGAAGGCATAGATTTGTCCAAAGACAATCTCGCTTTACAGCGCATCAAAGAGGCGGCGGAAAAAGCGAAAATTGAACTCTCCACTGCTCAAGAAAGTGAAATCAACCAGCCGTTTATTACTTCCGATGCCAATGGCCCCAAACATTTGGTGATGAAAATTTCGCGCGCTAAGTTGGAAGAATTAGTGGGGGAGTTGGTCCAAAAAACTTTGATTCCGGTGCAAAAAGCGCTTGATGATGCCAAACTTAAGGTGGGTGATTTACACGAGGTGGTGATGGTGGGTGGTATGACCCGCATGCCAATGGTAATCGCGGCAGTAGAAAAATTCTTTGGCAAAAAAGCCAACATTACTGTGAACCCGGATGAGGTGGTAGCGATTGGCGCGGGCGTGCAGGGTGGTGTACTCAAAGGTGATGTCAAAGACATTTTGCTTTTGGATGTGACTCCGCTTTCGCTCGGGCTTGAAACCATGGGCTCGGTGATGACCAAACTCATTGAGCGCAACACTACGATCCCGACTTCCAAGACCCAGGTGTTTTCCACTGCGGCGGATAATCAGCCGGGCGTGGAAATCCATGTCTTGCAAGGCGAGCGCCCAATGGCCAGTGATAATAAAACTCTTGGTCGTTTTATGCTCGACGGTATTCCACCGGCCCCCAGAGGTGTTCCCCAAATCGAAGTGACTTTTGACATTGATGCCAACGGCATTTTAAACGTCAAAGCCAAAGACAAAGCCACTAACAAAGAACAAAGCATTAAGATCACCGCGTCTTCTGGTTTGTCCAAAGACGAAGTGGAAAAAATGAAAAAAGAAGCGGAATTGCACGCCGATGAAGATAAGAAAAAACAAGAACTCATCGAGGTGCGCAATTTGGCCGACACCATGGTGTACACCAGTGAAAAAATGATGAAAGAAGTGGAAGAGAAAAAAGTCGCCATTACCGACGACGAAAAAAAGAACGTCGAAGAGGGGATTAAGTATGTGAAGGATTGCAAGGATAAAGACGATGTGGAAGCTATCAAAAAGGCCTCCGAAGCCCTTTCCAAGGCCGCTCAGGCGGTGGGAATGAAGATGTACGCGGCGAATCAGCCCCCGCAGGGTGGAGCTACGGCGGACAAAGCAGGCGACCAGCCGAGCGGTGATGCTCCCAAACAAGACCAAGGACCGATTGAGGGCGAGGTGGTGAAATAATTTGTTTTGTCATCCTTACATTTTTTTGTGCAAGATTTTTAATGTCATTCTGAGCAAAGCGAAGAATCCCTTCTCTTATGCAAAACCACAGTTATTTTGTGTATATTTTGGCGAGTGATAGTGGTACGCTATATATCGGCGTTACAAATAATTTAGAGCGTCGTTTGTCAGAACATAAGCAAGGGCAAGTAGAAGGATTTACACAGAAATATGGTTGTAGTCGCTTGGTATATTATGAAGATTATCACGATATCAAACAAGCAATAGCTCGTGAAAAATATTTAAAAGGCAAAACAAGAAAATTTAAAGAAGAGTTAATAAAGACCGTTAACCCACATTGGAATGATTTGAGTGTGGGTTGGGAATTATTTGTTGCAAGGTAAAGTCGAAGGGATCCTTCGCTTTGCTCAGGATGACAAATATGCTTCCAATGGTCGCGTCCTAACGATTTTACATGTCCAAAGATTACTACAAAATTCTCGGCGTGGAGAAAAACGCTACTGCCGACGAAATAAAAAAGCCGCCGGGTGCTTTAAAATAGCTGGGACTATAACGCACATCTAAAATAAATGGGCGGTACCAGTTCCCTTACCGGCGGTTTGGCTCCATTACACTTCAATTTAGTGTCACAGATAGTGTCGGGCGACAAAGATACTTCTTTTCCCAGTGCACTTGGGATGTTCGATGCGGGCTGTGGCCGCATTAGCTCATAAAAATCCCGAAATGAAGCCAATTTAACCTTAGCAAATATTTAAAAATTAGTCAACAATACCGTGTCCAAAGACTACTACAAAATTCTCGGTGTAAAAAAGTATCAAAATTGAGTTGATAAAATATTTATATGACAGGTGAATCTAATAGTAATAACGAAATTAGATTAGCGCAAATTGTAGAGCAGGAATATGAGAAGCTTTTTAATTTTGATTTGGTAATTGCTACTACTTCAAAATATAGACAAGAGGTATTTAAGAAGTTTGGCTTCAAATCAGTAAGCGGTGTGTTAATTGAAGATATAGATGAGAAAGCTATTAAACGAAATTACGAAGATATCATTAGCCCACATGCCAATCCCGAGGATAAGTTTCGTTCCAAACACACCGAAGAAGTGGCGGCCGGTAAGGTAGAAAAAATGATGGGGGCATTACCTAATTTTGGAGAGGGCTCAAACAAATTTTTAGTTGGACTAGATACATTGCCTATATATTTTGGAGTAGACGGTGATAAATTTAAAGGTAATGCCGTTGACAAAAATTCTCCTGATAAGGTTAAAAAAACAATTATAAAAGAGCTGAACCAGCTAGTCGAAGCTGTCATTAGCGAAAAATCAAAAGTGCTGAATGATTATGAAGGAAGTATTGGATTTAGAGAAATTGGCGTTGAGGTATCAACCGGAATAGCTTTTAAATTTCCAGACGAGAAACATGTTCGACAATATTCTGCCAATAGTTTTTTGGAATTTGAGAATATAAAAGAATTAGCCAGAAGAGAACAAACAGGAGAAATTAAACGTGCAGATCGTTTAGAGGCAATAGAGAAAATTACTGATAGTATATTAGCTGTTTATAATAAAAAAGGAATGGATAGTTCTAGTATTAGTGGCGGCATTAATTTTGCCGATGATGACATTAGAAAAATTTTGGATATAAGAGAATACCCGCTTGATAAGGATGGGGAGAGAACAACAACAAGCGAGGCGCCGGTGGAAAGAGGGTTGTATCTTGGCGCGCCACAAGAATTGATAAAGCAGATATTAAAAGCGGCGGTTAAAGATAGAGTGTTGGCTGGAAAATTTTAATAAAAAAATATAAATTAAATATTGTGTCCAAAGATTACTACAAAATTCTCGGCGTGGAGAAAAATGCCACTGCCGATGAAATAAAAAAGGCGTTCAAAAAAGCCGCCATGCAACATCATCCCGACCGACCGGGTGGTGATGAAAAAAAGTTTAAAGAAATAAACGAGGCTTTTCAGGTACTCGGAGACGCCGATAAGCGTGCCAAGTTTGATCAATTCGGATCGGACTTTGAACAACAGGGCGGTTGGGGTGGCGCTGGTGGCAGTTGGGAAGATATCATGAACGCGTTTCGTCAACAGGGTGGCGGCCAAGGCGTGAACTTTGATTTCGGCGGTGGCCTCGGTGATATTTTTGGTGACTTATTTGGCGGTGGTCAATCTCGCAGTGGTCGTGGTCGCCGAGCGCAGGGTAGAGACATTCAAGTTGATGTGGAAATAGATTTTAAAGAAGCCGCATTCGGCATTGAGCGTGATTTGAATTTGCGCAAGCAATCCGCCTGTGACGTGTGTGGCGGTACCGGCGCCGAGCCTGGCAGTAAAATGGAAAAATGTGGCACTTGTCATGGTCAAGGTCAAGTGGTTCAGGTTCAGCGAACATTTTTAGGCGCGATGCAAACTGTTACTACTTGCCCAACTTGTCAGGGCAGAGGTGAACATCCTAGTAAAAAATGCAAACATTGCGGTGGTGATGGCGTGCTTGCCAAGTCCCAAGTTGTCAAAGTAAAAATTCCTGCCGGTATTGATGATGGTCAGTCTATTCGACTTTCCGGCTATGGTGAAGCGGCTCCACATGGCGGTAGCACAGGGGACCTGTATGTGCAAGTACATGTTCGATCCAACAAAATTTTTCATCGTGAGGGTTTTGATGTTTATACTGAAAGTGAAATTAATTTCGTGCAGGCGGTATTGGGTGACAAAATTGATATCGAGACAATTGATGGACCACTCAAAATTGTCGTTCCCGAAGGCACAGAGTCTGGTGCTTTAATTCGTCTTAAAGGCCACGGCATTCAACATCTCAGCCGTTCTACGCGCGGCGATCATTATATCAAAGTAAAAATTCGTATTCCTAAAAAAGTTTCACGCGATACGCGTAAAAAATTAGAAGAAATAAAAAACGACCTGTAATAAACTGGTCGTTTTTTAGTTTGTTTATCTATTTTGATCTAGCGTCTGATTTACCAGCGCGTCCGCTTCTTTGTTGTTCTCACGTAAGGTGTGGCGAAAAGAGATTTTTTTGAATTTTGTAGTTAAATTATAAGCTTTGATAAAAAGTTTTTGCAGAGTAGATTCTTTTACTTTGTATTCGCGTTTCATTTGTTTGGTTACTAATTCACTGTCTAAAACGCATTCAACTTCGGTAGCGCCTAGTTCAGCTGCTTTTTCTAATCCCAAAATTAATCCCATGTATTCGGCGTAATTATTAGTTTGCTCGTCTAAATATTTTCCAAATGCCGCCACGGTTTCGCCGTTATTATTTTTTATTACCACACCGCTAGCCGCCGGGCCCGGATTGCCACGCGCACCGCCGTCGGAAAAAATAGTTAATTTCATAATTGAAATGAATGAGGGAAATTAATTTGTGAGAAAATAATTAAATTTATTTAATTATTTTTGAATGAGTGCATTTCCGAGCGAATGAAATTATATGGCGTAGCCTGTATATGAATAGTTGTCATGTTGAGCATATTCGTTGTGCTTAACATGACAACGGGATTAATAAGATAATTTCCAAATTCCTTCCTCATCTTTAATTTTTCCGCTGAAATATAAAATGTGATTGACGTTGTCAGCCGTCGCGCCAGTAACAGAAGAAGATATTAAATCATGGGTTACTAGATAATAGGGAAAAAGAGCGGTAGTTTTGTTGTTCCATACTAAAGCCAAAGTATTAAATTTATCCATTGGCAAGACTTGCTGTAGTCCTTCGCCCGAGCGGTTAAGAAGTATTGGCTCGTCACCTTCGCTATAAGTAGTAAGTTCCCACGGCGTCCAAAATAACCACCAGTTGTTATAGGGAGAAATGGTAAATTTATCACCGGCTATTTTGAATACGGCGCGGTGTGTACAAAGAAGCATCAGCGATTGGTCATTAAATTTAAGAAGAATTTGGTCGCGAATTGCTTGGATAATAGAAAGAGAGTGAGAATTTTTTAGTAAATTTTTAGCGTCGGCAATTTGGTATTCGGAAGCAAATCCGATGGTGTCTTTAATAATTTTAAATCCGATAGTGTTAGTAGTGGTTTGTAAAGTCCAAAGTGTTCCATTTTCCATAAACCAATCTAAAAAAATATTTTTGGTCACCAGATACGTATTGCCGGTAATTGGTTTAAAAGATTTAATTTCTTGATTAGTAGAATAAAATAATTCCGGATCGACGGTTTCTTTCCATTGCAGTTTGGTAATTGGTTGTTTGGTGGTTTGGGCTAGATTTATCTTTTTGTCTGGAGCGTCAGCGTTTATGAGTATAGCCGTAGTGAAAGGCGTGTTTTTATTGGTAATTACTAGCCAATTATGATTAGGACCCCAGGAAATTTTTAAATCAGCAGAGGCGGCAGTGTGGATAGTAGTAGTACGATTGTCTTTTGTATTGTAAAGCGTTACCGTAGATTGGTTTATAAAGGCAAGATAATTTTTGTCACTAGATAGTTCTATTGATGTTGCAGTTTGCGGTAGAATTAGCTCCGGTGAATTTTTTTTGATCAAACTAATTTCTTTGATGTAGAAGGTCTGTTTGTTGGCGATTTCAATATCTTTATTCCAATCAAAATAATTTGGGGCCGAAATACGCACGTGATATTTTCGCGGAGTAATATTGTTGAGGCGGATTGGCATACCGCTTTTTATTTCTACGCCGTCCATATTTACAGTAGCGTTAATCGGTTCTGTATCAATACTAATCGCGCCAATTTCTCGGCGTTGGCCATTTTTGAAATCGTAGCGATAGCCTTCGGTATACATGATAATTAACGGAGTGATAACGAAAAAGAGAGCAAAGAAAGTTGCTAGAATTGTTCGACGGACATTACGGGTGAGTTTAGTGCCATGATATTCCATAGAACCACTAATTTTATGCACGCCTGCCTGCCGGTAGGCAGGAATATACACAAATATTGCCAAAATAACCAAAAAGAAGTATAATCATTCTATCAATCTACAGCTCAAATGTCAAAGTCTATGTCTTACCTTATTATCAACGGCGGAAAAAAACTACACGGCAGTATTACTAATCAATCGGCCAAAAACAGCGCTGTGGCGGTTTTGTGCGCTTGTTTGGCTATTCGCGGAAAGACCACCTTGGCGGATGTTCCCGAAATCGAAGAGATAAATCGTATTATTGAGCTCGTAAAAAGTATCGGAGTAAAAGTGGAAAAGCTTGGTAAAAATAAATTAAGCGTGGATTCCAGCGGAGAACTTGATTTAAGTGTGATCGATAAAAATGCTTGCATTAAGACTCGTTCATCGCTGATGCTTATGGGCGCATTGTCGGCACGCGTAAAAAATTATAAAATTTTTAAATCCGGCGGATGCAAGCTGGGTAATCGCACGGTGAAGCCGCATATTTTTGCTTTGGAAAAATTTGGTGTTGAAGTGGAATCCAAAGAAGAATATTATGAAGTAAAAAACAACTCACTTAAGTCCGCTTATTTGGTAATGTATGAATCGGGCGATACTGCCACCGAGAATGCTGTTATGGCGGCGGTGCAGGCCATAGGCGATACCACCATCAAAATGGCTTCGGCTAATTACATGGTGCAGGATTTGTGTCACTTTTTAAATGCCGCCGGCGCGCACATTGACGGTATTGGTACGACCACTTTAAAAATTAAAGGCGTCAAAGAACTAAAAGCCGTGCAAAATTATTCTATCATGCCCGACCCGATTGTGGCGATGACCTATCTTTCGGTCGCGATTGTTACAAAATCCAATTTAACGGTAGCCAATTGCCCATTGGAATTTTTGGAACTGGAACTTTGTAAATTGGAAAAAATGGGACAGAAGTATAAGATAAAAAATTCACGATTATCTCCAAATGGTCATTTTCAAATTGTGGATATAGAAATATTCCCATCTCGGCTTACTGCTTTGCCCGACAAAATTGATGGTCGACCGTTTCCTGGGTTAAACATCGACAACCTGCCTTTGTTTGTGCCAATCTTGGCGCGTGCCGCAGGGCGCACACTGGTACATGATTGGGCATATGAAGATCGCGCAATGTATAGTTTTGAACTCAAAAAATTAGGAGCGAATGTGACCGTGCTTGATCCACATCGTATAATTGTTGAAGGTCCTTGTGATTTTTCGCCCAAAGAAATGGTGGCACCACCAGCACTTCGGCCGGCAGTAAATATTTTGCTTTGTATGCTCGCCGCGCCGGGCAAATCGATTTTACGCAACACTTATGAAATTGATCGTGGGTATGAAAATTTATACGAAGCGTTAAATCAAGCTGGAGCGGAGATAAAAGTGATTAGCGAATGAAATTACAAATTTTAAATAACAAATTCCAAATAAATTCCAAATTACAAATATAAAATTCAAAACGTTTTTGGATTTAAATATTTGGTGCTTGTAGTTTATTTGTGATTTGTAATTTTATATTTTGGATTTTATTTTTTTATGTCCGATCATTCTCCTATCAAACTACGCGCTCGCAAATACGCCGGCATTTATTTGTCAGTGATTTTGTTTATCGTTTCATTTGGGCTGGGGGTTTTTGCCGGTCAAACTTGGTATGTTCAAAAGCAAGTTACCAATAGCCAAGGTAATGTGGAAATTGCCAAGCTGTTGAATTTTAATCGAACCATGAGCCGTTCCGACAGTGTTGACTTCGATCAATTTTGGGAGGTGTGGGATAAATTAAAAGAGAAATATGTCAATTCCGATTCAATAAAAGAAACGGACTTATTTTACGGTGCCATCCAAGGGCTCGTGTATGGTTTGGGTGATCCTTATTCGGTTTATTTTCCTCCGCAAGCAGCCAATGAATTTGCCAAGAGTTTATCGGGTGAGTTTGAAGGCATTGGAGCGGAGATTGGTGTTAAACAGAATCAGTTGGTAATTGTGGCTCCTTTACCGAACTCTCCGGCCGAAAAAGCCGGATTAAGGCCGGGTGACGAAATTTTAGCCATTGATAAGATAGATACCACTGGCATGGATTCTACGGCAGCAGTGATGAAAATTCGCGGTCAAGCCGGAACCAATGTGATTTTGACCATTGCTAAAAATGGGGCAACCAAGGCGCAAGATATTACTATCGCCCGCGCAAAAATTAATATACCGGCAGTGTGGTTTTCTTATAAAGACTTACCCGGAACCGAAACAGGGGCTCGAGTTGCGTATTTGCGCGTAATGCAGTTTAACGAAAATACCACCGACGAATTTGATAGCGCGATTAAAAAATTAAAAGCCGATGGCGCTAAAGGACTGATTTTAGATTTACGTAGTAATCCGGGGGGATATTTGGATAGTGCCGTGGAAATGGCTAGCGAATGGATAAAAGAAGGTAAAATTGTTAGTGAACGTTTTAGTTCAACTACTATTAATGTTCACGAAACCTCCGGCAAGCATCGTTTAGCCGGAATGAAAACTGTGGTTTTGGTTAATGGTGGTAGTGCTTCGGCCAGTGAAATTGTCGCCGGCGCGCTTCAGGATACCAAATCCGCTACTATTATTGGAGAGAAAACTTTTGGCAAGGGTAGTGTGCAAGATTTTGAAACCTTTGCGGACGGCTCTGCCCTTAAACTCACGGTAGCGGAGTGGCTTACCCCCAATGGTAAAAATATTAACGATGCCGGCATTACACCCGATGTTGAGGTGAAAGAAGATTATGAAAAAGAAGCCGTGGGGGAGGACAGCATGATTGAAAAGGCACTTGAGTTATTAAAGAGTAAGGAATAAGGAAAAAGGAACAAAGTTATTAAAAACAAAACACCTTTTAGATAGGGTGTTTTGTTTTATAAACAGTATTTTCTTTTACAATCGTTTTATTCCTTACTCTTTAATCCTTGTTCCTCTATATTTTTTCCTCCCAATGCTTATCCGTTTGTACATCCAGATCTAAGAAGACTTTTTTGTTGAGCGCGGTTTCTAATTCTTTGCGTGCGGCAATGCCAATTTCTTTGACGGCTCGGCCGCCTGCGCCCACGATCATTTTTTTGTAACGGCTGTCGTTAGTATAAATAATTGCGGTAATCACAAACATGTCTTCACGTTCTTCAATATTTTCCACTTCCACATGGGTAGTATAGGGCACTTCTTTGCGAAGGGCTAAAAATATTTTTTCTCTAATTAATTCCGCTACCCAAAATTTAGAGCCAACATTAGTTAACTGTTCTGGCGGGTAAGTGGGTTCGCCTTCCGGGAGAAGCGTAAATACTTTTTGGCGTAATGGCTCCACATGGCGATTGCGCAGAGCGGAAAGTTCAAGGACGGCGGCAAAGTCAATTTCTTCAGTAAGTATTTTATAATCATCTAAATAGGGTTTTTCTTTGAGTGGTAATTCGCATTTATTAATTACTAAAATTTTAGGTATTTCTAGTTTACGTAGGATCGACATGACATAACGTTCTTCGGCTCCAATAGGTTTTTGTGGATCTACCACATAAACAATCACATCAATTTCTTGTAGGGCTTCTTGTGCTTTTTCGGTAAGTTTACCGGTTAGGCCGCCAGATTTGTCTTTAAAAATACCCGGAGTATCCACAAACACCGCCTGCCCTTCGGCCGCGTTTAGCACGCCATGAATAATATGGCGGGTAGTTTGGGGCTTATCGGTAACAATAGCCAGCTTGGTACCAACCAGGGTGTTTAATAGAGTGGATTTACCGACGTTTGATCGCCCTACTAGGGTAACGAATCCTGATTTCATATATGATTAATTAATAATTAACAACTAGCAATTAACAAATTTGTCGATCGTTGGCTTGCTAGTTGTTAATTTTGGTCTTGCCTTTATTACTGATTGTTGCTATAATACAGTAAAGATGTCAAAATAGCAAGTATAATACCTATGAAGGTGCTTTTATTACAAAATATTCCCGGTTTAGGTAAAATTGATGATGTAAAAGATGTAGCCGAAGGTTATGCTCGCAATTTTTTATTTCCTAGACATTTGGCAGTTCAATCTACCGCGCATGCGTTAGCTGAGATTGAAGCGCAGAAAAAGAAGAAATCCAAAGACGAGCTTAAAGATTTGCAAAATCAACAGGCTTTAGCCCAAAAGTTAGATGATTTAGAAGTGATATTTAAAGAAAAAGTTAGTGAGAGTGGACAGCTTTATGCCGCGATTGGTGTTGCCAAAATTTTGGAAGCTCTCAAAAAAATGGGATATGGGGTGAATAAAGATCAAATCATTTTAGGTAAGCCAATTAAAGAGGCGGGGGAGTATCAGGCAAAAGTTAAGCTCCGCCATGGCTTAGAAGCCACTCTCAATCTTGTCGTCAACTTTTAACACTACCACCCGCTTAGAGCGGGTGTTTAAATTAATAATAATGTGATATAATATTTTCGTAGTTCGGAGCCAGTAGTTTATAGCCAATAGGTTGCAATCTATTGGCTATTGGCTTTAAACTATGAACTAAATTTTTATGCAAACCAAATACATTTTTGTCATCGGGGGCGTGCTTTCCGGAGTAGGAAAAGGTATTACCACTGCTTCTGTTGGAAGAATTTTAAAGAATCACGGGCTTAATGTTTCGGCAGTTAAGATTGATCCCTATATTAATGTGGATGCCGGTACTATGAATCCGGTGGAACACGGTGAGGTTTTTGTAACCGAAGATGGCGACGAGACCGATCAGGATATGGGCAATTATGAAAGATTTTTGGATACCAACCTATACGCGTTTAGTTATATGACCACTGGTCGAGTGTACCAAAGTGTTATTGAAAAAGAACGCAGTATGTATTACAAAGGTAGGTGCGTTGAAGTAGTGCCGCATGTTCCTTTGGAGGTGATAGATAGAATAAAAACCGCAGCGCGCAAAACCAAAGCCGATGTATTAATAATAGAAGTGGGCGGGACGGTAGGCGAGTATCAGAATATTTTGTTTTTAGAAGCGGCGCGTATGATGAAATTGCGCGCACCAGACGATGTTTGTTTTGTTCTGGTGAGTTATCTTCCGATTCCCGGTCATTTGGGAGAAATGAAAACTAAACCTACTCAGTATGCCGCTCGCACTCTTAATTCCAGCGGCATTCAGGCCGATTTTATCGTAGCCCGCGGTCAGCAGGAACTGGATAAGCCCAGGCGTGAGAAGCTGGCCATGTTTTGTGGTTTACATTCCGAAGAAGAAATTATTTCGGCTCCTGATGTAGACAATATTTACAAAATTCCCGCTGTGCTGGAAAAACAAAATTTTAGTCGGCTATTAGCTGAAAGATTAAAATTAAAATTGTCCAATCATGTTCAGAAAGGCGAGTGGCATAAATTTATTACCAAAGCGCAGTCTGCTAAAAGAATTATTAAAATCGCGGTAGTAGGGAAGTATTTTTCTACGGGTAATTTTACTTTGGCTGATTCTTACATTTCTGTTATTCAAGCAGTCAAGCACGCGGCGATTTGGAATGGAGCTACGGCCGAAATGACCTGGATTGACAGCGAGGGTTTTGAGAAGAATCCAGCTAGCGTGGAAGATTTGAAAAATTATAATGCTTTAATTGTTCCGGGTGGTTTCGGCACGCGCGGTATTGAGGGAATAATTTTAGCTATCAAATATGCGCGCGAGAACAATTTGCCGTATTTAGGGTTGTGTTACGGTATGCAGCTTGCCTGTATCGAGTTGGCTCGTAATGTTTTGGGTATCAAAGACGCCAATACGGTAGAGTGTGATCCTAAGACAAAAAATCCAATTATTCATATTAATCCCATGCAAGCTAAAAATGTGGCTACCAATCGTTATGGTGGCACGATGCGTCTAGGCGCGTATGATTGCGATTTGAAACCGGGGAGTAAGATACAAAAACTTTATGGCGTAAATAAAATTTCCGAACGCCATCGCCATCGTTACGAATTTAATAATGATTATCGCGAGCGGATAGAAAAAGCTGGATTGGAATTTGTGGGAATAAATAAAGAAAAGAATTTAATGGAAGTGATCGAACTCAAAAAACATCCATATTTTGTGGGTTCGCAGTTTCATCCTGAGTTTAAATCACGCCCAACCCGTCCACATCCGCTGTTTATTGGGTTGATTAAAGCGGGGATGAAGAAGTAGGGATTTTTTCCTCCCCCTTTTAGGGGGAGGATGAAGGTGGGGGTATAGCAGACCGAACAAATACCCCACCCTGTATCCCTCCCCTAAAAGGGGAGGGAGTTTTTGTAAATAAAAAAGCGACTATGTGTGCGATACATAGTCGCTGATTATATCCTACTATTTCGCTGCGCTTATTCGCAGCTGAACCGGAAAGATCCACCACATTCGGAAGAGGATATATTATAATTCAAACTATAAGAGCTTGAGGCTTCGAACGTCTCTTTAGTCGTTTTCACCGTTACAAACTCTCCTTTATTATACATCTTTTCTTCCATTGGGCAGCCGCACATGGAAATCACCTCTTCGGTTTTAGGATGGATAACTTTTACGAAAGTTTCTCCTACTTCGATTATCTCCATCCTCTCGGTACTGCATGTTTCACACCCGGATACCAGCACCAGCATCAGCACCATTAATATCGGTATTTTCATCAGAGTTTCCTTTCTAAATGTCATATGTCAAACCGTTGAAGATTATCTTCCCCGGTCCCACTATTCCACCTTCTTTAAGGTGGTACGGAATTAGCATGGCATTATCGGCGAGCAGATTCAGTTTCCGAAACAAACTATCGCCGTCGTCGTCCTTGCTCGGTGTGAGTATTTTGACCACCGATTCTTCGGATTTTTTTTCTTCATTCCACGTTGTTATGGTTATATGAATCTCTTCGGTTTGTAGATGGCGCACAATTTTATTGATGGCAATTTTTACCGCGCCAGCTTTAAATTCGAGCTCCGCCAGTTTTATTGCTGCTTCTTCCCTGGATGCAAGCAGTCTGTCAATTTCTGCTTTTAATCCAGAAATTTCTTCGTTGATTCTTCTTATATCAGCCTCTTTTTGCTCTATTTGTTTTTCCAGTTCGGTCATGGCATCGTCCTTTCATGCTTTCATGTGTGCGTTTATGAGTTTTTAATGTGCATTTTATTACTGTACTTTTACAGGAATAATGAGTTACTCTACTATAAAATATACGAAAAGTCAAGGGTGGCAGTGGGGATAAGTTTGGTAATAAAAAAGGCGCTCGTTGTGCTCGAGCGCCTTTAAAGAATCATTTAAAGTTGGTTTAGAAATTGTGTGATTTCAGTACTGTATTTACTGAGGAAGAACTTAAGATCATCCGTAAACATTTGCGGAGTGCTCTGAATTTCTTCCAACAAATTATCGTATTTGTAGAACATAATACCGGTGGCCTCTTTATCTGCCGGTCGTACCGGTCCGCCATAGACGCCAAGATATAAGTCAACTTTTTTGGCGATGGTAGCAGAATCGCCATTCTTAAATACATTCACCAAATTGTAAATACGCGTATCGATAAACTGTACGATGGCGGTGTTGTTTATAAATTTTTCTAATAATATAAAAGTTCGTTTGAAATTGTCGTCATTGTCCAGAACTATCGATGGTACTTGGAGTTCTTGAAGGGTCTCGGTCATTACAGTGTAATCTGGTCGATCACCGAAAGTTACATGTCCGCCGATGGCTTTATCGATTAATCCGGGGTTATGATTTTTGCTGGCTGAACGTTTTTGGACGATTATTTCTTTATCCGGGGTGAATAAAAGTAAGTCCATAATTTCTATGGCGCGCGTTGGTTTACCGGTGGCTTTAAATTCGGCAACTTGCTCGATGTAGAAATCTTCTCGATCCATGGGCATGGGCTGATCCGGCTCGGAGAGCATGTAGGTTGTAATTATTTCTGACATAAAGTTTTATTAAGCCTTTATTTCAAATGTTTAAGAAATTCCTTCATTTCGGATTCGTATTTTTTTAGATACATTATTAAATCGTCGGTAAAATTCTCCGGACGTTTTTTTATTTCTTGTTTTAATCCCGATAAATCATAATATAAAGTACCAGAAGCTTCTTGATCCACCGGTTTGGTAGCGCCATTATATACGCCGATAAACAAATGGACGCGATGGTGCATTTTATAATTTTTACCTTTTATTTTTCGATTTAAAACATAATCGCCTTGTCCGAGTAGTTTGACAATGGCAATATGATCTAAGTAGCTTTTTAATAGTTGAAAAGTTTTTTTGAAATCCTCGTCGGTATATAGCACGATAGAAGGGATGCGTAATTCTTGTACGGTTTCGACCATTAGAGTATAAAATGGGGAGTCGTCAAACTTGATGTGTCCACCAATGCTTTTATCGATCAGACCGGGGTTGTGAGCTTTACTGGGAGCTCTTTTTTGAAGGATAATTTGTCCGTTGGTATTGAAGAGCAAAAGGCCGATGATTTCCACCATCTTGGTTGTTCGACCGATCCGGTCGTGGGTCTTTGTTTGTTCTTTATAAAACTCATCACGTTGATACCGTTCGGTTTCTAGTTGGTAAATCATTGACATTTAAGCTAAGTTTAGCTAAACTAAAGAGTTTTAACTCCTAATTTAGCTAAAATGTCAACCCATCACCATCCGCATTGTCCGCAATG
>JBAYNU010000013.1:0-37352 GCA_041678665.1 Candidatus Magasanikiibacteriota bacterium
AAAGAAAAGTTTGCTTTTGGCCAACATAAAGTTCGAGCCGACATTTTTACGGGTTCTTTGGCGGTTTTTACCCGCCGGAGCCCTCGTTTGTCCGGCGCGGGCGGAAGGAAGGGGTGTGGGGAGGGAATTCCGCCCGCACACCCCTAAATTTCGTCCAAATCCGTTCGTATTTTTTCGTAAGTGGTGAGCCAGTCAGGACAAGTGGGGTTTTCGGCGATTACGCGCCAGCCCCTTTTGGCCAAACAATCGAATTTTTTGTCTTGTCGCGGATACACGACGCCAAAAGCAAACTTTTCTTTTCTTAGTCGCTACCAATATGTTTAAATATTTTCTCTACGCTCGCAAATCAACGGACGAGGAAGATCGGCAAGTTTTGTCCATCGAGGCGCAACTCGACGAACTTAAAGAATTCGCCGTTAAAGAAAAACTGGAAATCGTCGCCTCGTTTCACGAGGCAAAAACCGCCAAAGAACCCGGCCGAAATATATTTGGCGAAATGTTATCGCGAATTTCCGCTGGCGAAGCCAACGGTATTTTGGCTTGGCATCCCGATCGGCTTGCCCGCAATCCGATTGACGGCGGGCAAGTGATTTACATGGTGGACACCGGAAAAATAAATTCCCTTAAATTTCCAACCTTTTGGTTCGAGGACACTCCGCAAGGCAAGTTTATGCTTAACATCGCTTTTGGGCAAAGCAAATACTTTATAGATAACCTATCGGAGAATGTAAAGCGCGGATTAAGACAAAAAATACGCCGGGGAGAGTGGCCGGGCTGGGCTCCGATAGGTTATCTCAATGATTTGCGGACTCACACTATAATTGTGGACAAAGAAAAGCATAAACTTGTAAAAAGGATTTTTGACATGTACGCGACGGGAAATTACGGCCTCAAAGAACTTGCGGGCATTGCCAGCGGCTATGGACTGATCAGTCAAACAGACAAAAAGATGTCTGGTAGTATGATCCAGCACATTTTACAAAATCCTTTTTACTGCGGGGTGTTCCGCTTCAATGGCGAACTGCACGAGGGTAAGCACGAGCCGATTATTTCCAAGAAACTTTTTGAAGAAGTTAAAAATGTCCTTTTGCGCCGTGGCCGTCCGCATAAAAAGAAAAAGCATGACTATATTTTTACCAGTTTGATAAAATGTGGCAAGTGCGGTTGCTACATCACGGCCGAACGGCAAAAAGGACATGTTTATTACCGCTGTACCAAAAAGAAAGGCGTTTGCGATGAAAAATATGTCCGCGAGGAGGAATTATCCGAACAAATTAAACAAACGCTTCAAAAAGTTTCTTTACCTGGCGATTGGGCCGAAAAAATGTTGAATAAAATTGAGCATGACAAAAATATTGAGGCCCAATCTAATGGCGCCCTTGTTCAATCTTGCCAAAATGAGGTACAGATAATTGATCAAAAATTGGACAAACTTTTGGATTCTCATTTGGACGGCACAGTTGAAAAACAAATCTATATCAAAAAGAAAGGAGTTTTTATTAACAGAAAACTGACATTAGAGGGCAGAGTCAAAGAATTTTTAAACAAGGGCGCTAATCGGCTCGAACCGGTGAGGGAATTTATTTTATCCAATATTAAAGCCAAAAAAATCGCCTTGGCGGGCGATTTGGCGGAAATTCGCGAAACATTAAAAAATGTCGGCTCGAACTTTATGTTGAAAGACAAAAAATTCGATTGTTTGGCCAAAAGGGGCTGGCGCGTAATCGCCGAAAACCCCACTTGTCCTGACTGGCTCCCAGGGTCGGATTCGAACCGACGACCAATTGGTTACACTTATCCAAAGCTTTCGCTAAGGGGTGGACTATATCATTTCCCAATAAAATTGGGAACAGGGTGTTTCCCCCGCAAATGCGGGGTACTCTCTTTCGAGATAGTCTCTGAACCTTCCCCGCACAAACGCGGGGCTCGGCTGCTGATTACCTTGATAGCTGTCTTTATTTTAGGCTTCCAGCAATTAACCCTATTTTCATCCCTTGATTACTCAAGGGAGCTGCGTAATACCGGAGTGGACTTCACGATGACAATTGGCGCAAAGCATTATACACTTATTCAATTCGGATTTGGTCTTCTCCCAAGACCTGGTGATACCATCAGCAGACAGTCCAAAATCTTTTTTATTTGGGTCTGTATGATGAAAATCCAATGCTTGCGCGCATTTATTATAACCGCAAAGCTGACATTTACCGCCTTTATATTCAATCGCCATTGAGCGAATCTTCTTACGACGCTTATCAACGGCCTTTTTGAGATACTCGGCGCGGTCCCGATATGTTCTTTTATCTTTTGACATAATATTAATATTATATCAAAAAATGTGCTCACAGCCAACTGCGCTACCGCTGCGCTACCTGGGAATAATTAAATTGTTAATGATTTTTTTCTTATCTAAAAATCCTTTTGGTGATTTTAAATAAAACTCCCTTTGGAATGCTGTATGTTTATCCTCGTATATTTCGCTATACAACAGTCTAAATGGCGCTCTATGTTTAGTCGAAATGAATAAATGGTGACTGGGAATTTATTGTGCAAATATTATAAATAATTTTTTAAAGAAAGTCAATAGATAAAAAAACGAGATGCGGAGCGTCGGAGGATTACGGAGGGGCGGGTCATCTCCGTGCGTCGCACATCTCGTTGCCGGTAGGCAAAAATGCCACCGGAATTATTATAAAGAGCAAAACTTCCGCTCTTGTTTTCTTGCCCGTTGATTCTGGATGAATCAACGGATAAGGGATCCGATAATGGTGGGGATCGGACCCTGGAACATGGAAAGTTGAAACACGGACAATTATTACTATATACTAAAAACACTTCTTTGTCAATCATAGCTCACCGGCAATCGCCCAATCCCCTTGCTTTATATCCAATAATAAGGTATAATGGGTTTTTCTAATTAATTAACTCAAAAATATGTCAGCTTTTGACAAAAATAAGAAATTCGGCGGAAATAAATTTGGCAAGAAAAGTTTCGGCGGTGGGAGTCGCGGTGGTTTTAGCGGTGGTTCGCGTGGTGGATTTGGTGGTGGCAGAGACCGCGGCGAAAGACCGGCTATGCACGAAGCCACTTGCAGTGAATGTGGACAGACCTGCGAAGTGCCATTTTTACCCACTGGCGATCGACCGGTATTTTGCAGCAAGTGCTTTCAAAACCAGCGCGGTCAAAGCGCGCCCAGACGCGAAGATAATGGCTTTGGCGCCGCTCGATTGATGCGCAACGACAAACAAATGCACGAAGCTACTTGCGCCAAATGTGGTAATAAGTGCGAAGTGCCTTTTAATCCGATTCCGGGCAAACCGGTTTATTGCACCGCTTGTTTTGAGAAACCCGGCACGACCATCTTAAAAAATGTAGAGTCATTCAAAGATCAATTTGAACTTCTTAATTCCAAATTGGACAAAATTATCCAAGCGCTCTCCCCGGCCACTGTGACAGAAAAAAAAGCCGTCGCCGAAACCAAAACTTTGGCTAAAAAAGCGAATAAAAAGAAAAAATAATCATACTCTAAAATACCGATTCTAAGCGATCGGTATTTTTTTATAAAAAAAATCGCCTTACTTCAAAGTAAGAGCGATTATTATAAAGGGCAAAAAATATGCTGGGCGGGGAAGCAATTACTTCAGATTACTTATGCAAATACATACTTTCACGGCTATCCCCGCCCATTTTCAGGGGGAAAAAAGGAACTCCAGCCTTTCTATCCTATCATAAGTAAAAATCGTGTCAACCCCTTGATGATAAAATGAGTGCTATTTTTTTGATCCCGGTATTTTAATTGACAAAATTATAAATTTAGTGTATACTCACAGACTTAATCCCCTACCAATTGAGATTTGATGGAAAGTAACACGGATATGGAAATAAGAAACATCGCTATTATCGCGCACGTTGACCACGGCAAAACCAAATTGACCGATGCTTTGATGCGCCAAACCGGTATGATTACCGACGAAAATGCCAGTATGGACAGTAACGCGATTGAAAAAGAACGCGGTATTACAATTTACTCCAAAAACGCTTCGGTATTTTACAAAGGCACAAAAATTAATATCGTGGATACTCCCGGACACGCTGATTTTGGTTCGGAAGTAGAACGAATTTTGCGCTCCATCGATTCGGTACTTTTGATTGTAGATGCGCAAGAAGGGCCGATGCCACAAACAAAATTCGTATTAAAAAAATCTTTAGAACTAGGCATCAAACCGATCGTGGTAATTAATAAAATAGACAAAGCGGCAGCGCGACCGGAATGGACCCATGACAAAGTTTTGGAATTATTTATGGACCTAGGAGCCAATGATGAACAATTAAACTTCACCACGGTATTTGCTATTGCCAAACACGGCATCGCTAAGATGAAGTTAACCGATGAATCCGACAGTCTTACTCCGCTACTTGATACTATTTTAGAAAAAGTTCAGCCGGCGCAAGCGGATATTTCTTTACCCTTTGCCTTTCAACCTTTTAATTTGGCTTACGATAATTATTTGGGACGCATGGGTATTGGACGTGTTTATCAAGGCGCTATCAAAACCGGCGACAAAGTTTTAATTAAAAAATCCGCTACCGAAACAATGAACGGACAAATTTCCAAAATTTATACTTTTGAAGGCATGGGCAAAAAAGAAACGAACGAAGCGATGGCTGGAGATATTGTGATGGTGGCCGGTCTTCCTCAAATATATATTGGCGATACCGTATGCATCGACCCCAACCAATCTCTTTTACCGGCCATCAAAATTGACGAGCCCACCATTACTTTGAACTTCTTGGTGAACAACTCCCCTTTCTGCGGTAAAGAAGGTAAATATGTTACCAGCCGTCAGATTAAAGAACGCTTGGAAAAAGAATTAGAAGTAAATGTGGGATTAAAAATTGATTTTTCCGCCGGTGATTATTATAAAGTAAGCGGACGCGGCGAATTGCATATCGCCATCTTACTAGAAAATATGCGCCGGGAAAGTTTTGAGTTGCAAGTTTCTCAACCCCAAGTAATTATCAAAGAAATTGACGGCGTTAAATGTGAACCGTTTGAAGAAGTTACCATTGATGTTCCGCAAGAAGCTGTGAGTATCGTAATAGAAAAAATGGCCAAACGTAAAGGTAAGATGACTGATATGCATCCCGAACAAAATCATACGCGTTTGATTTATCAAATCCCCACCCGTGGACTTTTGGGCTATCGCGGAGAGTTTGTGGTAGATACGCGTGGTGAAGGAATTTTATGCAGTGAAGTAATTGGTTTTAAACCGCATGTAGGTGAAATTGAAAAACGCGATACCGGATCTATGATTTCGGGAGAAACCGGCAAAACCTTATCATACTCTTTGGCGAATTTACAAGAACGCGGCACATTATTTATCGGACCCAATGTAAATGTTTATAGCGGACAAGTGGTCGGCAACACTTCTAAGGGCGAAGATATGACAGTAAATCCCATTAAAGGAAAAAAATTGACAAATATGCGTTCGTCTAACGCCGATATGGCCATTCAACTTACTCCGCCGTTGGAATTAACTCTGGAACGTGGTTTGGAAGTAATGGCCGAAGATGAATATTTGGAAATTACTCCTTTGAGCGTGCGCTTACGCAAACAAGCGCTCACCGAAAATGATCGCATTCGCTCCAAACGCGCCGAACATAAAACCGCCTAACTGGCGGTTTTTAATTATCATCCTGAGCGCGACAATCATCTATTGACTTATTACCTGGATAAACGATTCAAGATTATTGTCCACGCGAAGGCGCGGCGCAAAATAAGGGCCGTCTTTTTTATTGGAATAATTAAACCAGCGGGTAGTGAGGGCAGATTGATATCCGGCTAACTTTACCGCTCTTAACACTTCTAAATTATATAATCCGTAAGGATAAGCAAAAAAATTCACGCTCTCATCCAAATACTTCTCTAAAACTCGTTTACTATCCGCCGCTTCGTAAAACATCTGTTCATAAGTTAGTTTTATCATTCTTTTGTGACTAACACTATGCGAGCCAATTTCCATGCCAGCCATTTGAAGATCGCGTAGCATATCATAAGTCATAAACGTTCGTTTACCAATAGCGCGCGTATAGGGAAAAAATATTGCCGGATAACCAAACTTTTGTAAAATTGGCAAGGCTTGGGTATATTGATTGCGGTAACCATCATCAAATGTTAAAACCACGGATTTATCCGGTAGAGTGGAGCTACTGGTAAGCGCTAAATAAAATTCGGTATAAGAAATTACTTCGTAATCATTGTCTTGAAGCCACTGCATTTGCTGTTCAAAAATTTGCGGTGAAACGGAATAATAATCATTAAATTTGGAACTTCGAATTTGGTGGTACATCAAAATCCTGGTTTTTAAAATACCGAAAAACGGCGTTTTTATTTCCGGCAAGCGAATTGGATCTAGAAATTCGGCTGGCGGAGTGCTAGCATCATAGAAATGATTGTAAACAATAAAACCAGCTCCGGTAATAACCACCACCACTATTAGAATTTTGATAGTAAGAAAGATTTTTTTGAGTTGTTTTTTGTTCATACAAACATTATAGCAGAAAATTAAGAAAAAAAATATGGGCAACGAATATTGTCGTTGCCCATAAAAATCATCTTATCAATAAAAAGAACTAACCATTTTCCTTTCGACCAGTTGGATTAGTCGCCTTTTTTATTGGCGGCGAGCAGACGTTGATGGTGTTCTCTGGTCTTACTAATTCTTTCCGCAAGAGCCTTCAATTCATAAATATGACTGATATATGCGAATTTTACCGGCTCCTCCTCGCTAATCTTGTGAAGTGCTCCCAACTCCCCATAAATTCTATTCACGACGCCCGTTGCGTTTTCGTCTACCGACCCGTAGTCGATGAACAGTCTTATTAACAGCGTTCTGAGAGAATTTTGAGCTGAAATCAGAGCTTTCCCCAGGCTTACAGCCAGTATGGCCAAAGGAATATTTAGGCCAATGCTCATCAGACCATAAACCTCTAAAATTATAAAGGCTATGGCAATACATACTACAGCCAAGTCTAAAACAATTATGAACAATGCCCCCAACATCTTTACATTTACCATCTCAATCCTACCTTTCGTTTTTTAAAGAGCGAGACTCTTTGTTTGGTTATAAGATAAATTTAACAACAGTATACAATAACACAAAGCATTGATTTTGTCAAGAGTATCAAGTATAATGTTTCTGCTATGTCCAAACGCAATTTTTACATCTCTTACATCAAGGGTTACGCCATTATTGGCGTGCTTTTGATTCACTTGATCGACTGGTCTAATATTGTGGTAACTCCCAACATTAAATTTTGGCGCGAACTGCTTTATCCAGCTGTGCTATTTTTTATTTCTACTGTGGGCAGTGTGATATACATCGCTTATGCGCATCGTGATAATCTCAAAAAAACTACCTGGCGACTTATAATGCGCGGTGGGCAACTAATTGGAATATATTTTTTATATAATTTAATAAAACTTTGGATTTACGATTTTGATAAATCCCCTTTCTACTGGCAGTTCACCGAAAAAGGAATTTTTGATGTCAAAAATATATTTTTACTACATTCATTCAGTGTCCCCATCACTATTATTTTAACTATCGGCGCTTTTTTGATTATTTCTCCCTTATTTTTGTGGATTGCCAAACGCGCGCGTTATCCCAAAATTATTATTGGCGCGATTTTGACGGCAACGCTGACGCTCAACTATATTATTCCCCTACCCCAAAATATTGTTACGGATTTTCTTTATTCACGAAATATCGTGATGTTTCCACTGGCACTCTGGTTTGTGCCTTATCTAATTGGATTTTATTTGGCGCTACTGGGCTTTGAAAAATATAAGGGTAAAATGTTTTTATTGTTTGCTATTTTGACAGGGGTATTTTATTATTTCGCGCAAGCCAGCGGTGGTTCGTGGCGACTATCGGAATATATGTATCCCCTACGGCTGTATTATATCTGCGCTTCGTTTGCGTTTATGTATGCACTAATTTGGCTGTTTTGGGGGATAGAACGACTTCTATCTGTCATTCTGAGGCGTAGCCGAAGAATCCCTCTCATTGATAACACAAAGGGATCCTTCGCTTCGCTCAGGATGACAATAGTGTCGCAGATCCTCACTTTCGCGGGGATGACACTGCGATCCTTCCTCGCTCTCATCCGGTTCCTCGGCGACCACACGCTCGCCATCTATATATATCATTGGATTGTGATTGACTTGGCAATCTGGTATTATTATCCAGACGTAAAAAAAATCTGGATTTGGGGACCAATTTTAGTGTTAATCTATCTAATTATCAAACGAAAAAAACTGCTGGAATATTATAAAGAATATAGCGCGGACTAAACCCCATGCCTGCCAGCGAGCAGACTTGCACTATTTTTTTGTCTATGCTAAAATATGGCTGTTTCGCCTTGCCATTAACTTTTTAGCAAACTATGGGACAGCTGATTGACGGAAAATTAATTGCGCAAAAAATTGAAACAGAAGTCGCTTTACAAGTGGCGGATTTAAAAAAACAAAAAATAACCCCTACCCTGGCGGTTATTTTAGTTGGGGACGACAAACCGTCGCAAACTTACGTCCGTCGCAAAGGCGAAGCGGCTCAACGCTTAGGTATTAATTTTATTCTAGAGAAATTTCCGACTGAAACTACCACCGAACAATTACTAAAAATTATTAAGAAAATTCAAAAAACCAAAAATCTATCCGGTCTAATTGTACAACTACCACTACCCAAACATATTGATACTAGCACCGTGCTTAATGCCATCGATCCAAAATTTGATGTTGATTGTCTCACTAATATAAATATCGGCCAAATGGTAATGAACACTAATATTGTTATGCCCCCCACCCCAGGGGCAGTACTGGCAATTTTAGAAAATCTTAAAATCGATTTGATAGGAAAGAATATTACCATCATCGGTATGGGACCATTGGTAGGCAAGCCGCTGGCAATTCTGCTTATGAACGCACGGGCGAGTGTTACTACTTGCAATAGCCGTACGAAAGATACCAAAGCTAAATGTCTCACAGCGGATGTTATTATAACCGGCGTTGGCAAAAAAGATATTTTACGCGGAGACATGGTTTCGCCGGGCGCGATTGTGATTGATACTGGCGTGGAATTCGTGGACGGAAAAATGTATGGCGATGTTAATGTCGCCGAAGTTCTGCAAAAGGCCGATTGGGTTACCCCTACTCCGGGCGGAGTGGGGCCGATTACAGTAGCCAAGTTGCTTTGGAATACAGTGGTGTGCGCAGAAAATATTAACAAATAAAACTATGTCCAAACTTACCGTCGTGGTCGGCGCCCAGTGGGGCGACGAAGGAAAAGGAAAAATCACCGATGTCTTTGCCAAAGACGCGGATTTCGTCGTACGATTTCAGGGCGGTAACAATGCCGGACATACTCTCATAGTCAACGACCAAATATACAAACTACACCTGATTCCCTCAGGTGTTTTATATGTCGGCGCCGTTTCAATTATTGGTAATGGTGTGGTAGTTGATCCCAAAGTATTATTACAAGAAATCAGCGAGTTCAAAGCACGCGGGGTAAAGGTAAACCTCAAAGTTAGCAACCGCTGTCATGTTATTATGCCCTACCACATCGCCATGGATGAAGGTATTACCAAATTACAAGGCGGACTGGCTGCCGGCAGCACCAAGCGCGGTATTGCTCCGGTCTGCGCCGATAAAGCCTATCGCCATGGTATTCGGCTGGGTGATCTTTTACAGCCGGAATTTTTTAAAGAAAAATTATCAGTCGCATATAACTTCAATAAAGATGTTCTGGAAAAAGCATTTAATGTACCCTACCTCGAAACTTTAGAAAATATTTTTAACGAATATATTGAATATGGCAAACAACTGCAAGAATATATTGCTGACACGGATTTAATTTTATACGATGCTTACAAAAACGGAAAAAATATTTTATTTGAAGGCGCACAGGGAATGTCACTCGATTTGGACGCGGGCGTTTATCCGCACACCACTTCTACCAATACTGTGGCTGGGCAAGTTTCTGTTGGCACCGGAGTTGGATTTAATGAAAAATTAAAAATAATTGGATTGGCCAAGGCCTATGTTTCGCGTGTTGGAAATTCCCCTTTTGTTACCGAACTACCAGAAACCGAAGCTAAAACACTGCGCGATAAAGGCGGTGAATATGGCACCACTACCGGCCGTCCGCGTCGAGTAGGTTGGTTGGATTTAGTACAATTACGCCACGCTGTGCGCGCTAACGGACTTACGGATATTGCCATTACCAAATTAGATATATTGGCCGGATACAAAAATCTTCCGGTCTGTGTAGCCTATAATATCGACGGTCAAATTATACGTGAAATGCCAGCAAGCGTGTATGATCTGCGTCGAGCGAAACCAGTATACGAAAATTTATTGGGCTGGGAAGAATTAACTCCAGAAAAAATAAAAAAAATCATTGTCGGCGGCTATGAAGCGCTTCCGGAAAACATCAAAAAATATTTAACATTTATCGAAAAAGAAATTGATTGTCCGATAACAATAATTTCTCTTGGAGCAAAACGAGAAGAAACAATAATTAAATAACACTCTCGCCCTCTTTTGGAGAGGATGAGAGAAAGATTATGTTCACCACCGAAACCATTGATTTTTCTTCCTTAACCGAAGATCAAATCAAAGCCAAGCTAAAAGAATTTCGCATCTCTCTCACTGTAGATGAAATTCTAAAAATCCAAAATGAAATTCTCAAACGTCCACCATCTTTGGCCGAATGTGTTTTGTGGTCCATTCAGGGATCGGAACATAGCAGTTACAAATCCAGCCGACCATTTTTAAAACAATTTCATACCAGCGGTCCTAATGTAATTTTGGGCCCAGCCGAAGATGCCGGCATTGTAGAAATTTGCAAAGATAATGAAGGGCGCAAATACGGCGTAGTAATGAGCCATGAATCGCACAATCACCCTTCGCAAATCGTGCCCTATGAAGGTGCGGCCACCGGCATCGGCGGCAATGTACGCGATGTGTGTTGTATGGGAGCAAAAGTTATTGCCTGTGCCGATCCTTTGCGGTTTGGAGATATTAATCAAACCAAATCCAAGTGGATTCACGAAGGTGTAGTCGGTGGTATTTCTGGTTATGGCAACCCAATCGGCGTTCCTAATATCGGTGGCGATTTATACTATGATGAAAGTTATAACGAAAACTGTCTGGTAAATGTAGTTACACTTGGGGTTTTACGCGAAGACGAAATTATTCATTCGCGCGCGCCCGAACATGCCGACGGTTACGATTTAATTTTGATTGGCAAGCCCACTGATAATTCCGGCTTCGGCGGAGCGTCGTTTGCTTCACTGGAAATGAAGGAAGAAGATAAAGAATTAAATAAAGGGGCGGTACAAGAACCAAACGCCTTTTTGAAACGGCATATTCTCAAATCTACTTACGCCCTATTCAAGCTGCTCAAAGAAAAAAATTTAATGGACAAAATTGGATTTAAAGATTTGGGCGCCGGTGGTATTGCTTGTGCCAGCGTAGAACTCGCCGACAGCGCCGGCTATGGATCCGAGGTTTATGTGGAAAAAATTCCAGTTAGCATGGATAATTTACACCCCTCAGTAATCCTCTGCTCCGAAACACAAGAAAGATTTATGTGGGTGGCGCATCCAGATGTTACACCATTAATTTTAGAACATTACAACAAGACTTTTGATTTTCCCAACGTCTCCGAAGGCGCACGTGCCGCCGTGATTGGCAAAATCCGCGCTGATGGGCAATACGTTGTTAGTCATAAAGGCGAAGAAATTATTAACGCTCGCGCTTGTGATGTGACCCAAGGCCTACTTTATCAACGTGCCTACGCCAACCCCAACCGACAATTTTCTGAACCAAACCTGCTAGAACAAAAAAATTATAACGAAATCTTTTTCAAAATTCTCTCTCATGAAAATGTGGCTTGCCGTGTGCCGGTTTATGAACAGTATGACAAGCAGGTGCAAGGAATTACTGTGGTCGAATCTGGCGAAGCCGATGCTGGTGTAATGCAGCCATTTAAAGACGAAAAGTATCCGAATGAAATTAAAAATGTTGGTTTTGCGTTGTCTACCGATCAAAATCCTCGCTACTCTAAAATTGACCCCTATTGGGGCGCGGTGAATTCGGTATTGGAATCCATGCGCAATGTGGCGGCAGTAGGTGCAATTCCGTGGGCCTTAACCGACTGTTTATGCTATGGCAACCCCGAAAAACCAGAACAAATGTGGGAATTTGTAGAGGGTACACGTGGTGTGGCTAAAGCTGGAAAAAATATTCACCTCAAAGATTATCCCGACTCCCCTGTCGCCATAATTTCTGGTAATGTTTCACTTTATAATGAATCAAAAGGCAAACCGATTGCCGGTAGCGCAATAATTTCTTGCTTAGGAAAACTGGCGGATGTGCATAAAACAATCACGATGTCATTCAAACAAACTGATTCAATATTATTAATGATCGGCGAACGCAAAGATGAATGTGGTGGTAGTGTGTATTACTCTTTATTTAACGAACTGGGCGCTAATGTCCCTAAACCGAATTTTAAAGAAGTGGAGAATCAAATTTACGCCATTACCGACGCGATTGACGCCGAGTTAATTTTATCCGCCCATGATATTTCCGACGGCGGCATCGCTACCACTTTGGCCGAAATGAGTTTTAAAAATGAGATTGGTTTGAGCGTGGTAATGCCTTGTCATTCCCGTGAAAACGGGAATCTGCGATCGGATAAGTCACTATGGTCCGAAACCGGCGGGTTTGTATTGGAAGTCGCCCCCGAAAATGTGGAGGCGGTATTGGAAATATTTGCCAAACGCAACATAGAAGCCGTGCCGATCGGAAAAACCACTACTGACAAAAAAATTATTATCAATAATATAATAAATTGCTCTTTACAAGAAGCGAAAAAAGAATGGACCGAGGGGTTAAGAAAAAAATTATAGAAAAGGTCGGCGCTTAATGGCGTCGACCGCTGCTACTCTCGTGATTGGTTAATTTTATTTGCCACGAAAGTAGATGTCCTCCTGAAATGTCTCAACGGAGACATACTTCTCCGTTTCGACATCTTCTGTTTGATCGTCGCTGTCAACGACGATCACAGCAATAACTTTCTCGGGCATGTCTTCCTCCTTTAAACTCTATACCTTATTTTATCATAAATTACCACTCTCAATCTGTCAAATATTATGTCAATCACTTACAAAAATTCCGGCGTAAACATCGACGAAGCCAACAGCGCCAAAAAAAATATGGCCAACGCTTTGGCATCCAAAAATCCGCGCGTTTTGAATAAACACATGGCTTTCGCATCGCTTTATGACATTAAATTTCCTGAATACAAAAATCCGGTATTAGTTTTGAAAACCGAAGAACCTGGTAGTAAACAGCTGTTAGCTTTTAAATATGATAAATTTGAAAGCATCTGTTACGACATGATTAACCACCTGATTAATGATTGTATCGTAATGGGCGCGCGGCCTTTATCCATCCAAGATGCGATTATCTGCGGAAAATTGAATAAGGAACAAGTGGTGCGCATGGTAACGGCTGTCGCTCAAGCAGCCAAAGCGCAAGACTGCGATTTAACCGGAGGCGAAACCTCCGAACAACCCGGCGTGATTCCGGCTGGCACATATATTCTGACTTCCAGCATCGTCGGCATCGCGGAGCGCGATCAAATTATTGACGGCTCCAAAATTTCCGAAGACGATGTGGTATTATCTCTGGAATCAAGCGGCCTTCATACCAATGGCTATACCTTAATTCGCAAACTTTTGTCCGATAATCCCGAAATAGCCAATGAAAAAATTGCCGAACGAACTTTCATTGACACCCTCATGGAACCGCACCGCTGTTATTATCAAACGATCAAAGAACTATTCCCCACCGGCTGGATTTCCGGCATGGCGCACATCACCGGCGGCGGCATCAAAGAAAATTTAAATAGAATCCTGCCGGCCAATTTATCCGCGGAAATTGATTTATCCAAATACCAAATTCTGCCGATATTTAAATTCATCAAAGAAAAATCCGGCAACGACGACACCGACATGTTACGCACCTTTAATTTAGGCGTAGGACTCGCCATGGTGGTAAAAGCGGACAAAATTAAAAATGTGATAAACCATATTAAAAATAAAGGGGTAAATTGTTACGAAATCGGGAAAATAATTAAAGGCAACGGGGATGTGAATACTATCAACCAAATCAAATGGAACTAATAGTTGTATGATAAAAAAAGTTTTGCCAAAAGATTCTCCTATATTGAAAAGATCCTGTGCTACGGTGGTTAATTTTGAAAAAATAAAACCGGTTATCCAAGATATTATTGATACGATTGAATATTCAAAAACTATTCATAAATTTACACGTGGTATTGGTTTGGCCGCGCCGCAAATCGGAGAATCGTTAAAAATTAGCGTGGTTGAAAACACACATGGCCAACGCTATACTCTGATTAATCCCGAAATAATTGAAAAATCAAAAACGAGAAAGCCGATTCGTGAAGGATGTATTAGCTTCCTGGAATATCGCGCTCTTGTCCCCCGTTATGATTATGTAAAAATTCAAGCCACTGACGAAAACGGAAAATCGTTTACTTTAGAAGGATTTGATGATTTCGCCATGTTACTACAACACGAAATTGATCATTTAAACGGTATTTTATACTTTGATCATTTACCCAACGGTGAAAAAGACCTATTTATTATATGAAAATAGCTATTATCCAATTCCCCGGCAGTAACTGTGAAAGTGAATCTATTCGCGCTGTGCATGAAGCCGGTATGGAACCGGTAGAATTTTTGTGGAACCAAAATCCTAATGAATTGAAAAATTTTGACGGTTTTTTTATCGTGGGCGGATTTTCTTACGAAGACCGCTCGCGCAGTGGCATCATCGCCTCGCTTGACCCGATAATGAAATATATCAAAGCCGAAAACGAAAAAGGCAAGCCAATTTTAGGTATTTGCAACGGTGCGCAAGTTTTGGTAGAAACCGGTATTGTACCGGGATTAAAGGAATACGCGGTGGGAATGGCTCTGGCAGTAAATAAACGAATTCAAAATGAGCATGTACTGGGTACTGGGTTCTATAACACTTGGGTAAATATCCAACTGTCCGCACCAAGTAACTCTTGCGCTTTTTCACAATCTCTAGAACCAGGAGAGTTTATTCATGTACCAATCGCCCACGGTGAAGGACGATTTACCATGCCCGTAGAACTTTTGGAAGAATTAAAAAGGAACAATCAAACAGTTTTTCGTTATTGCGATGATGCAGGCCAAATCTCAGAAGAATTTCCGGTCAATCCTAATGGCGCTATGTATAATTTAGCAGCCGTATGCAACTCCACTGGCAATGCCATGGCTATGATGCCGCACCCCGAACGCACCTCTGTGGGCCAACCAATTTTTACTTCTATGCGCGGATATATTGCAGAAAAAAAAGAAATGAACATCCAGCCAATTTCTTGCTCTCCGACGCCAATTAAAATTGAAAATTACCAACCAACTAATAATAGCACCGAATGGCTAGTTAAACTTATCATTACCGACAACGAAGCTGTTACTGTAAGAAATGCCCTCAAACACATCGGCGTTGATGTAGATATAAAAAAATATTCACATTGGGAAATTATTCCGGAAAAAAATACAACAATTAATTTTGATGAAATAAAAAAATCCGGAGAATTGTTTAATAGTAACAAGGAATTTATTGCTAACGACAAAGATAATTTTTCGAATACACTGCGTAAAGACAGTACAATCAATATCCTCGTACGCTACCGAGATGACTTTGTGGGCAAAAGTAAACTTGACACCTTAAATAATCGCTTTGATATTAAGAATATAAAAGAAATTAAAAAAGGCATTATCTGGCAAATTGCTATCAAAAGTGATAATATTAATGATGTAAAACAACAAATTTTGGATAGTAAAATCCTCTTTAATCAATACTCGCAAATTGGGTATTTTTATCAACTGTCATCCTGAGCGAAGCGAAGGATCCCTTCGACTTCCAACTATAAGGGATTCTTCGGCTACGCCTCAGAATGACAAATTGTATGACCTACGAAGAAATAATAAAATCCAATCTCCAAAACTGTTTAACACAGACTGATTTGAGTATTGGCAAGAAAAAAATCGGCAAAGTACGCGATACTTATGAATTGCCGAATCAGATGATTTTGATTACCACCGATCGCCAAAGCGCGTTTGACCGTATTCTCGCGTCTGTACCATTCAAGGGACAGGTACTCAACCAAACCAGCGCTTGGTGGTTTGAACAAACAAAAAATATTGTTCCTAATCATATTATCTCTATCCCCGACCCCAATGTTACCGTGGGAAAAAAATGCACGGTATTCCCGGTAGAATTTGTAGTGCGCGGTTACATTACCGGTACCACTGATACTTCCGCATGGATTAATTACCAAAAAGGCGTACGGCAGTTTTGTGGCAATACCCTGCCCGAAGGATTAAAGAAAAACCAAAAATTTGACCAACCGATTGTTACCCCTACCACCAAATCCGATGAACACGACCGTTCTATTGGTCCAAAAGAAATTGTCGCTGAAGGATTAATGAGCCAAGCCGACTGGAATTATGTGAGCGGCAAAGCATTGGAATTATTTACTTTTGGACAAACCAAGGCGGCGGAACATGGATTGATTTTGGTAGACACCAAATACGAATTTGGCAAAGACGTCGCCGGTAATATTCTGTTAATTGACGAAATTCACACGCCCGATTCCAGTCGCTATTGGATTGCCGGTACTTACGAACAACGCTTTAGCGCCGGTGAGGAACCAGAAAACATCGATAAAGAATTTTTACGTCTGTGGTTCAAAGAACACTGCGATCCATATAACGACAAAACACTCCCACCTGCACCCGATGAATTAGTAATTGAACTCTCGCGTCGCTATATTATGCTCTATGAAATGATCACCGGCCAAAAATTTGTATTTCCGGAGGGAGATATAATAGACAGATTAAATAAAAATTTTAAAAAAATTGTATGAAAAATATTTTGATCGCCGTCACATTATTTATTTTGTTGGGTACGGGCTGTACCAAAAATACACAGGTGCAGAATTCTGATGCCGGTTTAAACTATGACGGACAAGGCAACCCAAAAAATATGTACAGCGATGTAGAGCTGAAACAAAATTTCTGCACCGAACAAAAAGAAGCGGCTGAAAAAATTATTAACGCATACAAAATCAGCGATGAACAAAGGCCATTTTTCGAAGTATGGAAAAAATTATTCATCAAATATAATGACATCACCGAGCAAGATTTCAATAACCGTGTTTTTGTCTATGGAATCGATAAAATTACGGATAGTTTCGGTGAAAATGATTACTCTCAATTTGTCTTTCACTTATATATAAAAGCGGGAGATTTTTATTTGGCGCGAGGTAGTTCCTATGAATTACCGGATAATTTTATCAAAACCAAAAATAGCGATCTGGAATATGTTGAGACTCTACCCAATGAATACATAACTAAGTATCTCGCGGAAAGATGTCTAAAACAATATGATGATTGGTGCAAATTCGGGTGGAATGCTGGCGGGCAAAAATTATCATTCGCCACATTGGAGAACGTGCCGACCTGCGCAGAAGCAACCAAATTACTGCGGACATGTCAAAGTAATATATTGCCACAATATGTATCATACTTGCCCCAAATGCTCAATAAGCTATCAATTACCGGCGTCGGTAAAGGTGATAATTTTTGTAAAGTTGCCACATTAAACCTGGCCACAAAAAAAATGGTTGCTTGTGAAGATTGCGGACCGGCCGATTTATCTCTATAATTATTTACCTATGAAATGCATAATAATAATGGGTTCAAACTCCGACGCTGACTGGGCCAAAAAAATCACCGACAAGCTAGACGAATATAAAATCACCCACGAAGAACATGTGGCGTCAGCACACAAACAAGCCAAAGAAGCGCTGGCGATTTTAGAAAAGTATAAAAATGAAAAGGTAGTTTATATTACCATCGCGGGACGTAGCAATGCTCTGTCTGGGTTTGTGGCTGGAAATTCCGATAAAATAACTATCGCCTGCCCGCCATTTTCTAGCAAAGAAGATATGATACTTAATCTTAATTCCACTTTACAAATGCCAAGCAATGTTCCAGTTTTAACAGTGCTAGACCCAAATAACTGCGCTTTGGCGATAAAAAGAATTTTTGATTTACAATAATATGTGTGAACTTACCAGCATCTCGCCGCTCGACGGGCGCTATGGTAACCAAACCAAGGAATTAGCCCCTTACTTTTCCGAAATGGCACTGATGAAATATCGGATTATGGTTGAAATTGAATATCTAATCGCTTTGGGAGAAGAAAAAGCCGTAATCGAAGTAAAACCATTTACCGCGGCGCAGAAAAAACAGCTGCGCGCGCTATACGAAAAATTTTCTTTGTCCGATGCGGAAAAAATTAAAATAATTGAAAAAACTACTAATCACGATGTGAAGGCGATAGAATATTTTATTAAGGAAAAATTTGAATCTGAATTTATCCATTTTGCGCTCACTTCCGAAGATATTAATAATCTTGCCTATACTTTAATGCTCAAAAATGGATTAGAAAAAATAATTTTTCCAGAAATTGAAAATCTTTTATCTACACTTAAAAAACTAATAAAAAATAACGCTGACACACCTCTTTTAGCGCTCACTCACGGCCAACCCGCCACCCCAACCACACTCGGCAAAGAATTGGCGGTATTTTATAACCGCACTCGTCGCGGTCTAAACCACTTAAAATATTTTAAATTGGAAGGAAAGATTAACGGCGCCACCGGTAATTATGCCGCTGCCACGCTCGCTTACCCCAATGTTGATTGGATAAAATTCTCCAAAAAATTTATTAGCTCATTCAATCTTAATCCCAACTTACTCACCACTCAAATTGAGCCACATGATGGTTCTGCCGCAATTTACGATGCCTTATCACGCTTGAATAATATTATAAAAGATCTGGACCAAGACATTTGGTTGTATATTTCTCGCGGAATTTTTAAACTCCAAAAGAAAACGGGCGAAGTTGGATCATCGACTATGCCCCACAAAGTCAACCCGATTAATTTTGAAAACAGCGAGGGTAATATTGGCATGGCCAATGCCATTTTGCGATTTATGGCCGATAAATTAACTGTTTCCCGCCTCCAACGCGATCTTACCGATAGCACCGTAATTCGCAATCAAGGCGTGGCCTTGGGATATTCCCTACTCGCCTACCAAAATACCATCAAGGGATTGCAAAAACTGGAAGTGAACACAAAATGTGTTCAAGCTGAACTGGATAATCATTGGGAAGTACTGGCCGAAGCCATCCAGACCATTTTACGCAAAGTAGGCTACGCTAAGCCATATGAAAAACTCAAAGAACTTACTCGGGGCGAAAAAATTACCAAAGAAGCCATGCAACAATTCATCACCGGACTTAATATACCAAAAACAGAAAAAGACAAATTACTGAAATTGACACCGGCGAAATATATTGGATTGTCAGTTAAATTATCGGATTTGATAAAGTAACAGATCCTTCGACTTCGCTTCGCTACGCTCAGGATGACAATGTGATGAGATTGCTTCGTCGGCCTACGGCCTCCTCGCAATGACAATACGATTGTCAAACTTTATAACTTTCAACTTTAAAACTTTATAACTAATTTATGTGTGGAGTCGTTGGAATATTTTCTCATAAACCGGTGGCGCAAGAGCTATATGATAGCTTGATCCACCTGCAACATCGCGGACAGGATGCGGCCGGCATCATCACTTATAACAAACAATTTCACCTCAAAAAAGGCGTGGGTTTTGTGCGCGATATTTTTCAACAATCCAACATGGAACGTCTGCAGGGAAATTGGGGCATTGGTCATACCCGCTACCCCACTGTCGGCGGAAATGATGGTGGCATTGAGGATGCCCAGCCATTTATGGTGAACTCGCCTTTTGGCATTGCCATGGCGCACAATGGAAATTTAACCAACTACTGCGCGCTCAAGGAAGAATTGGAAACCAAAGACGGTCGTCACTGCAATTCCGGATGCGACGTGGAAGTAATCTTGAATGTATTCGCCTCCGCCTTGTCCAAACTAGACAAAAATAATGAGATGTTTGAAAATATCTGTGTCACGGTAAATGAAGTATTTAGTCGTGTTCATGGCGCTTATTCGGTGGTAGTAATTATTGCCGGCAAGGGCATGGTGGCTTTCCGCGATCCGCATGGCATCCGACCATTTGTCTGTGGCATGCGAACAAATCCGGACAAAACCCGCGACTTTATCTTTACTTCCGAAAATACCATGTATACGTCTTTGGGTTTCAAACCGATGGGAAATGTCCAACCCGGCGAGGTAATTTACATTAACGAACGCGGTGAAATGCAAAGCAGAATACTAAAAAAGCAAGCATTCACTCCTTGTATTTTTGAATACGTCTACTTTGCCCGGCCGGATTCAATGATTAACAATGTAAGCGTATACCGCTCGCGATTGCGCATGGGACAAAACTTGGCCAAACGTTGGAAAGAAAAATATCCGGATATTTTGCCGGATGTGGTAGTGCCGATTCCTTTTTCTTCCAATACTGCCGCGCTATCGATGGCTGGCGAGCTCGGAGTGCGTTACTCCGAAGGAATTTACAAAAACTCTTTCGTTGGTCGCACTTTTATTATGCCCGGACAAGCGATTCGCAAAAGATCGGTTTTACAAAAATTATCTCCACAAGAAACTGAATTAAAAGATAAAAATGTAATGCTGTTGGACGATTCTATCGTGCGTGGCACTACTAGTAAAGAAATTGTTCGTCTGGTAAAAGAAGCCGGGGCCAAAAAAGTATATTTTGTCAGCGCCTGTCCGCCAGTTAAATTTCCGTGTTTCTATGGGGTAGACATGCCCACTAAAACCGAACTGATTGCCGCGCAGATGACGGAAGATGAAATAAAAAACTTTATTGGCGCTGATATTCTGCTTTATCAAACCATTGATGATCTGGTGGAAGCTATAACCAGAAAAGGCGAGCATAATATCACCCGACCTTGTATGGCCTGCCTTGATGGCTCGTATATTACTGGCGATGTGGATAAAAAAATGATGGATGAAATGGAAAAGATACGCGACAGCGAACGTGGAGAAGAAAAATAAATAATCTATGAATATTTTAATTATTGGCTCAGGAGCGCGCGAACACGCAGTCGCCCGAGCTTTTCAACGCTCATCGCAAAATCCGAAACTTTTTTGTTTTGGATCAAGTAATAACCCGGGGATAAAAAAACTTTGCGTTGGATATGAAACTGGTAAAATTGCCGACCCCGAGTCAGTGCTCAAATTCGCCTTAAATAATAAAATTGATTTAACCTTCATCGGTCCGGAAGCCCCTCTTTCAACCGGTGTAGCTGATATTTTGTGGAAAAATAATATTCCCTGCGTTGGACCCAAGCAAAAACACGCTCAACTGGAATCCAGCAAAGGTTTTACCCGCGATTTGCAAACGAAATATAATATACCGGGCGCGCCGAAATTCAAACGCTTATTTGATCTTAGCGAAGCAGAAAACTTTTTACATCAACTAGGTGAAGGGAATTATGTGATCAAAGCCGATGGACTGATGGGTGGCAAAGGAGTAAAAGTAGCCGGTGATCATTTACATAATTTCGACGAGGCCCTCGCCTATTGCCAAGAATTGATAACAGTCGGCAGTCCATTTGTAATTGAAGAAAAATTTATCGGTCAAGAGTTTTCGCTGATGAGCTTTTGTGATGGAACCAATTTGACTCACATGCCGGTCGTGCAAGACCATAAACGCGCCTTTGAAGGTGATTTTGGACCTAATACCGGCGGTATGGGCACTTACAGCGACGCTAATCACCTACTGCCATTTTTGAATGAAAATGACCTAACGGAAGCGCAGGCTATAAACCAAGCCACAGCTGATGCTTTGCGCGCCAAATTCGGCGAAGGATACAAAGGAATTTTGTATGGCGGATTTATGATTACCAAAGATGGAGTAAAACTGATTGAATACAACGCCCGTTTAGGAGATCCGGAAGCGATGAATGTGCTCGCTATTTTGGAATCGGATTTCGTGGCACTGTGCCAAGCGATTGTTAATGGTAATTTAACACAAAATCATACCCGGTTCTCTCACCAAGCGACAGTGTGTAAATATGCTGTGCCCGAAGGTTATCCGGACAATCCGATAAAAAATCAAAAAATTAATACGGAGGGTGTGGTTAACCAAGAACAATTATATTTTGCATCGGTGGATGAACGCACGGATGGACTTTACGAAATTGGTTCGCGCACGGTGGCAGTGGTTGGTATTGCCGATACGATTTACGAAGCCGAAAAAATCGCCGAAGAAGAAATTAATAAAATTACCGGTCCACTTTTTCACCGCAAAGATATTGGCACGAAAGAATTAATTGCCAAACGAGTGGAAATGATGAAAACTGTTCGTTAAAAAAAGTGCGCCCATGATGCTGGGCGCGCTACCGAAAACAACCTTGAAAAAAAACTTTTATTCGTGGCCGCGCTCGGTAAGTTTTTTTATAATAAAACTGACCGCCTTGGGCAACTCCGATACTTCGAGCTCTTTTCCTTGGAGCTTCTCCTCGTAGTTGGTGTGTCCGCAATGACAGCACATCGCCATTACGTCTGACTTCTCCTTGCCGGAGAACCGTACCAGGAAAGAGTATCGCTGATTACCGGCACAATCGCCACATTGGCCGTCATTGAAACAACGATGGATCCGTTCTATTTGCGTCTCTTGCATGATATCCTCCTCTTGTTAATAAAGCTAAAAATATTCTAACTAAAATAATCAAATATGTCAACCCTCCATCTGGCAATACTGGGTTCTACCAATGGCACCGACCTGACTGCAATTTATGAAACAATTAAATCTGGCAAACTTGATGCTATGATTGATATTGTTATTTCTAATAAATCCGACGCCGGCATTTTGAAAAAAGCAAAAAATTGGGGGCTAAATTATAAATATATCGAGCCGGGCTTGCCCGGCGAAGCGCAGCGAAGCCGGGATGAAAAAATTCTGACTGAATTACAAAAATATCCAATTAATCTAATACTGCTAATAGGCTACATGCGTATTGTCTCCCCTGTTTTGATAAACGCGTATAAAAATAAAATTCTTAATGTCCACCCATCGCTATTGCCAAAATTCGCCGGGGGTATGAATCTGGATGTGCACAGCGAAGTTATCAAGGCTGGCGAAACCGAAACCGGCTGTACTATTCACATTGTGGACGAGGGTATAGACACCGGGCCGATAATTATGCAAAAAAAATGCGCGGTGCAACCAACCGATACACCCGAAACCTTAAAACAAAAAGTACAGAAATTGGAGGGAGAAGCGTTTGTTGAAGTTATTAAACAATTTTCTTAACTGTCATCCTGAGCGACCCGCCATTTGGCGGGGAGTCGAAGGATCTCTTTCCGCCAAAGACTGACCCGCCTATGACGGAAAATAATCACATCGAAGGGATTCTTCGTTTCACTCAGAATGACAACCTATACTATGAATATAGAAAATATTAAAATCAAACGCGCGCTTATTTCCGTATCGGACAAAACCGGTATCGTGGAATTGGCGCAGGAATTAAATAAACTTAGTGTAGAAATTATTTCTACCGGTGGCACCGCCAAAACCTTAGCCGAAGCCGGTATTCCGGTCGTAGAGATATCGCAATTTACTGGCTTCCCAGAAATTATGGATGGACGCGTCAAAACCCTTAATCCCATGGTGCATGGCGGTATTTTGGGTCTGCGCGATAAGCACGCCGACATCGCGACCAAACAAAATATTAAGTGGATTGATTTGGTAATAGTAAACCTGTATCCCTTCGCGCAAACCATCCAAAAACCAGAAGCTACCGAAGAAGAAATAATAGAAAACATTGACATTGGCGGTCCGAGCATGATTCGCAGCGCCGCCAAAAATATCGGCTGGGTGGGAGTAGTGTGCGACCCCGGTGATTATGCCGGCATTATTGAAGAGGTAAAAACACAGGGCGGACTGGCTTACGAAACTCGCAAAAAGCTTTCAGCCAAAGCCTTTGCCCACACCGCGCAATACGACGCTGTCATCGCCAACCATTTTAAAACTGAAGAATTTCCCGACAAATTAACTTTAACTTTTAATAAATACTACGATCTGCGCTACGGCGAAAATCCGCACCAAGCTGCAGCCGCTTATCAAAATCCGATAAACACATCCGCTAATATTATCAATGCCAAAATCCTGCAAGGCAAACAGCTATCCTATAATAATTTAATGGATGCTAATGCGGCCTGGCAATTAATAAAAGAATTTAGCGAGCCCACATGCGCTGTAATAAAACATAGCAACCCGTGCGGTGTGGCTGTGGGCGTCGAAATCGACGAAGTGTTTGAACGAGCTTACAACGCCGATGCCCTATCGGCATTTGGGGGAATAATTACCCTCAATCGTCCGTGCTCGACTGCTATTGCTGAAAAAATTTCCAAAGTATTTGCCGAAATAGTCATCGCGCCCAAATTTGAAAAACCAGCATTGGAAATTTTGGCGAAAAAACCAAATTTACGATTGCTTGAAACTGGGGCGGTGCCATCACCTGTTCCGACTCACACTTTTCGCTATATTGAAGGCGGCGCGTTATTTCAAGACAACGACACCAAAACCATTGCTCAATCTGATCTGAAAATCGCTACCAAACGCGTGCCCAGCGATAGCGAAATTGCTTCCATGCTCTTTGCTTGGAAAGTTCTCAAACATATCAAATCCAATTCAATTCTCATCGCCAAAGACAATACAACCCTGGGCGTGGGCGCCGGACAGGTTTCGCGCATAGATAGTGTAGACATTGCCATCAAAAAAGCGGGCGACAAAATTACCGACGCGGTGTTGGCTTCGGACGCCTATTTTCCATTCCGTGACAGCATCGACAAAATCGCTGCTACCGGTATTAAAACCATTATCCAACCGGGCGGATCAATAAGAGACGCTGAAGTGATTGCGGCCTGCGATGAATATGACATCGCGATGGTATTTACGGGCACAAGATGTTTCAATCATTAGATTAAAACATCAAATACAAAATCTCAAATCACAAATAAATTACAATTACCAAATATTTAAACTTAAAAAGTATCTTGAAGTTTAGTCATTAAAATTTTGAAATTATTTGGAATTTGTAATTTAGAATTTTGAATTTATGATCGCGATAATTATCCCTACCTACAACGAAAGAGAGAATATTGCCACACTCCTAGAGAAAATATTTTCCTTGTCTATTTTTGGTTTAGAAATTATCGTGGTAGACGATAACTCACCAGATGGCACGGCGGATATTGTCAAACAACTTCAAAATAAATACCCTCTTCATTTAATAGAACGGGGTGGTAAGCTCGGTTTAGGCAGTGCGTATATCGTCGGTTTTAAAAAAGCGCTGGAATTGGGCGCTGATTATATTTTTGAAATGGATGCCGACTGGTCGCATGATCCAGCGGATATTCCCCGCCTATTATCCGCTTGCCAAAATGGCGCTGATTTGGCGATTGGTTCACGCAAAGTGCCCGGCGGTGGAGTGGTTGGATGGAATTGGTGGCGTAAATTTGAAAGCAATGGCGCGATGTGGTTTTCGCGGCTGGTTTTAAAATTAAAACCTCACGATGTTACAGCGGGCTTTCGTTGTTTTAACAGTCAAGTTTTGAAAAACATTCCACTTGATAGCATCCGAAGCAACGGTTACGCTTTTCAGGAAGAGTTGCTTTATTATACTCAAAAACTAAATTTTAAAATTACTGAAATTCCGGTCCTTTTTAAGGATCGCGCCAGCGGTCTATCTAAGCTATCCCATAAAGACATTGCGGAGTTTTTTATAGTTATCATTAAGCTAAAATTTAGTTAAAAAATATAAAACAAAAAATCCTCGGCTTTAAACCGGGGATTTTTAATTAAAAAATTATTCCACATTGTAATTCGGAGCCGCTTCAATTTGGTTTAAATCATGAGGATGATTTTCGCGTAAACTGGCGTTGGAAATACGCACAAAACGCGCTTTTTTATGTAATTCCGTAATCAACCTCGTGCCGCAATAACTCATTCCCGCTCTAATTCCGCCTGCTAATTGATAAATAATTCTATCTACCGGCCCCTTATACAAAACTTTACCGCTCACACCCTCAGGTACAAACTTTTTCTTGTCGTTTAAATGCGCCTGACCATAACGCTCCTTACCACCATGTTCCATAGCTTCCAAACTGCCCATGCCACGATACACTTTATACATTCTGCCACCCACAAATTCCACTCGTCCAGGCGATTCATCGGTGCCGGCAAACATGTTGCCCATCATCACACTATCGGCTCCCGCGGCCAGCGCCTTCATGGCATCCCCGGAATTTTTTATTCCACCGTCGGCAATCACCGGCACTTTAATTTTGCCGGTTTTAACCGCCTGACAAACGTCAATTACAGCAGATAATTGCGGAACGCCGATTCCGGAAACAACCCGTGTAGTACAAATTGACCCCGGGCCAATCCCCACCTTAATTGCATCAGCTCCGGCCAAGACCAATTCCTTGGCGGCTACTCCGGTAGCCACGTTGCCGGCAATTATTTCTATATCTTTATATAGTTTTTTAATTTCTTTAATAGTTTGTAAAATTCGCACCGAATGACCGTGGGCAGTATCAATAATGAGCACATCCGCACCGGCACTAACCAACGCGTCGGCTCTTTCCATGGCAGTTTCTACCGAGGCACCCACTGCCGCTCCCACTCTTAGTTGTTTAAGATCATTCTTGCAGGCATTGGGATAGATCAAATTCTTTTCAATATCACGACGCGTAACAATGCTAAAAAGTTTGCCGTCTTTATCTACCACGCACAAAGTTTTTAATCTTTTTTCCCGCAAAATTTTATTAGCATCGTCTAAACTAACTCCTTTCCTAGCGACTGTTAAATCATCAACTGATTGCATTTTAAATTTTACCGGCATATCTATGTCATCTGGTAACCAATAATCCACATCGGTTATCAGCCCTACTAACACGCCATTGGCGTCAACTACCGGTACTTTTTTGTAAGCATACTTGCTTTTAATTTTCACAACATCTTTAATTTTGTCTTCCAGCCCCACTGTTACCGGATCTTCAATAAAACCATTTTCAAAACGTTTGACCATTTCTACTTCGGTCGCCTGTTCGGCGATCGACATATTTTTATGAATAATACCAATACCACCCGCCAACGCCATGGCAATAGCCATTTTATGCTCGGTAACCGTATCCATTGGGGCACTCAAAAATGGCAGATTAAGCTTAATTTTACGCGTTAAACGAGTTGCCAACGAAGCATCTTTGGGAAAGATGTCTGATTTCTGCGGCACCAATAAAACATCATCAAAAGTAAAGGTATCTTCGAAGTTGTTAAACATATTGGATTTTATTAGAAAATATGATATATTATACCCAACTTTATCAATTTTGGCAAATATCCCCGTATGCAAAGCAACAATGAAATTGCTATTTTAGACTTTGGGTCGCAATATACTCATCTCATCGGTCGCCGTATTCGCGAGTTAGGTGTAATATCACATATCTACCACAATGACGCATCGGCGGATAAATTGAAAAATGTGGTGGGTATAATTCTTTCTGGCGGCCCCAGAAGTGTAGCTCGCGACCCCAAGTTGGCCTATGACCCAGCTATTTTTAAATTAGGAATACCAATCTTGGGTCTTTGTTATGGGCACCAATTAATGGCTGATGTTTTTGGCGGCGCGGTCGGCTCTGGCCAAGCGCGCGAATATGGCCTTGCCAACATGAGCGTATTCCCTGCCCCGATATTTAAAAAAGTTCCTAAAAAAACAACGGTTTGGATGAGCCATGGCGATCATGTGAGTAAAATGCCTTTGGGATTTAAACAAATCGCCACTACCGGCAATGATTCGGTGGCAGCCATGTATAATCCCGACAAAAACTTCTACGGTTTTCAATTCCACCCCGAAGTTAACCACACCAAAGCCGGGAAAATAATGCTAAATAATTTTGTTTTCGATATTTGCAAAGCCAAGAAAAATTGGACCACCGCCACCATGCTCGCCGAAATTGAAGCGGACATAAAAAAGCAAGCTGGCGATAAGAATGTATTTTTGCTGGTAAGTGGTGGAGTAGATTCCACTGTATGCTTCGCGCTTTTAGAAAAAGTATTGGGCAAAAAACGCGTTTACGGATTGCACGTGGATTCGGGAATGATGCGACTAAACGAATCCGCTTTGGTAAAAACCACTCTATGTAAAGCCGGTTTTGATAATCTGCATGTATATAACGCCGAAGCGGAATATTTGGAAGCCCTCAAAGGCGTAACCGAACCAGAAACGAAACGCAAAATTATTGGTGATTTGTTTTTGGACATTGTGGATAAAGTAATGGCGGAAAAAAAGATGGACAACAACGATTGGCTTATTGGCCAAGGCACTATTTATCCCGACACCATTGAATCGGGCGGTACTAAAAATGCTGACAGAATAAAAACCCACCACAATCGCGTGCCGCGCATTGTCGAAATGATTGCCGAAGGAAAAATTATTGAACCGATACGCGAATTGTATAAAGACGAAGTGCGGGCGATTGGAAAAAAACTTGGCTTGCCGGGCGCGCTTATCAGTCGACACCCCTTCCCTGGTCCCGGACTTGGAATAAGGTGTTTGTGCGGTGATGGAACAATGTCGTCCTCGCCTGTCATCCTGAGCGGGCGTCCCAAAGGGACCCCTTCGGGGAAGGATCTCTCGCGCTTGTCATCCCCGCGAACGCGGGGATCTGCCCTCGGCAAGTCGCAGATTCCCGTTTTCACGGGAATGACATATCGCCTCCCCCTCCGCTCCGTCGGTGTCCAAGGTGACGAGCGTTCTTACGCCCACCCAGCGCTAATTATTCCCAGCAAACTTAATAACACCGCGTGGAAACAGTTTGAAACCATTGCCCCGCAAATAACCAATAGCCACAAAGAAATTAACCGCGTCATGTTTTTACTTTCTGGCGATAAAAGTAAAATCACCACGAGCCAACTAAACTCGGCTTATCTCGCAAAAGTCCGCCTAGATTTATTGCGTAAAATTGATACAATCGTAAACAAATATATTTTGGCCGATAAAAATTGCAAACACATCTGGCAACTACCGGTAGTGATAGTGCCGTTTGGATACGATAAAAAAGAATCAATTGTTCTGCGACCGGTAGAGAGCGAAGAAGCCATGACCGTATCCTTCGCACGCATTCCCGACGCGACACTCAAAAAAATTGTGAAAGAAATTTCCGCGCTTAATGCCGTGGATTTTATCTTTTACGATATCACCAACAAACCACCCGGGACAATTGAGTGGGAATGACGAGTTGAAAGTTGTAAAGTTAAAAGTTATAAAGAATATTAAAAAACTTCCTTATTGAGGAAGTTTTTTAAGTATTAATTCCAACTCCGCCATTGTGTTTACCTTTACCAATTCCTGTCGAAGATTTTTTACATTCGGCAGGCCTTTAAAATACAACGCCAAGTGTTTGCGGAAAGTAACCATACTCTTGGGGCCATAATGCGCCAAGTGTAGCTCGGCGTGCCGCAATACTATTTCAATGCGCTTGTTAATGGTTAATTGTTCATTGTTAATTTTAGCAAACACCCATGGATTCCCCAGCGCCCCTCGCCCAATCATCACGCCATCCGCGCCAGTAATCTCCAAACACTTTTTAATATCTTCGCCTGAATTAATATCACCATTCGCCAAAACTGGAATTGACACGCACTTTTTCGCTTCACCAATCATTTGCCAATCCGCCTTACCGGCGTAACCTTGCGTTTTGGTACGACCGTGGATAGTAATTAAATCTGCGCCAGCCTCCTCCAACTTAGGCACAAACTCCAAAATATCTTTGGGATTAATCCACCCCAAACGAGTTTTTACCGACAATGGAATACTTTTGGGTAGAACCTTTTTTATTTCTTGAATAATCTTGACGGCACGATCGTGGTCTTTCATGAGTGCCGCCCCGGCATGATTTTTGGCCGCTATTTTTGGCACCGGACAACCCATGTTAATATCCAATCCATCGGGCTTAAATTTATCCACGAGTATTTGCGCGGCCTTAGCCATAACAACAGGACTACCGCCAAAAATCTGTAACACAATCGGCCGCTCTATCTCGTCAAACGCGCACATTTTCAGTGTCTTCTCGTTCCCCCGCGCAATTGCTTCGGAGCTCACCATCTCTCGAAAGATGACAAACGATCCACTTGTCATCCCCGCGTAAGCGGGGATCTGCCCCGCCAAGTCGTGGATTCCCGCTTTCGCGGGAATGACATCGCTACAAACTTCCCTACACACACGACAAAACGGCCCATCGGTCATATCTGCCATGGGCGCGAGGGCAATGATGGGTTTGGATTGGTTAAACCAAGACATATTTGCGTTACTCGCTGATTTTTGGTATATTTAATCTGGTTTCATACTAACGTTATGAAACCACATTTCAACAAATATTTTACTATATTTTAGCCAAAAAATCAACAAGTTGGTATATAAGTAGTTAGGCGTAATAAAATTTTTACACTTTTTGTTTTTTGTGTTTGGATGATTGGCGAGGGGTGGGCGAATGTGAGTGAATTGAGGGGGTGATTGAGGGGTTCCAAGGTGTTTTCTTCGCTACGCTACGAAAACGATTTAACATTTTTTAATATGAATCATTATTTGAACTGGGCAATAATAATCATCATAAATTTTATTACATATTTTATTGCTCGATTTGGTTTAATCAGTAATGGAAGAAAAAACCAACATATTTATATTGTGGGTTTGTTTTCTCATCTCTTAAGTTTTGCTTATGGCTACTACAAACTTGGCTTCTGGGGATTAATAATATTGATTCCAATTTCTTATGTATTTATTAGGGGAGCAGTTACTCTAATAATAGATTGGTTGGAAAACAAACTTTATCCTAATAGAAAAAATATTATTAAAAAGTGGGCAGAAAAGCTAAAAAAGGATCCCGATGATATAAAAGAAGAATGGATAGAAAATAGGTTCAAAACTGACGACGAAAGAATCACAAACGCAATAAATAAACATTTGCAAAAATAATTTGATAAAAAATTTATTTATAAAAATTGATTTTACAAAAATATGAAAAAAATTTTAATCGTCATATTATTTATAATTGTAATTTTTTGGGTAAATAATTATTTTAATAAATCAAAAAACAATAACCAAACAACGGAAAATCAACTACAAGGTTCTTTTGAAACACAATTTGAATACATTTCTAAAGAAGATGGTTTTACAATTAATATGTTTATTCCTCCAGAAATTACAAAAACAGAAGTAGGGATAGCGGGATTATTGGCAATCAATGATTACGCCTTTAGGAAAGACGGCATTGTATATGGTGTTCATGTCGCAAAACTTATAGATAGTAAAAAAATCATATCAAACGAATCCCAAATTGCATGGCTCAAAGGATCAGTCGATAGTAGAATTAAGAGTGTTGGAAATGCTGAAATTTTAGAAGATAAATATTTAAATTTTAAAAATGTAAATGCGCGTGCTTGGAAATTTAAAGGAACAGATCCTGCGGCAAATGAAATACTAACACGAAATGGAATTACGTTTATTATTAACGGAACTCCTTATGAAATTTATCAGATTTACGGAGAAAATGTTAATGTGCCTGAATATTATTGGGAATCCTACAAAAATTCATTTAAACCATTGTAAAAAACGCGACGCAATTTAATTAAAAATTTATACCACATTTGACGATATGACCCAAGACGAATCAAAAGATGAAATTAAAAAGATGCACCTGGAAACACTGCGACAAATAATCTGGGGAAGATACAATATTATCTTTACAACATCACCATTGGTGGCCGCTGTTTTGGTCATTGCAACCTTTAACCCACAATTAATGCCTTTATCACCAAACACGACAAAGATACTAGTCATTATTTTACTTACACTTATCCCGATTTCTCTTGTTGACTATAGCTTAAAATTAAGTAGGGACGCTAATCATGTTTTAACTGCACTCAATAAAATAAATGAGCTCGAAATAAAATTACCAAATAAAAAAAATTGGTTCCAAAAAATATGGGACGGTTCATCTTATTTATATGTTGGTGCCATCTCCTTGATCATAATATTTATTATTTTTTCTATTTTAAGAAGTTTTTAAACGAATTAAAAAACGAGATTCCGTTCCTTCTCCTATCATAATAATTATTCCCTATCTAGTAAACAACCCACCAAACCTCATATTTTAGCCCAAAAACACCCTCTTGACATTACTATATCAATATAGTAATATAGTAAGTGATATTACTACATCACTTAAATAACATACAAAATATATGGAGGAAATCCTTAAATATTTACAAAACCAATTTGTACAATCCCCTTTTCGCTTACGAACATATGTGCAAGACGAACAAGGCAAAAAATATCCCCAACGAAATATCTACATCAAAATAGATAAATACTTGAGGGATTTTTTGCATAACCCTGAAGCCCGTGACCGTTGGATTATCGTCCCCGGTCTTCGAGGTGTTGGTAAAACCACTATTTTGGCCCAATTATTTTTAAATCACTATCAAGAAACAGATCCGCAAAGAATGTTATATATTTCACTTGACGAAGTGGTTAATGTTTTGGGATCGTCCCTCAAAGATGTATTAGCAGCTTATGAACAAATACTTGGTGAAAGTTTTGAAAAGCTTACCAAACCATTGTTTATCTTTGTTGATGAGGCGCAATATGATCCTAAATGGGCATCAGTATTAAAATCTGTTTATGATAGGTCAAATAAAGTTTTTGTTGTTTGTAGCGGTTCGTCGGCGGTTTCTTTACAAACCAATCCTGATGTTATTCGCCGTTCAATTTTTCAGAAACTTTTTCCAACCAGTTTTACTGAATTTTTAATGATTCGTGATGGTAAATTTCCCGTTAAAGACCTAAAGAAAAATTTAAAGGATGCTATATTTAATGCTGACTCCGCCAAAGACGCTTACGAAAAATTACAAAAACTTGAACAAATTATAATGAGCGCATGGTCGTCTATTGACCGACATCTCATTGATGAATATTTGAAAATTGGCACCCTACCATTTGCCATTCGCATGAAGGACGAAGCACGGGTGTATCAAACAATATCTTTATTGTTGGACAAAGTCATTAATCAAGATGTGCAGAGTTTGGGTCGTTTCGACGCCAAAACCCTCTCATATATTAAACGAGTTTTGTTTTTGCTAGCAGAATCAGACATGGTAAGTGTGCAAAAACTTTCTGGAATACTTGAAACCAGTGTTAATACCATAACCAATGTTTTGGAAGTATTAGAACAAGCGGAATTGCTTATTCGCATTATGCCCTATGGCTCAAATTCCAAAAAAGTCCGTAAACCATCGCGCTATCAATTTATGTCATCGGCGATGCGATCCGCGTTTCTGTCGGTCGCAGGCAATGAGCAAATTTTTATCGGCCAAAAAGGCCGGCTGATGGAAGATATTGTCGCCATGACTTTGCATCGAGAATTTATCGCCAGCAATCGCGGCGCGTTAAATCATGATAGTTCTAAAAAAGGCGCGGATTTTATTCTTACTATCGCGGAAAAAAACATAATTCCGATTGAAGTCGGCATGGGTGAAAAATTGGGCACACAAGTGAGAAACACGATGAAAAAAGTGGGTTCGGCTAAGTATGGTATCGTTATTTGTAGCAACAAACTTACGCTTTTAGAAGATGCTAATATCATTAAAGTTCCATTGGATTATTTTTTGTTGATCTAATGCGAATGATATGACTACGGGGCATTCACCCCTTACCCCTCTGCCCCTTCGCCATATTGAGCGAGCGAATTCGCCCCCCCCCGTGATTGAACGGTGAGCGAAAAAAAACAAAAAGTGTAAAAATTTTACAACGCCTAACACGGTATATGCGGTTCAGAAAATAGCGATAAATATTATTTTCAATGGAATCGCCATTTTCCTCTCCCATATTTTGCTTCGCTACGCTCCGCAAAACATCGCATATACCGATACATTAGCTGAAATATTCCTTTTCTTTTTTGGGCTATCGCCCAATTGTTTTAAAAAATTTTAAAATTTCTTTTTCATTAATTAAAGAGGGGTATAAGGAGTTTTCTCCGCTGCGCTCCGAAAATGATTTATTTTTAAGGGGAAAAATGATATAATTTAATAAATTAAAATAAACAGAGAATGGTAAACTCATAAAAACTTCCAATTATTCTTAATATTTTTTATGGCTCAAGAAAAACTTAATTTCGAAAAAATGGGTGGATTAATTCCGGTGATAATACAAGATTATCAAAACCAAGAAGTTTTAATGCTTGGTTTTATGAACGAAAAAGCATGGCAATTAACTTGCAAAACTGGCAAAGTTCATTACTGGAGCAGAAAAAAGAAAAAAATTTGGATGAAAGGTGAAGAATCGGGACACTTTCAATTTGTTAAAGAAATCTATTTAGATAACGATAACGATTCTTTCCTTATCAAGGTAAAACAAATAGGTGGAGCAGTCGAAGATGGTTACAGAAGTTGTTTTTATAAAATAAAACACGGAAATAAATTTATCGTAGTTGGTAATAAAGTTTTTGATCCAAAAAAAGTATACAAAAACTATTCTGATAAAATTATTTTTGTCATACCTAGTGGCTCTCTTTACTCTACCACAATTATGCTTTTTGGTCTGTCAGGATATCAATTAGAATTACGTGGCGAACGTTCTTTTAAACCAACAATCCGTGGACACAAGGATATTAAAATAGTGGTCGCTCGTGCTCAAGAAATTCCACATATGATTGAAAGCGGTCAAGTGGATATTGGACTTACTGGCATTGACTTGGTTGACGATACTGGTGTATCTATTACAGATCTTGCTGATTTAAAATATAATGAAAACGGTATTGGGTCTATCAGTTGGGTTTTATCAGTACCAAAAGAAAAACAAAAAAAATACAAAAACCTAAAAGATTTTTCTGGTAAACGAATTGCAACAGAATTGGTTAATACTACAAAAGAATATTTTCTAAAAAATAATATAAATGTTTCGGTTCAGCCTTCTGTTGGAACAACGGAATCCAAAGCACCATTTTTTGCTGACGCTATTGTTGATTTGTGTGAAACTGGCAAATCTTTAAAAGATAATGGGCTTGTGCCATTATTTAATGTAAAAAGTTCAACTACTCATCTTTTTGCTCATAATCACTCAATGGCTTATGGTTGGAAAAGAAGAAAAATTGAGGAGATAGTAGAAAAATTGAAAAATGGAGCAAAAAAATTACCAAAAAACCAAAAACATTTTCTTAAATTACCAAATAAATAATCTATGTCTATGAAACACTCAATTCTTGCAAAACAAAAAAGAAGTGTAGGAGTGGGAAAATTAATACTCCAAGTCGGTGTGATCGGTAGTGCTGGCTCAGAAGAATATTTAAAGGGATGGAAAGCACCAAAAGGATTAATGCGAGCCGTGCGACGTCTCGGTCAACTTTTGGGAGAAAAAGGTGCCACTATCGTTACGGGCGGTGGCGGAGGAATTATGAGCGAAGTATCAAAGGAAGGTATTAAAAGAGATAGTATAACAATCGGATTATTTAATAACCATCATGACAGAGGCGTGGGTGATATATACACTGTTGGTTTGACTACTGGAATGTTTGAGGGTGGTCCAGAATACTTATTACCGCTTTGTTCTGATGTTGTAATCGCTGTAAGTGGTGGCGCGGGAACACTTAACGAATTATCAGTTGCATATCGCAACAAAGTACCCGTTGTATTATTAAAAGGATATGGTGGTATGGTTGACAAAATCCTTCCCTTATTGTACGAAAATAAATATCTAGACGAGAGAAAAAGAGTTCCCTTTTTTATTGCCAATTCACCAGACGAAGCAGTGAGTATAGCCATTAAAGAAGGCAACAAAAGATTGAGAGAGATAGTCAAACAAGGAAAGAAATTTTATGACAAGACCAACAAACTGCGAACAGGGTTAAGATACTTATCATAAATATGATACTGTTAAGCAACACATCAATTGACGGGAAGAAACTGGCATCAAAATTAAAATGTCAATTTTGTCATGTGAATGAAAGTGAATACCCCGACGGAGAAAAGACACTCACTATCAAAGTTGGATCTAAAAAAGTAGACTTTATCTATTTCAAATTTAATAAAAATAGTAGTTTTGACGATCAATTATTCGAATTACTATGCTTGATAAATAGCTTTGCTTACAAAAAACAAACTATTTTAATTTTACCATATTTACCTTATTTACGATCATGCCCCACTTCAAAAAATGAGGTTGACAAACTAGAATTTGTTTTGAAAACAATTGGCAAGCAAGTAAAAAACATTTATCTGTTGTATCCTCATATAACTACCAAACAAATTAAAAAATGTATCAAGATTAAGAATATAATTACAATTGATATTGATAACTTAATTATTAAACAAATAAAATCACTAGGGAAATATTTAGTATTAGTGTCACCAGACGAGGGCTTTTCTGAAAACATAAAGAAATTATCCCAAAAAAGTGGGTTGCCTTATGTGATACTTAATAAAAAAAGAATTTCACCAACAAAAGTGGTGGTTCAAACTGATAAAAAAACACAAAAAATCATTACGCTCGCTAACACAAAAACATTTGTCTTGATTGACGATATTATTAGTACAGGCAACACATTGTTTAAAGCGTCTGATTATCTGAAATCCCTCGGCGTTAAAAATATAAAATTTATAGTTGTCCATAATACCAGCAAAGATACGAGGACAAACATTATTTGTTCAAATTCTTTAATTAGTGAAAAAAATATTAAAACTTTTGATAACACCGATAGTATTGTTACATCTATTAAAAACAAATAACAACGACGTTTTGAATTTTGGGCATTCACCCCTGACCCCTCTGCCAAAAATCCAAAACGGAAAAAAGAAATTTGAAAATTTTTTAAAACAAGTTTTCTTATCAGAAAACAAAAGAAAAGGAATACATCAGCTAACAGCGTATATCTGGTTACGGCTTTTATGCAAAAGCCTCCGCCCTAATTTTGCTTCGCCTGCGGCTTCGCGAAACTTCGCATATCGGCGTACGCACTCGTGTTGCGTTAAAAATCCGCTAACTTAAGCTGTTTCTGCTCACCATTTTTTAAACTAGGTAATTTGACAGTGGAAATTAGGCTGTGTAGAGCATTTTTTTCAAATTGTGTCACTT
>JBAYNU010000014.1:0-33622 GCA_041678665.1 Candidatus Magasanikiibacteriota bacterium
AACCGACGAGTGGCAAAAGCGAGGCGCTGCCGATGAACGGGACTATAAAATTTTGACGGCCGAAATTTCCCAGGCCACTTTTGGCGTCACGCCCGCCCAATACAAAAAACTCAAAGGGTTAAAACAACACAATCTCCGCGATCACATGGATGACTTTGAATTGATTTTAACCATGCTGGGCGAGAGAACAACGACCGAAATTCACAGGACGAAAAATTCTCAAGGATTACCGCGATTGAAAGACGACGCGCGGGTGGGCGGACAAATCGCCGGTACGGCCAGAAAACAAATTGAAAGAAAAATTGGGAGGTCGGTGGTGTCCAAAAATAATTTTTTACAAAATAGAAAGAGGTTGGGCAATTAAAACCTCTGAAAAAACACTAATAAGATACTTCAAGCCCAATCTTTAATTTTTACTTCCGTGTTAAAAACCAAGTCATGATAAATTTTATCGTGTACTTTTTTATCAAAAGACATTTTGGCGATTTCTTCCCAGCTCTTTTTTACAAAAATATTATCTGCGCTAAAACCAAGGATATATAAAAGTTTGGCGACAAAAGCCTCAACTGCGGATGTAGATCCTTCGCTTCGCTCAGGATGACAACCTCTAATATCAGACCAAGCCAGCCAGCTCTTGAGTAACTCAAAAATTCTTTTATCAGGCTCGTTAGGATGAATAAGTTTGTCTAAAAGTTTTACTACATATCCAGCCATTAAACTTTTGGCTAAATCCGCGCGAATATTTTTAAAGATATTTATCGGGGTAACGGAACCCAAATAGGCCAAATCTTTTTTACCGGGAATAATTTCCGCTTCCACAAAACAAAACGGCTCCAAGGCCGCTGAATTTTTGCTTAAAATTTTCTTTACCCCGCGCGCGAGCGCTTCCACCTTACCATGTTCAAAAGTGTACAACGAAATTATCTGATCATTCTCTTTAAAATCGCGCCGGGATAAAATTATGCTCTGCATAATTAAATTGCTAAATTGTTAAATTGCTAAATTATTAAAGTTTTTACAACAATTTAACAGTTTAACAATTTAACAAAATATTCTTGCTGATATTCTTCTAACTTTTACTCTGCAAATACGATTCTAGTATCACCATTGCTGATTTCTCATCGCGGCTCGCACCACCAACAGATCTGTCTGCTTGTTGACTAGAGAACCTTTCATCGCAATAATCCACCGGAATACTAATCTGTGCTGCTAACTCTCCACCAAACTTCTTCACTCGGGTGGTGTTGGTGTTCTCTTTGCCGTCCAGCCCCATCGGCAAACCAATCACCACTTTCTCTATGCGTTCTTTGATGATAAGATCGCTCAATTCTTTACTCCTTACTCCTTGTTCTTTATTCCTTATCACACCATACGGCAAAACCACCCCAATCCCGGTATCACACCAAGCGAGGCCAATATTCTTTGTGCCAAAGTCAATTGCAAGAATGTTCATAAGCGAAATGAGTGAGGAAATGGACAAATTTGTTTGGACATTTCAGAACGAATAAGATTATATGGCGTAGCCTATATGTAATTAGATTCCTGTCTACCGGCAGGCAGGCTTCGACTCCCCCGACGTAAAGTCGGGGTCGCTCAGAATGACAATTAAAAATTATATTTTTTCGCTTTTTTCATTTGGTCGGCGTGTCACTACCTCCCGCCCAAAACGCGTTACCACTATCGTGTGTTCAAAATGGGCGCAAGTGCTGCCATCACTCATCTCAATCGTCCAGCCATCTGGACCAGTCTCGACTTCTTCACCGCCCAAAGATATCATCGGCTCAATAGCGATTACCATGCCGGGTTTGAGAATAAACTTTTCCAAACTTTTGTCATAGTAATTTGGCACGCGCGGTTCTTCGTGTACTTCGTGGCCTACACCATGTCCCACTAAATCGCGAATTATTCCATACTTACCCTGCGACTTTACATAAGTCTCAATTGCCTTGCCAATTTCGGCAACGCTATGACCCGGCTTAACGGCCTTAATACCCACTTCGAGCGCCTGTCTGGTCACGCGCATGAGCTCGCGTACTTTTTGATCAATTTCTCCAATCGCCAAAGTTATGGCGGTATCCGTAAACCACCCACGCGTAGTTTGTGATTTGGAATTTTGGATTTTGGATTTCCCGATTGGGTATTCCATCCCAATATCAATACTAAAAACATCGCCATTTTGTAAAATGGTTTCTTTTTTGGCGATCCCGTGGACTAACTCATGATTGCGAGAAGCGCAAATGGTGGTGGGAAAAGGCGGGTCGTAATGATGCGACATGTAGCCCTTAAATGATGGCTTGCCCCCGGCTTTTATGATCATCTCTTCGGCGGCTTTGTCCACCTCCCAGGTCGTCATGCCGGCCTTGGTCATTTTTGCTAGCTTACCCAAAATCTCGCCAATAATATGGCCACCAGCAATGAGTTGTTTGATTTCGTAAGGTTGTTTTATGAGCATATACAGCTGTCATTCAGAACGAGCGTAGCAAGTCGAAGAATCTAGATCCTTCGACTTCGCCCCGCCTTGGCGGGGCTTCACTCAGGATGACAATTTAGCAATTTAACAATTTAACAATCTCGTCTTCCACATCATCAATCATCCCCATTCCATCAACTCTTTGCAAAACTCCCAATCCATCATAATAATCCAAAATCGGTTTAAGGGCGGTATTGCCTTGTTCCACAATACGTTTCTTGATTACTTCGGGATCATCGTCGTTGCGAACTTTGAGATCACCACCGCATTTGGAACAAGCCTTTAAATCTTTGGTCGTTGGTAAATAAGGAATAATCTCGCCACACGCGGAACAAACGCGGCGTTTGGTGAGACGATTGAAAGATTCTTCGTCGGTAAGGGCAATTTCAACAGCCGTTACTTCGCTGGCTAAATTTTTGCTTTCAAAAAATTTCTGATACTCTTGCGCCTGCGCTAAATTGCGAATGGCTCCATCCAAAACTACGCCCTTGCCCTGCGCCAAATATTTCTCAATTTCACGAAAAGCTAGTTTATAAATCAAACTATCCGATACTAATTTTCCGGCTTTCATTTCGATTAATTTTTGCTTATCATCGCTTTCGCCCTGCGGATCATTTTCGAGAGCGCGCAATAAGTCGCCCGTAGAAATATGGCCATAACCAAATTTAGCCGCCAGTTTTTTGGCTTGTGTGCCTTTGCCGCATCCAGGGGCTCCTAGAAAGATAATTATTTTTTTCATAAGTATAAGCTATAAGCTACCAGCTGAAAGCTCTGTTTTCGCTTATATTAGCACAATCAGTATAACACGCCTCCCCACCCTTGACAAGAGTGCGTTTTTGTGCTAAGATTACCTATTCTTGTCAAAAAACAAAGACAGGAAAGGACCTTGACAATTCAACAACTAAAACAGAGAAAGGAGGCTGAATAATGGTATTCATGCTTCTAATGAACATCTGGCCGTGGATGCTCGGCCTGATTGCCGTGCTCACCATACTCCTGGCATGGTGGCTCGGCGCGAGTGCTGGCCAGAATGGTCAGCCACAAATTATGATAACGTTAGTTTTTCTCATGGGAACGGGGTTGGTATTCTCAACGCCGACCATGAAAACAACAACCACGGCGCCACTTTGGGTATTGTTTGCTCAAATAGCGCTAACAGCAATTTCGTATCACGCCGGAAAATGGTGGCGCAGGAGGAAATAGTAAAATGTCAAAAACGAAAAAAAGGAACGCCAGAGCCAGACTATGCATGGCGGCAATGCAGGCCATGGTAGAAAGGATGGATGCAGAGAACGAAAATAATGATCAGGTGAGAAACATCTTTTCGCCAAGAATGTTCCACCTGAAAGTAGCCATGGTCATCTTGGCTACCAACAAATGGGACAGGTTTCAGGTCATGCTCACCAAAAAAAATGGAAAGTGGGAGTTGCCCGGCGACTTCATACGCTGTGACGAAAACGAAAAGCAGACGTTGCGTCGTATAATGGGGAAAAAAAGTGCCGAGCTCAAGTTTAGCCATACGACGGTAATCGGCAAAGAGGTAACCAGGTACTACTATCTGGAAGATATTGTGAAAAAAAATGGAGAGAGTTGGCATTCTCTTCACAATATCCCAAAAAGGACCGCCAAAAAAATTATCAAAGCCATAGAAGTTATAATGGCAAATATGGAAAACAATTTTTGATAGAAAGAGAAAAGAGAATAGAGATGACAACACAACGGATACTAATTTCCATCGAGGTGCTCTTATCTTCGCTAAAACACGCCACAAGCGAAGAAGAGCGAGTGGTGATTTACAAAAAAATCGCCGCACTGGCATTAAACCAAGTGCCGAGCGGCACTCTCGACACAGAGCTGTTCAATGCGGTTGCTGAAAAGACACCGCTAATAGCTCATGAGGCGGTTGTGCTTGGACGCCACCCGCTAACCAACAGGCTGTTTGTATATCTCACTAAACGGGGAGACGACGAAAAAGCCTATCCGGGTAAATTTCATATTCCGGGTTCGATCCACCGTAATGGTGAGACGCTCAAAGAAGTATTTGAGCGGCTAAGCAAAGAATTCGGCGAAAACGTGAAAATCTACGACTGGGAGTTTGTAGACGAACAGATCGTAAAAGAAAACGGAAGATGTGAAACTCTGTTTGACAAAGTTTACCTGGTAAAAATGGGGGGAATACCGACTGCCGCAAATGGCAAATGGTATCCAGTAAATAAACTGCCGCAATCGATGGTTGATTTCCATCAGCGGCTCGTCATCCCGGCTGCCGTTGCAGCTTTCAAACGCGCCGAAGCGCGAGCGCGCCACACAAAAACAGAAGAAGACGTCGCGGCAAAAAAATTCATGATGCAGGTGTATGCGCATCATGGGTTATCAACAAAGTAAGAAAAGATCGTTCATTTCCAAAGGAAGCGCTCCAGGTGCGCGCTTCCTTCTTTTTTTACACCAACAACTCCCTACCCTCCTTATTAGGAGGGATTACAAAACCCACCTTGCGGTGGGTTATTTTTTATTCTTCATTCCTTACTCTTTACTCCTTATATCCTATCGTACTCATGCATGGTCACCTGCGCGTCAATTTGTTTACTGGTTTCAATGGCTACTGCCACAATAATGAGAAGTGAAGTACCGCCAATAGCCAAGCTCTGTGTACCCATGGCGCCTTGAACAATTAACGGCAAAATGGCAATAGCGCCGAGGAAACTCGCGCCAATTAAATTGATGCGGTTCATGGTGCGCTGTAAATAATCTTGAGTTTCTTTGCCGGGTCGAATGCCAGGAATAAATCCACCTTGACGCTGTAAATTCTCGGCGATCTTTTGCGGATGAAAAATAACCGCGGTATAAAAGTAAGTAAAACCAAATACTAGCAAGAAATATAGCACGCCATATACTATCTGATTATTAAAAATCGTAATAATTTTGGCGGCCGCGCCCGCGATCCAAGCTGATTGCGCTTTGACAAAAAATTGCGCGATCATCGGCGGGAAAAGAATCAAAGAAATGGCGAAGATAATCGGAATTACGCCGGCCATATTTACGCGCAAAGGTAAATGAGTATTGGATCCGCCATAAACGCGATTACCGCGTACTTGCTTGGCGTAAGATACCGGGATATTGCGCTGACCTTCATTAATAAACACTACGCCCACTACCGTAAGAATGGCGATGACTCCAAATAGTAAAAAAGTATAAAAATCTGCCGAAGTATAGTTAACAATCGCGTTACGCAAGACTGTAGGTAGACCCGCCACAATGCCGGCGAAGATAAGCAGTGACACGCCGTTACCGACCTTTTTCTCGGTAATAATTTCTCCTACCCAAACCAAAAACATCGTACCGGCAGTAATAGTGGTCATCATTACAAATAGTTGCCAAAAACTAACATTACCCAAAAGATGGCGACCGCCCTGACCCAAAAGCTTAATCATGCCGTAAGATTGCAAAAATGCCAAAGGCACGGTAAGCCAACGAGTATACATGTTAATTTTGGCCTGACCAGACTCCCCTTCTTTGGACATTTCTTCTAATTGAGGAACAATCATGGTGAGTAGCTGAAAGATGATGGAAGAAGTAATATAAGGACCAACACCAAGCATGATAATGGAAAAACTTTTGATGGTGCCACCGGAAAACAAATCCAACATGCCCACGAGCTGGTTGCCGGCGAGCATATCTCTTAAACCGGAAGTATCAATGCCGGGAATCGGAATATGAGCAACAATACGAAAAATTACTAACATGCCAACCACAAACAATATCTTGTTGCGCACGTCTTTAATTTTCCAAATTTGGATAAACTTATCCCACATATGTGATTAGTTATAAAGTTATAAAGTTTGTAAAGTTAAAAGTTAGAAGAATGAAAAAAATTCAATACTTTATAACTTTCAACTTTATAACTTTCTACTTCACGCTGCCACCGGTTTTTTCTATCTTTTCTTTGGCGGTTTTGGTGCAGGTAATACCAATAACATTTAAAGCCTTGGTAATTTCGCCACTATTTAAAATTTTAGCAGTCTTTTCGTTTATCCCCATCAAACCAGCGGCTTTTAAAGACTCCAAATTAACTTCCGCTCCAGCCGAAAAATTCTTGTCTAAATCACGCAAATAAATTTCGGTGGGCTTGGTGTTAAGCGAGTGGAAACCACCGAGCTTGGGGGTGGATTGCATCAAACGACGAAAAGCCTTAAGACGCAAACCGCGTTGGCCGCCACTGCGAGCAGTTTGGCCCTTGCCGCCACGGCAACTATAATTACCGTGCCCGGAAGCATTTCCGCGTCCACGAGTCTTACGACGACGACGGGAACCAGCGGCCGATTTAATTGTATTGGGCTGTAAAATCATATATTAACATGCTTATTTCTTTATTTCGGTTAGTTTACTCTCTACTGGTTTTACTGATAATTTTTTATCGGCTTCGGTATTTTTTTTGAAACCTTTCAAGGCATCAAAAGTCGCCTTAACAATCACAATTTTATTCTTAGTTTTTCCTAAAATTTTGGAGGAAACATTAGGCACACCGGCGAGCTCTAGCACCACCCGCACCGCCCCACCAGCGATAATACCCGAACCACGCGGAGCTGGTTTTAACATTACTTGAGCAGCTTTAAATTTTCTCACAATCGCGTGAGGAATGGTTTCATTAATAATTGGAACAGTAATCAAATTTTTACGAGCTTGACGACTAGCTTTGTCTACGCCAATCTGCACATCTTTGCCTTTGGCCACGCCATAGCCTACTCGACCATGACGATCGCCAATAATAATACAGGCGCGAAAACTTAAATGCTTGCCACCTTCGGTAACACGAGTAACGCGCGCTAAATCCAAAATATGCTGATCAAATTCGCTCTTCTCGCGCTCGCGCCGTCCGCCTTGTTTTCTGTTTGGTTTTTGCATATATTGTTTGGTCATTCCCGCGAAAACGGGAATCTAATTCTTTATTTAGTTATGGATCCCGAATCAAGCCCGGGATAACATATTTAAAACTGCAAACCGCCGGCGCGCGCGCCATCGGCCAAAGCCTGTACTCTACCGTGATATTTATATCCACCACGATCAAATACGACTTTAGTTACTCCTTTGGCTTTGGCTTTCTGCGCCAAAAGTTCACCTAACAAATAGCCCATTGCCACCTTGCCTTTTTTACCTTCGGTGGTCTTGGCTTTGACTTCGGCTTGGTTGGCATAACAAAGAGTTTTGCCAGCTGTGTCATCAATAATTTGCGTAGTCATACCGCGCAAACTTCTAAATACCGAAAGACGCGGAACACTAGCGGTACCCTTAACGATGGCTCGCACCCGCGCGTGACGCACTTGGCGCAAAGCATTTTTTGTTTTATTGATTAATCGTCTCATAAACGAGGTGAGTGAGAGAAATAAACAAATGTATTTGTGTATTTCCGAGCGAATGAGTTTATATATTTTATTTATAAAATATATATTTTATAGTTTAAGCCGATGCTTTAGCGGCAGTCTTACCAGCCTTGCGACGAATCACTTCTTCTAAATACTTAATTCCTTTGCCTTTATAAGGTTCCGGCTTTTTAACCGCGCGAATTTGGGCGGCAATTTCGCCGACTACCTGTTTATCTACGCCTTCAACAGTAATCAAATTCTTTTCTACCAAAAATTTAATATCTTTTACCGGCTTAACTTCTACCGCATTGGTTAGCCCTACATCCAAAACTAGATTTACACCCTTCATAGTAGCTTTGTAGCCAACCCCGTTAATTTCCAACTGTCTTTTAAAACCTTTGGTTACTCCATCCAGCATATTTTCAATAATACTGGAAAAAGTGCCCCACAAAGCGCGGTCCTTCTTTAAATTCTCATTCGCCACTTGTACTGCAATCGTACCATTGGCAATAACCAAAGTAACACGCGGATGAATAATTAATTTCAACTCGCCTTTCGGCCCTTTAACCACCAGTTCGTCACTCTTTATTTCGGCGGTTACACCAGCGGGAATAGTTCTGATTTTTTTACCAATTCTTGACATATAATATTAGTTCTTAGCCAACAGTTCATAGCCATTAGTTCTAAACTCTTTTACAATTAATTTCACCGGTTCCGAACTATTGGTTATTGGCTTTTAATAAACTTCACAAATCACTTCTCCGCCCACTTTCTTAACTTTGGCTTGCGTATCGGTAAGTAAGCCTTGGGGGGTGGACAAAATCGCCATACCAAATCCATTCAAAACTTTGTCCAATTCATTAGCTTTGGCGTATACCCGATGACCGGGCTTGCTAATTCTTTTTAAATTATGAACAGCTCCTTCACGGCCAATATATTTTAAAGTTAAAATCAAATAGGATTTATTGCCATCTTTATGCTCTTCCACTTTGGTTAAATAACCCGCCTCTACCAAAATATTGGCAATTGCCAATTTAATTTTGGAAAATGACAATTCCACCTCTTTTTTATGCACTAAAGAGGCATTACGGATTCGGGTTAGCATGTCGGCAATAGGATCGGTCATCATAGTGTTTGAAAAATATTATTAGGATTGATTATTAATATTAAAATAATTAATATCGTAAAATTCTTCTCCTTACCAGCTAGATTTACGCACACCGGGGATTTTACCATCGTTAGCCAACTCGCGAAAACAAATACGACATAGACCAAAACGACGAAAAAATCCATGAGCACGACCGCATTTCCAACAACGGCGCACAATGCGAGTAGAAAATTTGGGTTTACGATTGGATTTGGCGATTTGTGATTGCGTAGCCATAATAATAAATACTTCAATGGATTACTTCTTGATAATAAAAGGGAAACCGATTTGTTTGAGTAAAGCTAGGCCTTCGACGCGATTACGCGCGGAAGTATTAACTACAATTTCTAAACCATGAATCTTGTCAATTTCTTCCACTTTCACTTCCGGAAACGCCATATTTTCTTTGAAACCGATAGTATAATTACCTTGCCTATCAAAACTCTTATCGGAAATACCATGAAAATCACGCACGCGGGGGAAGGTAACTTTGGTTAATTTTTCTAAAAAATTCCACATCCGAACGCCGCGTAAAGTAACGGCGGCACCAATTTCCAGACCTTCGCGAATTTTGAAGTTGGAAATGGACTTCTTGGATTTGGTAAGAATAGGTTTCTGACCGGTTATTTTGGTGAGAGTTTTAACAACATTGTCGATAAAACCGGCTTCTTTGAGATGGCGACCATAACCAACATTAACTACCACTTTTTTAATGCGTGGCACCTGCATAACACTTTTAAACCCGAGTTCTTTTTTCAAAGCGGGTATGATAACTTTTTTATATTGTGTTTGTAAATTATCAGACATATTAGTCAATTAATTCTTTACATTTACGACAAACGCGTTTCTTAGCACCAGCTTCTAGCTTAAAGCCAACTCGCGTGGCACGATTACATTTGGGGCAGAGTAAAATCACTTTGCCAACACTTAACGGAGCAGATAACTCAATCACTTGGCCTTTTTCTCCTTGCTTACGGGAGCGCAAATGTTTTTTCATAATATTAACACCTTCCACTACCACCTTTTTTTCAGCACTAAAAATTTGGATAACATTGCCTTCTTTGCCCTTATCTTTTCCACTTAAAATTTTTACTTTGTCTTTAGTTTTAATTTTCATATAATTTTTGTTCTTAGCCAATAATTCGAAGCCAATAGAGTCGCCAACCGTTCGCGCTGTGAACTATTGGCTGTTGGCTATGAACTATTTAAAGCACTTCCGGCGCTAAAGAAATTATTTTTTGAAAACCTCTAACACGTAATTCTCGAGCAATCGGACCAAAGATACGCGACCCCTTCGGTTCTTTACTATCTTTATCTACAATCACCGCGGCGTTTTCATCAAAACGAATATAAGTACCATCCGGACGGCGAACCTCTTTTCTCTGGCGGACAATCACGGCGTGAACAACATCAGACTTTTTTACCAAACCGCGCGGGGCAGCTTGTTTAACAACCGCCGTAATAATATCACCGATTTGTCCGTAGCGTTTTTTATAACCCCCGTGTAAACGAATACATTGGAGCAATTTGGCGCCGGAATTATCGGCTACTTGTACCATGGATCGATGTTGAATCATATAAATATTTATTAGCTTTGCTAGCTGATAACTTCATTAACCTCTAATATAAACTTTTACTTTACAATTTTCACTAAATTCCAACGCTTAGTCTTGGACATCGGCCGACATTCTATAAAACTTACTTGATTGCCAACCTTGGCAGCGCCATTTTCGTCGTGGACGTGATACTTGCGGCTCACGCGCACAGCTTTTTTATACTTTTCAATCATTTTGCGACGATCAACTTTTACCACAATAGTCTTTTTCATGGCAGACGATACTACCACACCAACAAATTCTCTGTCACTTTTTTTCGTATCGTTTTTAACAGTTTTAACAGTCATATAAACAATTATAAAATAACCGAATATTTTATTGTATAATATTAAATATTTTTATTCTTTTCATTCAAAACCATAAGCGCACGCGCGATGGTTTTTTTAACTATCGCCAGTTGACCCACCTGCTTAAGTTCGCGACTGTGCGCTTGAAAACGCAAATGACGCAACTCTTCACGCTTATCGGCCACAAGCTGTTTTAATTCTTCAACACTTTTATTTTTGATATCAGTAAAATCCATAATTATATTGGGTAAGGAAATAGGTTTTTTTACAAAGACATTTCCGAACGAATGAAAATCAAATAATTTTATACTTTTTCTACAAACTTAGTTTTAACACCTAGTTTATAACCGGACAAATGTATCGCTTCCATTGCTGATTCTTTGGTGATACCGCCCATTTCAAACAAAACTGTACCGGGCTTAACAACAGTTACATAATGATCAGGAGCGCCCTTACCGCCGCCCATTGGGGTTTCATTACCCTTTTGAGTCACCGGTCGATCAGGAAAAACTCTAATCCAAATTTTACCACTACGCCGAACATAACGAGTCATAACACGACGTACGGCTTCAATTTGACGACTGGTAACCCAACCGTGATCCAAACTTTTTAAACCAAATTCGCCAAAAGACACAGAATTAATACGGGTGGCCACACCCAAACCGCGCTTCTTGCCTTTTTGCCATTTTCGGTGTTGTACTTTCTTGGGAAACAACATATTAGTTTATTTTTTATTTTTATCCTCTTGCTCTTCTTTTTTAGCAAATTTATCTTTACGACCAAAAGTTTCACCGTGATAAACCCAAACCTTAACGCCAATTTTGCCATACAACGTCTGCGCCTCTACCAAAGCATAATCCACATTGGAACGCAAAGTAATCAAAGACATTTTTCCGGCAGCCAATACTTCACGACGAGCAATTTCTACGCCATTCAAACGACCGGCCATTTTAATTTTTACCCCTTGCGCACCAGCGTTCATCACTCTTTCAATCGCTTGTTTCATAACCCGACGAAAAGGCATACGCCGTTCAATCTCTTCCACACATGATTGCGCCACCACTTGAGCGGACAAAGCCGGCTGGGCAAGCGCTAAAATATTTAACTTAACCTTAGATTTATATTGTAAAATATTTTTTTCAATATCCTTGCGAATAGTATCTAAACCCTGTCCACTACGACCGATAATCACACCTGGTTTGGCGGCCAAAATAGTAACACTTACCTCTTTGGGATTGCGTTCAATTGATATCGAATCAATACCGGCTTGCTTTAACTTCTTGGACAATAAATCTCGAATCGCCACTTCTTGTTTTAAGAAAGCAGGTAAAAGTTCTTTTTTGGCAAACCAGCGTGAATCCCAAGGAAAAACGAAAGGCGTACGGTGAATTTTCGGATGGACTTTGTGACCCATATTATAATATAAATTATTATTTGCTCTTAGCGGCAGCTGTCTTATTTTTCTTTGGTTCTCTAACAGCTAAAGTTTCTAAAACTAAATTGATATGGCTAGTACGTTCCCGAATTGGAGTAGCGCGACCTTGAGCGCGAGGCATCCAACGTTTTAAAACTGGTCCACCATCAACCGAAACAGCCTTAATCCGCAATTGTTCTGGCTCTAATTTAAAATTATGTTTAGCATTAGCTAAAGCGGATTTAAGCAACTTCAAAACCGGCCGAGCGGCGCCTTTATTTAAAAGCGACAAAGTATCGACGGCTTTCAAAGCTTTGCGACCGCGAATTAAATCTACCACCAATCGAACTTTGCGCGGACCGACACGTAGGAATCTTAATTTGGCTGTGACTAATTGAGACATACTTTTCTAGAAAAATATTATTTTTTAGGAGCGGCCGCAGCTGCTGGTTTGGCAGTTGTGCTAGCCGTTACTGCCGCCTCTTGTTCTTTGGCCATCTTGCCACCATGACGAACAAACTTCTTGGTAGGAGCAAACTCCCCCAAACGATGACCAACCATATTTTCTTCTACAAACACAGTAAGAAAATCTTTACCATTATGAACTTGAAAAGTAACCCCGACCATTTCGGGAGAAATAACGCAAGCGCGCGACCAAGTTTTGATCGCTTCACGTTTACCGCTAGCTTTAACTTTCATAACTTTCTTTAAAACCCGTTCATCCACGTATAATCCTTTTTTTAAACTTCTAGACATAATTTTTATCAGCTTCATTGGTTTTCTTTAAGAAAGTTTAAAGAAACCAGTAAAGCTATCAACTTAATTATTTTTTATTTCTTCGTGATTTAATAATAAATTTATCGCTATATTTACCCGGCTTACGAGTTCTGTGACCCAAAGCAATCTTACCGTAAATAGTACGCGGACCGCGCTTTTGACCAATTGGACTATGACCCTCACCACCACCATGTGGGTGATCAACTGGATTCATATTTTTACCCTTAACTCTCGGTTTAATTCCTAAATGGCGACGGCGACCAGCTTTACCATAACGCACCAAATTATGTTCAAAATTACTCATGGTACCAATGGAAGCCAAACATTCTTTGAGAATCAAGCGAATCTCACCAGATGGCAGTTTAACTTGAGCATAATTACCCTCCACGCCCACTAACTGCGCTCCCAAACCGGCGCTACGCACAATCTGACCACCTTTACCGGGAGTCATTTCGATATTATGAATAAACAAGCCAACCGGAATATATTGCAAGGGCATGCGACAACCCAACTTGGCCTCGATGGCACCGCTTGAAAACATAACTTTATCACCAACTTTAAGACTAGTAGGAGATAAAATATACGATTTAACCCCATCTACATACTGAATTAAAGCAATGCGCGTGCTGCGATTGGGATCATACTCAATAGCCAAAACTTCGGCTTCGCTATCAAATTTATTTTGTCGAAAGTCAACCAAACGATACAATCTTTTGGCGCCGCCCCCTTGATGACGCACAGTTATAATACCCTGATTATTGCGTCCGGCATGTTTTTTTAAAATAGTAGTCAATGATTTTTCCGGTTCAAATTTGGTAATATCAGAAAAATCATCCACACTGGATTTACGGCGACCATCGGTAGTTGGCTTATAAACTTTAATTCCCATAGAAACACTGATTTATTTTCACTAATCTCACTAATTGTATTCGTGTGATTGATGATGAAAGATTTGTGGTTTAAACTCCTTTATGAATACTGATAGTTTGCCCTTTGGGTAGAGTAACGATCGCTTTGCGATAATCACTACGTCTACCTTTAGATTTACCAAAACGAACATTACGACCATTTACATTAATAACATTGATAGCTTTGGGTTTTATACCATACGCTTCTTTTACTGCCTGGCTAATCTGACCCTTGGTAGCAAAACGACTAACAACAAAACTATACTTATTATTACTTTCGGCAATAGCGGACTTTTCCGTAACCAACGCTTTAGACAAAATTTTATAAGAAATACCCCCGGTTTTACTTTTAAAATTAGGAATCACTGCAGTGGAATCGGATTTTACGTTATCAGCCTTTTTTACCACCACGGATTTTTTGGATTTGGTAACACCGGTTTTCTCCGAAACATTTGATTTTAATTTTTCGGCATCTTGTTTTTTTGCCCAGCGATCTAGTAAACCCATATTATTAAATTTCTAAAACTTCAATAAAAATTATTTGCCAAATACTTCTTCCAATTTTTTAACACCGTCTTTGCTTGTTAAAATAGCTTCAATATTTAAAAGCTTCATGGCATTAGTATCTTCGGCACGCATGGTTTCTATTTTTGGTAAATTACCAGTCATTTTTAAAACCAAATCATCTTTGCCAGGAGTCAAAACCAAATAAGATTTATGCTTGGGTAATTTAGCTAAAAGTGCCGCAAAGATCTTGGTCTTGTGAGCAATAAATTTAAAATCTTCTAATACTATTAAATTATCATTTTTAGCTTTGTCAGTAAGACACATCTTAATTACCAAACGACGAGTTTTTTTGTTGATTTTGGTTTCATAATTGCGATCGGTTCTGGGACCAAAAACTACACCACCGCCCTTCCAAATTGGAGAACGAGAAGAGCCATGGCGAGCGCGACCGGTACCTTTTTGTTTCCATGGTTTTTTACCACCACCAGAAACTTCGGCTTTGCTTTTGGTGTCAGCCCAAGGCTCACGTTGATTATTGGTTTGCTGTACAAAAACTTGGTGTACCACTTCTGGCTTAATCTTAACACCAAAAACTCTTTCCGATAATTCAATTTCACCGATTGATTTTCCTTCTAAATTATATACTTTAGTTTTCATATTATATTTTAGTTCTTAGCCAACAGTTCGGAGCCAATAGGTCGCCAATCGTTCACGACTATGAACTGTTGGCTATTGGCTGTGAACTAATTCTGCACTTTTTCTTCCGATACAACATTAACAACGGCATCAGTGGTAATTTCGGGTTGAGCTGTAGACTTTTTTTGTACCTTCAATTCACCTTCTCCAATAACCATGAGTAATCCATTGCGACCGCCGGGAACCGCGCCTTTAATATAGATTTCACCAACTTCGGGGTGAACTTCAATAATTTGTAAATTTTTAACAGTTACTCTATCTCCACCCATACGACCACCCATACGCATTCCTTTGAATACGCGTTGCACGCCACCGGCACCAATAGAACCGGGCGCGCGCAAGTTGTCTTTGTGACCATGCGAAGCCGGACCGCCATGAAAATGGTGACGCTTAACTACACCGGCAAAACCTTTGCCTTTGCTTTCACCAATCACTTCTACCTTATCGCCAACCGAAAAAGTCTCTACAGTAATTAAATCCCCGCGGTTGATATTATCAACCTTATCAACATTAAAATCATGTAAATGTCGAACTGGCTCCAAATCTTTTAAATGACCAGCCTGCGGTTTGCTTAAACGGAAAGCCTTGGTAACACCAAAACCAATTTGTAATGCTTTGGATTGATCTTTACCGCCATCTTTAATTTGAACAACGGGACACGGACCAGCTTTTACTTTGGTAACCGGCACCACATTGCCATCGGGCATAAACACCTGCGTCATGCCAATTTTTTGTCCTAAAATGAATTTCATAACATTATATACCATTGCTTCACGCCCTGCCTGCCGGCAGGCAGGTCCCATCCCTGATTGCGCGAAGTTGGTGAAATTAACTTAACAAAAAACTAGAAGCAAAAACACGAAATTAATTCATGAACTTGCTTCTAGCATTCTTATAGATCGCTTCCAACTGGTCTAACTTTGGCTATATAAAGCGAAAGAATGACTTGTTATCTTCAATTTTCAAATATTTTCTCCTAGTCAAACGCCTACCCGATAAATGTTTTCCTTTGGATCTTATTTATCTTGATGACATTGACTGACTAAATCTAGTTGATTCTTTTTAATTTGACCCTAGTATAGCACAGATGCTGAAACTTGTCAAGGGGGACCACGAATTTACGCGCGAATCTTCACAAATTCGTGTTGATTCGCGTTCACTAATTAGTGGTTCTACATTTTTATTTCGATATCCACACCGGCTGGCAAACTCAAACTCATTAAAGCGTCTACTGCTTTGGGGGTAGCATTCAAAATATCAATCAAACGCTTGTGAACACGCATTTCATACTGCTCGCGCGCATCTTTATGCACAAAAGTAGATCGATTGACAGTAAATTTAGTTTTTTCGGTCGGCAATGGTACTGGCCCTACCACTTTGGCATCATTACGTTGCGCAGTATCCATGATAGTTTTGGTGGCTTGGTCAATAATGCGATTATCATAAGCCCGAATCTTGATGCGAATACGGGTGCCAACTTCTTCTTTTTTAACAACTGGGTTGTGAGTTTGAGTGGTCATAAATGAACAATAAGGAACGCGGACTAAGTAGGGGCAGGTTAAAACCTGCCCCTACGATCCGAGAATTATTTAATAATTTTGGTTACTACACCCGCGCCTACAGTGCGACCGCCTTCGCGAATAGCGAAGTTCATTTTGTCTTCCATGGCAACTGGAGCAATAAGTTTGACGGTAATATTAACAGTATCACCCGGCATTACCATTTCGGTACCGGCTGGCAATGTTACTTCGCCGGTTACATCGGTAGTGCGTATATAAAACTGCGGTTTATAACCGGAAAAAAACGGTTTGTGACGACCACCTTCATCTTTGGTAAGGACGTACACATTGGCTTCATATTCGGTATGAGGAGTAATCGAGCCCGGTTTGGCCAAAACCATACCACGTTCAACTTCTTCTTTTTTGGTACCGCGTAAAAGCAAACCGGCGTTATCACCAGCTTGACCTTCTTTTAAGGACTTATTAAACATTTCAATACCAGTAACAACAGTCTTCATCGGCTCTTCACGTAAACCGACAATTGACATTTCGTCATTTACATGCACTATGCCACGCTCAATACGACCGGTTACTACAGTACCACGGCCTTCGATAGAAAACACATCTTCTACCGGCATGAGGAATGGCTTATCAACTGGACGTTGCGGATCTGGAATATATTCATCCAAAACCTTAAGAAGCTCAATAATCGGCTTAGCAGCGGCGTCATCCGAAGGATTTTGCAAAGCTTGCAAAGCGGACCCGCGGATAATCGGGGTTTTGTCGCCTGGAAATTTATTTTTATCCAATAAATCACGAACTTCTTGTTCTACAAGGTCGATAAGTTCCGGATCGGTAACTTGATCAACTTTGTTCAAAAAGACAACAATATAAGGTACGCCAACCTGACGAGCCAAAAGAATGTGCTCGCGAGTTTGCGGCATTGGACCATCAGCAGCCGATACGACAAGAATGGCGCCGTCCATCTGGGCCGCACCGGTAATCATGTTTTTGACATAATCGGCATGACCTGGACAATCCACATGAGCATAATGGCGCTTGTCGGTCTCATATTCTACGTGAGCGGTAGAAATAGTAATACCACGCGCTTTGGACTCGGGAGCTTTGTCCAAATCATCAACGCCCTTTTTCTGGGCAGTGCCACCACGAGAATTTAACACCTGCAAAATGGCAGCTGTTAGGGTGGTCTTACCATGGTCTACGTGGCCAATGGTACCTACGTTAACGTGAGGCTTAGTTCTGAGAAACTCAGCCATAGAATTAAATGTTCACGGCACTTTCCCGAGTGGTCGGGTAAGATTTTTGTCCAGCCGTGTGAAATATATATAACTAAAAAAGCAAGTAGCAATTAACAAATAGTAATTACTAGGCAAACATCATTATAACAAAACCGCTCAGATAAGTCAAGAGCGGTAATGTGGATAGTAAAAAGTTGAAAGTTATAAAGTTATAAAGACGACACCGACCGCGTTTTTCGACTTTCAACTTTATAACTTGTCACTTGATAACTTATTCTACCGGCTCAAGCAAAAACGTCTCCTCTTCTTCATCATGCGGAACGTCGTTGAGCGGAACAATCTCACCGGCGTCTTCTTTTATCGGCGCCATTTCTTCTACCAACTCAACTTCACTTTCGCTATCATCAGCATTTATTTTTGACATTTGATTTTTGATATTTGATTTTATTTCACCCAACTCTTGTTCTTGCCAACCATTTTCCCATGGCGCTTTTTCTTCTTCTGTCGGAGCGGTAAATTCTTCATCATGCCAACGATCTTTCATTACCGAACTGATCGGCTCAAAGCCGTGGGAAGGACGCGGGGCAAAAAATTCTTCGTCATCGTCTGAATCAAAATCCGACGGATTAAAATTAGCTTCGTCTAATAAATTTTCATACTGATCCAAATTCATGACAGCATAACCAGAATCATTTTCTTTATCAAAAATCACCAGTTTATCGCCAGTGCGTCGAACAAGTTTTAATACACGGTTTAATTGGGAATTGTGCATATTTGTTGTGTCATTCCCGCGAAAGCGGGAATCTATAGATTAAACCCAGTCAGATCCCCCCGTTTGCACAGGGATGACAAATTATTTACGCCTTAGATTATAACAACCGGATAAAAAATAGTCAAGAAAAAATTATCGATTCAAATACGCCGTCGTAATCTGCAAAACCGTGGCAAAGCTGACCCAGAGCAAATATGGAACATTAATGTATACCACCCAGCGCGCGACTGGAAAAATCGCGAGCATTAACCAAACAATCGTGCCCCAAACCAAAATAATATCTATGGACGAAAGCAAAAAACTTTTTAGGCCAAATTGAATGGGGGTGAAAATTAAATTGAAAAATAAATTAAGCGCGAAGGGTAAAAGTATCAGCCAAGAAATTTTGCCTTTTAAAAATAAAGACAAAACATAGCCAAACGAAATGGCGATGAGGATATATAAAATGGTCCAAGCCGGGCCAAACAGCCACGATGGCGGCGCCCAAGAAGGACGAATCCAACTGGCATAAATTTCGTAGTTTTGCATATATTTAAAAAAATAATGAAATTCCTAAAATAGCATGGATTAAACCAATAACCAGAGCCAGCCGCGCTAAATTAATATGCCAACTCATCGAAATTCTTGATTTACCACTGTGGATAACCAAGCCAATGATTCCGACAATTAAAAAAAGTAATAAGGTAAAAATGCCACCATACATAATAACGGGCTGACCAAATAACGATAAAAGCGCAATTTCTTTAAGCATAAATTCTAGTTAAAAACTACATAATAGTATTATACCATACAAAACACCCTCCGTCGCCGGAGGGTGTTTTTTTGTTGTAGAAGAATCGTCTCCCTCCCCTTTTAGGGGAGGGACAGAGCCTGCCTGCCGGTAGGCAGGGGTGGGGTATTAGCAACCGACGATATACCCCCACCCTTATCCTCCCCCTAAAAGGGGGAGGAAATTTAAAATAAAATTTTACTTTTTCTTCCCCTCAATTATCTGCTGGGCGACATTGTTCGGCACTTCGGCGTAGTGATCAAATTCCATGCTCGAAGAGGCGCGGCCTTGAGAAAGTGAACGCAGAGAAGTGACATAACCAAACATACTGGCCAAAGGCACCATCGCTTTCACCACTTTCATGGTGCCGCGTTCGGTCATTTCTTGAATCTGACCACGTTTGGAATTGAGATCGCCGATACAATCACCCATGTATTGTTCCGGAGTCAAAACTTCCACTTTCATAATCGGTTCCAAAATTACTGGGCTGGCTTTTTTACAAGCCGATTGGAAGGCCATAATACCGGCCATCTTGAAAGCAATTTCGGAAGAGTCGACTTCGTGGTACGAACCGTCGAATACGGTAACTTTAATATCTACCACTGGATAACCAGCCAAAATACCGCGCGTTACAGCTTCCTTAACACCCTTTTCAATAGCCGGCAAATACTCGCGCGGAATCACGCCACCTTTAACCTCGTCGATAAATTCAAAACCCTTGCCTTTTTCATTCGGTTCCACGCGCAAATAGCAATGACCATACTGACCACGTCCGCCCGACTGCTTGATGTATTTGCCTTCGGCTTCGGCACTGGTACGCACAGCTTCTTTGTACGCGACTTGCGGAGCGCCTACATTGGCTTCTACTTTAAATTCGCGTTTCATGCGATCCACGATAATATCCAAATGTAATTCGCCCATACCCGAGATAATCGTCTGCAAAGTTTCTTCGTCGGTATGAATCTTAAAAGTAGGATCTTCTTCGGCGAGTTTTTGCATGGCCATGCCAATTTTTTCTTGGTCGGCTTTGGTCTTGGGCTCAATGGCGATAGAAATAACCGGTTCGGGGAAAATAATTTTCTCCAAAACAATCGGCTTATCTTCGTCGCACAAAGTGTCGCCGGTTTTGACGCTCTTAAAACCAATGGCAGCGGCAATTTCGCCGGCATAAACATCGGTTACATCTTCGCGGTGATTGGCATGCATGCGCACAATGCGACCGAGACGTTCTTTTTCGCCGGTGGTGGAATTGTGAACATAAGAACCGGCGGAAATATGACCGGAATAAACGCGGAAGAAAATTAATTTACCAACAAACGGATCGGTGGCCACTTTAAAAGCCAAGGCAGAAAACGCTTCATCGTCGCTAATTTTGCGAGTGATCGGCGCATCCTCATTATCGGGATCAATGCCTTTGATATCCGGCAAATCAGTCGGAGCTGGCAAATACCAAATCACACAATCTAACATTTGTTGCACGCCAATATTAGCCAAAGATGATCCGCAAATTACCGGATACATATCACCCTTTAAAGTTAAAGTGCGGATGGCTTTTTTAATTTCATCAATCGTAAATTCTTTCGCTTCCAAAAATTTGGTCATGAGATCATCGTTGGCTTCGGCCACTTTTTCGATCATCTTGGCGCGATACTCAGCGACCTTATCTTTCATATCATCAGGAATAGGAATTTCAATAACAGTTTCACCATTTTTGCCTTCAAATTTGTAAGCTTTTTGTTCAATTAAATCAATCAGTCCGGAGAAAGTGCCTTCGGCGCCAATTGGTAATTGAATAGCTACGGCAGACTTGGCCAAACGTTCATGAATGGATGCCAAACTCATATAAAAATCCGCACCCATTTTATCCATTTTATTAATATAACAAACACGTGGCACATTATATTTGTCGGATTGATGCCACACTGTTTCTGATTGAGGTTCCACGCCCTGACTGCCGTCAAATACAGTAACAGAACCATCCAGTACACGCAGAGAGCGTTCTACTTCAACGGTAAAATCTACATGGCCAGGAGTGTCGATAATATTGAGACGATGGTCTTTCCAAAAACAAGTAGTAGCGGCGGAAGTAATGGTGATACCGCGTTCTTTTTCTTGTTCCATCCAATCCATTTCGGCGGCGCCTTCGTGCACCTCGCCAATTTTGTGTTTTTTACCGGTATAAAAAAGTACGCGTTCGGTGGTGGTGGTTTTACCGGCGTCGATGTGGGCCGCAATACCAATATTGCGAGTTTTTTCTAATGAATATTCTCGAGGCATAATATATTTAGTTATAAAGTTATAAAGTTTGTAAAGTTATAAAGTTCCGGAATTCAAGCGCTTTCAACTTTATAACTTTAAACTTTTAACTACTTGGCGAAGCGCGCAAAGTGAGCGAAGGCCTTATTGGCCTCTGCCATTCTGTGCACGTCATCGCGTTTCTTGATTGCATCGCCAACACCATTAATAGTATCGGTAAGTACTTGGGCTAACTTTTCACCCATTGGAGCGCCTTTTTTGGCACGGGCCGCGCCAATAATCCAACGAAATGCCAAAGCATTCTGACGTTCTCCTCTAACCGGCATCGGCACCTGATAGTTAGCGCCACCTACGCGACGAGAACGCACTTCTACCTGCGGAGCAATAGTGCGAATAACTTCTTCAAAAGTTTTTACCGGATCTTTTTTGAGATTAGCGCCCATTTTTTCGATTGCAAGATAAACAATTTCTTGAGCTGTAGTTTTCTTTCCGTTAAGCATTACACAGTTAATAAACTTAGCCAAAGTAACATTGCCGTATTTAGAATCGGGTTTAATGAAACGCTTTTTTGATTGTTTTCCACGCATATAGTAATTAGTTATAAAGTTATAAAGTTTGTAAAGTTATAAAGGTCTCGAATTCAAGCGCTTTCAACTTGATAACTTTCAACTTTATAACTACTTCTTGGCTGCTTTCGGTCTCTTGCTACCATATAGACTTCGACCACGACGACGTTTTTCAACACCCTGGGTATCGTAAACGCCACGCACAATGTGATAACGCACACCTGGCAAATCTTTTACCCTGCCACCGCGCAAAAGCACAATGGAGTGCTCTTGTAAATTGTGACCTTCACCCGGAATATAGGCAATGACTTCCATGCCATTGCTAAGACGAACCTTGGCAACTTTACGAAGAGCTGAGTTCGGTTTCTTGGGAGTAGTGGTATACACCTTGGTGCACACGCCGCGCTTGAACGCGCAACCCTTAGCAAACTCAGTTTTACGACGATGCAAATTATCAATAGTAAATTGCAAAGCCGGAACTTTACTTTTCTGCGTCTTAGGGTGTCTACCCTTACGCAATATTTGACCAATAGTAGGCATACGATGTAATTAGTTCAAAGCCAATAGTTCGGAGCCAATAGGTCGCCAATCGTTCACGACTATGAACTGTTGGCTATTGGCTGTGAACTATTTATTAAATAAAAAGACTGACCTAAATCAGCCATCTTTCCCCTAAGTATTGATGCAACTCATACTTTTGGGGAATTACATTCTGGGGATAGTATATATGATGGGCAAAGTTTTGTCAAGAGGGTTGACAAAAGCAAAGTTATTATATACCCTTAACCATAGAACCATAAACAAAAGGAGAAAGAGAAAATGAGTAAAAAAAAGAAACCAACGGAAACCCTGATAGACATACTCCGCCGCTTGGCAAACATAGTTGCGGATCTTGATAAAACCAATGTCACCATGGAGGGTAACATGATTTTCTCGTTTGGCGATGCATGCCAACTGGAAGTCGGAGTTACTCATGAATCATTGGCCATTATGAAAATGACCGTGATAAACAAGGGTGAATTCCCGAAATGGAAAGGAGAAATTTTCGATGTAGCCCTCCGTATCGGGGTTGACTACGAGAAACTAACAGACAAATTTCTCGTGGAGGAATTTTACAAATATCACAAAGACTGGGATGAAGGAATGATGGCCGAACGTTGTAAAGAAAATTTAGGCTATTCTAAGACCACCCTTCATCTGAGAAAAATTTTGGAAAACTGGGATAAAAAATAACCCAAATTTCAAGAAACTCATTCAAGCGCAGCATAAGCTGCGCTTTCTATTACCAAATAAAAACGGCTCACCAATGAGTGAGCCGTATGCCTTCCTTTCTCCTTTTAAGGTACCTTACTCCTTTAATCTTAGATACCTGTAAGTCTCGACAAGCGACACCGCCACCAATGTGGCAACTATGCCGTAGACAATACCACCCACAATAGCGGTGACATCATGAAAAGTGACCGACACGGCCCGATAGCTGAGCCATACGAAGCACTCTGCCGCAATCCCTACCGCCAACATAGCGGCGGCTAATTTCACATTACCTTTGATCAATTTTCCCTCCTTACCGTTTAATTTATAAATCTTCCACACTCCGCAGAAAACTCCCCGGTTTTAATTTGATTGGCTTGCCCGCCGTAGCTTCGCTTTGCAAAACGTAGGCTGGGTCGTCCGGTTCGTAAGTAAGTTCTTGATTTAGCGCCGTTGAAGGATTTATTAAAAGTGATTTATCATTCAGTAGTGCTTCATCTACTTCTCCCAAAAACATACTGGGCGCAGAGGCAAATGATTCACCCCAGTTGGAATTATTATAACTACGACTAGCGAGGCCACCATAACTACTACCGCCGCCTTTGGACATGGGATAAGTAAGATAAAGATATTTTTTGGCGCGGGTAACAGCCACATAAAACAACCGGCGTTCTTCTTCGAGTCCGCCTTCTTCGCTCATGGCGCGTTCGTGTGGGAATCCGCCGTCAGTAAGCCCGATAATAAACACCGCTTTCCACTCTAATCCCTTGGCCTGATGGATAGTGGACAAAACAATCTTACCGGCTTTGGCTTTGGCCGCCTTATCTTTTTGATTTTTTAAATGAAAAGCTTCTTGTAAAGCCGCTTCGCCCAAAAATTCTTCCAAACTGGAAAATTTGCCGGCGAAAATCGCTAACTGGCGAATATCATCCAAACGACTACTGGCATCGGTCCATTGCGCTTCCACATAATTACGGTATGGTGAATCAATAATCGCTCTTACCAACTCCGCCGGGCGACTTTTGCCAATTTCGGATAGCGCGGAAAAAATATTCATAAAATTTTGCCAACCGCCCCGCGCTTTGTCGGATAACTTACCCGCAATGTCATTCTGAGCGAAGCGAAGAATCCCTTCTTGTTTCGAATTTGAGGGATCCTTCGCTACGCTCAGGATGACAAATTGTTTTACCATGTCAATAATTTTCCCGGCCGTGCCCGGGCCAATCCCCTCTTCAAACATCAGCACGCGCATCCAAGCGATGGTGTCTTCCAAATTATTCAAAATACGCAAATAGGCCAAAGCGTCTTTAACGTGTGATCGTTCAAAAAAACGCAAACCCCCGCGATAATCATAATCAATGCCGCATTTTAATAGCTCCATTTCCAAACGCTGACTATGATGAGCGGCGCGAAAAAGCACAGCCACATCCGGACACTCTAGTCCGCCCCGCAGTAGCGACTCAACTTTGCTCGCAATAAATTCCGCTTCTTCGCCTTGGTCGCCTTTGGGGTGAAGCTCGGGCTTAACGCCGGTTTTGAGAATGGTATTTAAATTCTTTTTGTATTGTTTGGGATTATTGGCAATAACCGCGTTAGCCAAAGAAAGAATTTCTTGCGAAGAGCGATAATTGGTGGTGAGTTTAAAAATTTTCGCCTTAGGATAGGTTTTTTCAAAATTTAAAATATTCTCGATATCGGCCGCGCGGAAAGAATAAATACTTTGCGCATCATCGCCTACGGCCAGCACATTATTATGCGCGCGTGATAATTCTTTGATAATCGCGGCTTGAATTTTGTTGGTGTCTTGATATTCGTCCACGAGAATATATTGGAATTGCTGAGAAAAAGTTTTACCGACCGCACCCGAAACTAAAAATAAAAAATTGGTTAATAGATCATCAAAATCCATGGCATTGGCCTCACGTTTCTTTTTGTCATAATCACGCGCAATTAAAGTAATTTCATCGGCCCACATTTCTTGCGCGCCGAATTTGCGTTCGATCGCTTCACCTACTTTTATTTGCGCGTTGCGAGCAAAAGAAATAATGGCCTTAACCACTTTGGAAGAAGGAAATTTATTACCGCCACCCCGATTTTTGCCAGCACTTTCTGGGGCGTGTTCTTTGCTGGCGATTTTAATAAAACTTTCGGCGTCATCTTCATCTAAAATGGTAAAATTGCTTTGATAGCCCGTCTTCGCTCCCGCTTCGCCGGGCAAGCCCAGCTCACGCGCGTGCCGACGTAAAATTTTGTTGGCGATACTGTGAAAAGTCCCCGCCCAAGGCAGTTGTACGCCAGTGCCGACTAAACTATCCAATCTCTCTACCATCTCTTTGGCCGCACGATTGGTAAAAGTAACCAACAAAATATTTTCCGGCTTGATGCCCTGCTCAAGCAAATACGCCACCCGATAAATTATGGTGCGGGTTTTTCCACTCCCCGCTCCGGCCAACACCAAACATGGCCCATCGCCATGGATGACAACATCTAATTGTTCACTATTTAATTCTTTTTGGTAGTTGATTGACATAATTTTTACTTTCGCATTCTACTAAAAAACTATTCATAATTATCCACAAACTATTGACAAAAATACTAAGATATGCTAAATTTTTATTGTTATTATCAACTGTTCAAATCAAAAAAAGAAAGGAAGGAAGGACAATGCCACATGACGCCAACGGAAACTATGTTACGCCCGGGATGAAAAAAATCCTGGACAGTGCCGCCGGAAGAGGTGGCTGTGCCACCTTAATTATTGGAGCCGTCATCGCGACGGCGACAATAATAGGGTTCATCTTTCTGTAAGGTGGGCTTAGGGGGGAAAGGAGGTATCCAATAAAGCTTGGTAATCAATAAATTTGATAGCCGAGCTTTTTTAACTACAAAAATATTTTTGATTCTAATTTTTACTTTCGCATTCTATCACAAAATATAAATAAAAACAAAACCACCCCGCGAGTGGCGAGGTGGCATAGGAAAATTAGCTATTTATAACACAGAATCTCGTGGATTTTATAATATGACTTTGCATCTAATGTGTCTTCTGCAGTAATACCTCCTATGGTATTACATGACATATCAGATGAGCCAACCTTACCATCTGGGCCAAGATAAGTTGAATACGCATCAGAAAATTTAAAACCGGTACAGCTCTTGTCAGAACTGGAATAATAATATAGTTGTTCTGCCACTCTAGCAAATATTGCTCCTTTATAGCCATTACCCCTACATATTGCATTTGGTGTTTTATTGGCAACCGCTGAATTATTATCATTGCTAGAAACATCCAGATACTTTAACTCTCTAATATAAGTTTTGGAATCACTGGCTGTAGCACTCTCTCCTTTAAAAGTTGTAAAACCGGCAGCAGCGGCCATCGCTCCCATTAAAAAAGCGACAGCAACTAATAATTTTGTATTGGTAATAGACGACGTTTTAGTTTTAGTGGTTGTATTCATATTGATTGATTATCAAATTATTTAGGCCGCTCGACCATCGGCTTTTATTAATAAATATTTACCCCCCGCTATTTCCTAAGCTTAACTCCATTGCCCCAAATATCTTTGACGATAATTTCCGAAATTTGTCCGGAGTTTAAATTATTAAATGTAAAATTAATTTCATATTTGGCAGTAGAAGAATTAAATCGCTCCGGCTCAATCAAAATATTATCCTGTAGGGCGGAGTCCAAATTGTTTAAATCAATTCCAGCGCGCTCGTCAAAATTTACAATTTTTGTCCCGATAGCGATTCCGTAAACTGAAATTTCATTAATATCCAATTCCCTACGATCTTGACTGATTTTTATCTTCAAAGGTTTGTCCCCCACCACACTCACACTCGGTCGATAAGTATCGGTATAATTCAAAACCCGTAATGGATTAATATGTGGATCATAATGCAGATAATTGCCATTAGCATCGGTGCCAAAAACACGACTACAAAATCTTTCAGGATTATTTTCTTGAAACTCGTAAGAACAAGGCGTCGCCACCCGAATTTCCAAATGAAGATGATTAAGTTCGGTGGTGCCGGTATGGCCTACCCGACCAATTATCGTGCCCTGTGCCACAATTTGATCTTTAACTACGTTATAACTCTGCAAATGTAAATAATGAGAATAGTATTTAGTATATTGCTTGCCGTGAAATAAAATAAATTTCCCATTCGGTAAAGTATGTTCTATTACCACCGTATTGCCACCATCAATGAAATATGGACTAGTTGAATCATCCGCATTATAAACGCCATAAACTTTACCACTCGCGATCGCCTTTACCGACGCGCCTGCCTGCTGAACAATATCTATACCACGATGAAAATCATAATTAAAATTAGAAGACGCCTTGAGGCGCGGACCAAATGGAGAATTGATATTATTAACGCCAGAAGAATTTATCGGCCATGCCGTTACCGGTTTACCAATAGCCGAACCGCTAATATTTTCTACTGTCCAACGCACTGATAAATTTAAATTTGTCGACTTGTTAAAAGAAAACAACCGGGCAATGGGCAAAGTAGTAAACACGAAAAAGGTAATTATAGCCAAAAAACCAACGGCTACACCCAACCGCGTATCAAGTTTGGTGACGGTATTTTTTGCTAATATAGTCGACATAATATATTAAATTATTCTCTCCAATCTCTAATCACTTTTTCCACGTCGGCACTATCTACTGTTACCACGCCCAATTTTTCCAGTTGCGTTTCTAATTTTTCGCGCTCTTCCGCGGCGCCGTTCAAATCCAGCTCTTGAATCTTTTTCCAAATTTCCGCAGCCTCCGGATATTTTTGTACCGCCACTTGATATAAGATTAACGGCACATTAGTATGAACATGGGAAACTTTAACCATCGCGCCGGATTCATCCAAAGCATCCAGAGCTTTATCTGGTAACTTTCGATCTTTTACTAATTCCGTAGACAGCGTTACGGCCATCGCCAATGCCGCATCGGTAAACTCCACTTTGTGATAATCGCGATACTTGTCTTTGACTCCTTGCAAGATATGCAGGGTCTGCTCTTCGGTCGGCTCGCTCACTTCTACTGGCTGAAACCGACGCTCCAAACTGGAATCGGTTTTGATGTATTTTTCGTATTCAACCGTGGTCGTGGCGCCCACCATCTGAAGATCTCCGCGCGCCAGAGCCGGCTTTAAAATGTCGGAAAAGTTTACCGCGCCTTCGGTGCCATGCGATTGCACCACCGCGTGCACTTCATCAATAAATAAAATAATCGTGCGGTTGGAGCTGATGATTTCTTGCACAATTTTTTTGGCACGCTCTTCAAACTCACCGCGATATTTAGTACCGGATAACAGAGTAGCTACATCTAATGCTAACAAACGCTTATTCCAAAGTTCGTCTGGAACATTGTGCGACACAATACGCAATGCGAGCGCTTCCACAATCGCGGTCTTGCCCACCCCCGGCGGACCAATCAAAATCGCGTTATTTTTTTCCCGGCGAGACAAGATTTGCGCCAACTTGCGCACTTCTTCTTCGCGCCCAACTACTGGATCTAATCTACCATTACGCGCCATTTGTGTAAAATCCGTAGCATACGAATCCAAAAATGGCGTATTACCACCACCGCCAAATTTTGGTAGCCCAATTTTTTTATTTTTTAATGCTAAATAAATCAAAACCACCACTATCGCTATTATTGGACCAACATAGGTTAAATTTATTGGGGGCATAAGCTAATATTATTGAAAACATACATATTATATCATACCTTGATTTTTCTCGCCAAATAACGTAGGATAAGCACAATATGTCATTTTTCGAACTACAACACATCGACAAGAAAACCGGCGCGCGAGCGGGCGTAATGCATACCGATCATGGGGATATTGAAACCCCCTGCTTTATGCCGGTCGGCACGCAAGCCACGGTAAAAACTTTGGATTCGCAAGATTTGGAAAATTTGGGCGCGCCAATAATTTTGGGGAATACCTATCATCTGCATTTGCGCCCGGGCGAAGATTTGATTGAAAAATCCGGCGGATTGCATAAATTCATGAACTGGCCCCATCCGATTCTCACCGACTCGGGTGGTTTTCAGGTTTTTTCACTTGGTGAACAAAAAAATAAAAAACAAAATGTCATCCTGAGCGACCGAAGGGAGCCGAAGGATCTAGATTCTTCGACTACGCCACTTCGTGGCTCCGCTCAGAATGACAAAACACAAGGCGCGCTGGTAAAAATCACCGACGATGGCGTGGAATTCCGCTCGCATATTGACGGTTCAAAACATTTTTTCTCACCGGAGTCGGCAATCGAAATCCAACACAAACTCGGCGCAGATATTATCATGGCCTTTGACGAGTGCACCCCCGACAGCGCTGATGAAAAATATACGCGCGAAGCAATGGTTCGCACGCACGCCTGGGCGAAACGCTGCGTAATCGAACACCAAAAAAACACCCATCATGATTATCGCCAATTTTTATTTGGCATTATTCAAGGCGCCAAACACAAAGACCTGCGCGAAGAGTCCGCTAAATTTATTTCCGCGCTCGACTTCGATGGCATCGCAATCGGTGGCGAAAGCATCGGCTACAACATGGAAGCCACTACCGAAATTTTGGATTGGGTCATGCCTCTAATCCCGGCCGACAAGCCACATTACACGATGGGGGTTGGTTTGGACCCCGATGATCTATTAAAAGTCGTGGCTCACGGCGCCGATATGTTTGACTGCGTCGCCCCCACGCGACTGGCGAGACATGGGATGGTCTATTTGTCCCCCTCTGCCGGAGAGGGGGTTAGGGGGAGTGGGAGCCGCCTCAACCTCACCAACGCCACCTGCGCTACCGACGCTCACCCGATTGACGATACTTGCCAATGTCATACCTGCCAAAATTATTCTCGCGCTTATCTTCATCATCTTTTTATGGCGCAAGAAATCACCGGCATGCGCCTGGCCACCATCCACAACATTCATTATATGCTTAATTTGATGCGCACTGCGAGGCAGGCGATTTTAGAAGACAAATTTGAAACATTTTTAAAAAACTAATATTGACATTTAATTAGATAAATGCTAGTGTTTTATTAGTATAGTTTAAAAAAACGGTCGTTTGAAATAACGACCAAAAAATGGAGGATAAAATGGATGAATCAAAAAAGGCAACACCGGAAGAGGTGTTGCGGAAGTGGACAAAGTTTGCGCTGGATAACAAACTGGCGCAGAAGTATAAAATGGATTTTTTGTCCGCCTCCGATTGGGGGTTTCGTAACAGAGACTTTAAAGGACATTTAAAGAGAATCCTTGAAGTTGTCAATGACGAATCCCCTGACTGGGTAAAGGGTGCCGGCAGCTTTAAACAGGGAGACCTGTTTGAGCTGAAAAAATTTTTTCAAAATTGGATGCTGGGTGGATCGCGAAGAGACCTCACATCTGAGGAGAAAAAAAACTCCCAAAAGCTGGTCGCCAAATTCATGGCGGCTTATGGGGTAACGATAAATGCCCTGTGGTCATGGGGCTTAGGATTTTTAAGAGATGACCAAAAATATAGATACAGCGGCGTTATTATCGCCACTGCGAAATCCGATCTTTGTCTCCCAGATGGTGATCCATGGGAGAAATGGATATCGAATCTCATGTTTTCGTTGGAAAACACACTCGCAGAGCTCGGACCAGAATATGAGTGGCTAAAAGAAACCCACCACCGTGAACTAGAAGCGATCGGAGGTGGGCGATTCGCCCCTAAAAAATAAGAAGTCAACCCACGCACCAAATTAGCCACCCAATGGGTGGCATTTTTTTATAAACTTTGTTATTATACTCGCGTATGTTACACATCAATTTAATTTGTTTGGGAAAATTAAAAGAGTCGTATTGGCGTGAAGCCGAAGCGGAATATCTTAAACGCCTCGGCGCTTTTGCTAAAATAAAAATTATTGAACTCAAGGAAGAAAGTTTTGACGAAAAAGACACGCCGGAAAAAATCAAAGCCAAAGAAGCGGAAAAAATTTTAAAATCCGTTCCCGAAAATTCTTATATAATAATCTTGGATTCAAAAGGAAAAAATTTTTCATCCGAACAACTCGCCGGGCAACTTGCCAGCAATTTAACAATTCAACAATTTAACAGTTTAACAGTTATCATCGGCGGTCCGCTTGGCTTACACGAATCAATTATCAAAATCGCCAATCTAAAACTTTCACTTTCTTCGCTCACTTTCACCCACCAAATGGCGCGGATAATTTTGTGGGAACAACTCTACCGCTCGTTCATGATTAGCACGGGAAGAAAATATCATTATTAAAAAGACCCTCACAAGGAGGGTCCGTAAACCATCGCCCGGACAAAACGATCCGGGTCTTTGATGGTAAAACTATGGGAAGGAATCAAATTCTCCCCAGATAACACCATCTCGACAGTCTGGCGTCGACGCCATGAGAGGTGGCTAAGAAGCCACTCCCGATCTTCCATTTGAAGAACCAGGTAAACCCTTTTTACATCAAGGGCATTTTTACCCCTCAATGCTTCCAAAAGAAGCGCTCGCTCGCCGTTTGAAAGTTGTCTTCCTACCATTTTTTCATCTCCTTATTATTGTTCTGCTCCAAAAAATACCACTACTCAAACAAATTGTCAACAACACACCCCCTCTTTTCTTTTTCCATATAATAAGATAAAATACCACCACCTAATACTCGCCTACCGACAGGCAGGCCTAACAGCTAAAAGCTCAAAGCTAATATATATGTCCAAACCCATCGTCTTCTCTGGCGTTCAGCCAACTAACAATTTACATATCGGCAACTATCTGGGCGCAGTGAAAAACTGGGTAGCCATGCAAGCTGATTGCAGTTGTGTTTTTTGCGTGGTGGATTTACACGCGCTTACCGTTTATCAAAAACCGGAGCGGTTGCGTCAAAATATTTTGAGTGTCGCCAAAACTTATTTGGCGCTAGGCGTTGACCCAGACAAATCCATAATTTTCCAACAATCCGATGTGAAAGAACATGCCGAGCTCGCCTGGATTTTAAATACCATCGCCAAAATTTCCGAACTGGAACGCATGACCCAATTCAAAGACAAATCCAAAACCAATAAAGAAAATATTAACTTGGGGTTATTTGATTACCCCGTGCTCATGGCGGCGGATATTTTGCTTTACGATACGGTAGCAGTGCCCGTGGGCGAAGATCAAAAACAGCATGTGGAGTTGGCGCGTAATTTGGCGCAAAAATTTAATTCCCTCTATGGCGAAACTTTTGTGGTGCCGGAGCCGATAATTAAAAAAGAAGGCGCACGCATTATGGGGCTCGATGACCCAGATAAAAAAATGAGTAAATCCGCCGCTTCCAATTCCAACTACATCGCCCTTCTGGATTCTCCCGAAGTAGCCGAGAAAAAAATCATGCGCGCGGTAACTGATTCCGGATCCGAAATCAAATCCGGTGCCAGCAAACCGGCGCTGACAAATTTACTCACCATTTATTCTCTACTCTCCGGGCAAACTATCAAAGAATTGGAAAAACAATACGCCGGCAAAGGCTATGGCGATTTTAAAAAGGACTTAGCTGCGGTGGTGAGTGAATTCTTGTTTGAATTCCAGAAAAAATTTGAAGCGTTTGATGATTCCACCGTCCGTGCCCTACTAGAATCCGGCGCCGCCCGCGCCCGCACGATTGCGGAAAAGAAAATAGATATTATCAAAACAAAAATTGGGTTGAAATAATTTTAATATGCCCGAACCCCAAACTCACCAAATTGCCCTATTCAAAGGTAAGGCAATTAGAAAAACACTTTTCAATAAAGAGTGGTGGTTTTCGGTTGTTGATGTAGTACAGGCTCTCACCGACCAGCTGGATGACTATACCGCCAGAAAATATTGGAATAAATTGTCGCAAAGGTTGAGAGAGGAAGGAAGTGAAGTGGTGACAAATTGTCACCAGTTGAAATTATTGGCGCCAGATGGAAAAATGCGCGAAACCGATTGCGCCAATACCGAAGGTATTTTCCGTATTATCCAGTCAATCCCATCGCCCAAAGCCGAACCCTTTAAACGCTGGCTAGCGAAAGTTGGCTACGAGCGAGTGCAAGAAATTGA
>JBAYNU010000015.1:0-31345 GCA_041678665.1 Candidatus Magasanikiibacteriota bacterium
TCACGCCTGCTACTTGATCATAGCCTTGGTAGGCCATTACCCTACCAACTAGCTAATCAGACATAGGCCCCTCTCCGAGCAAAAAACTGTTTAAATGCGAATGACTTATGTCCTCGCATTACTATCGGGTATTAATCTAGCTTTCGCCAGGCTATCCCCGTCTCGGAGGCAGGTTACCAGTGTGTTACTCACCCGTTTGCTACTAGATCTCGGTATTGCTACCAAGACCACGTTCAACTTGCATGCCTTAGACACGCCGCCAGCGTTCATCCTGAGCTAGGATCAAACTCTCAAAAAAGATGAGCGAAGCAAATCTTAATGCTCCGTCAAAGACGAAACGATTCGCTTACTCATTATATGATGTTTGAATCTTGCTCTAAATTATTTAGAAGACAAGTTTAAGATTTCTATGATTTATTAAATTCCTCGAAAGGTCTTTAATAAATTTAATCCCTTTCCCGAAATTAATCGAGAGAGATTGATTTTAGAATAGACTTATGGTTCTTGTCACATTTTGTGTTGTCAACGATCTGTTCTTTGTCTAGCTGTCATCCTGAGCGCAGCGAAGGATCTAGATTCTTCGTTTCACTCAGAATGACAGTTGAAAGAGAAAGAAAAAAGAGTAATCAAACTTTTGATTCCTCTTTTCTCTTTCCAGTATCCCAGCTTCGTTCCTTCGAAACTACGCTGGGCAAGCCATTTTGTTTTGGAGCTTGCCGGGCGAAACGAAGTGAAGACCGGGACTTAGAAATATTTGTTTAATTGTGAGGTTGCTTTATTGCCGGGATTTATATTAAATCTTAGCTCCAAGATAATATCATTTCGCTATAAACCTGTCAAGGGGGTAAAACCCACAGGGTGTGGATAAATAAAGAGTAAGGATTAAGGAATAAAGAATAAATAAATTAGTAATATTGTCCAAGGTTTTGCTAACTATTCCTTACTCTTTTCGCTATTGACAAAAAGCTCAAAATGTGCTACGATGACCTATCCCTTAAACAATTTTGGCTAACTTAACATGAGCGCCAATAGGGTGCTCTTTGACAATTGAATGGAGGATAGAATGAAGGACAAAAAATTGGGAATTGAATTCCCAAAACTAACAACTTGCGCCGATGACGCCAGGCGCAAAATCGCTGAACTTATACTGATGTCGCCGTTTGAAACGGCAACAATCAGTATCATAGAAGCGAAAGGTGCGGGAGAGATTTTAGGAAATCATTTTCACACCCCCGAGAGCCAGAGGACAGAAATATTTCTGGTTATCGGAAACAAAAATGAAGAAATTTTTCGTTTCTCTTTCCGTAATCAATATCAAACCAAAGAGGTTGTTCTTAAGGGTGGAGAAATATTAATTGTCCATCCGGGAACGACTCATGCTTTCAAGGCGCTCCGGCCAGGGGCCACTTTGCTGGTTGTGGCCAACAAAGAATACAATCCAAAGGATGACATAAAGGATGTCATTCTCACATAGAAAAGTGGAGGATAAAGTGGCTCGAGAAACAATCTTTGATTATCCAGTGGTGAGTGCGAGCGAATTGCCAGACTTCATTGCCAACGAGCTCGGTATTGTACCGTGGGAAAAACTCGCCCCCACTGTCAACATGAGCGAGTATCTCAAACGAGATCTCACCAAAAACGAAATCGAAGAAGCACTCCGCTTCGGACCGAAACAAGAAGTGTTGTTTCTAAAAAACCCATCAACCGACAAGCCTTTCACCGGATTTCGCGGGGTAGGGAAACCATGGGCTACAACTATCGCCTTCATTGAACATGATGGCGAAAACTACGTGCCACTCGTAGCCGAATGGAAACACGGTTGCGAAACAATCACCATCGTCCCCCCATCAGGTATACCAAAAAAAGGCGAAACTTACGCCGATGCTGGTAAACGCGAATTTCTCGAGGAAACTGGACTTGAGCTAGACTGGATATACCCTCTAGCTAAAGGCATTCCGCAGGCCGCAAGCGGACGACAATATAACGGCTCAGGTTATCTATTCCTGGGCGGTATAAAGAGACCTGTTGTACGCCAATGGTCTAAACTCGACGAAAATGAACTCGCAAAAGTATTCGTTATGAAACTTAGCGAGTGGCGAAATGCCCTCAAAGCTGGTATCGCCGTCGAGAGTGTCTCCACCTGCGTAACTTACCTTGCGCTAGAACACCTCGGCTGGCTCTAGCCCCCGCTCTTTCAACCCAACCCCGACACCTCAAGTGTCGGGCTTTTTTTATCAAAAGGAACGGTTACTCACCGTTCCTTTTTTCATAGATTATTTTTCCAATCTCTACAACTCATTTATTGCCTTCCTTGTCCCCGGACCCATCCAACCCGGATAAGGTTTGAGATTATGATCTTTTTGGAATTTCACCACCGCCGCTCTAGTTACCGGACCGAAATAAGTAGTAAATGTATAATAATCAAAGTAACCTAGTTCCTTTAATACCTTCTGCAATTCTTTCACATCGGCAGCGCGCATGCCGGGATATAAGTTGCGAGTGAAAAAATATTTACTTTGCAATTTGATAGTATTGTCGGTTGACTCAACATTGTTGGTCTGGGATGATTGACTATCATCAACAACGACTGGGGTGGGGACGGTAACTTGACCCACCGCACCAACGGTGGCCAGCGCAGATACTATCGCACTTTCGCCGCCGGCAGAGGATCTAAACTTAACATATATTCTTTTGTCACCCGTACCGGAAGATAATTGAAAATCTTTTGTAGAAGTATAAGGTTGCCAAGACGCGACGAGAAAATTTATGTTTTCTGATACAGCTAACTGATAAGCATTGCTAGCAGAAAATTCTAATTTAGCTATTCCATCTATAACAGAAATTACTTTTACCGGTACCAATCCTAAAGTGGGAATAACAGGTGCGACATATCCCCCTCCCCCGCCGCCGCTTTGCGCCACACAGGTCGCGCTACCGCCTGAACCAGACAAAGTATAACCACTAGCACAACTGGCCGCACCGCAAGTAGGATACGCATTGTAGGTAGCCGCATGAGAGACGGAGTCACAAGTAAGAGCAGCGATAGTAACACGTTCAATTGGAATAGCCTCAGAAAAATCATCAAATGCATACGAACCATCAAGTAAACCATTATTAGCATCAGTGGTGTAAAGATAAAATTCATCATAATCACCAGCCGTAGCATGATTGGTGATGCCACCAATCTCCACTGTTATTTTATCGCCCGCCGTAGTGGAAGCACCACCAGTGGTTAAGATAACTTCATTGCGTCCATAACTAGTGGAGGTGGAAAAAGCTGTGTTAGCAACTGTGGCTGGGGTGCCACTGCCACTATAGCCAGCCACCGAATAAAATTCTATGTTATCAATATAAATAGTTATATCACCAGAAACACCAATTAACAAAGCAGTGTTAGTAGTTGTAGCAACAAAAGTGGGCAAAATAAATGTTTGATAACTGGTAGTAATAACCTCTGAATCAACCCCCAAAGTATAAATCTGCGCTTCACTCGGACGTCCCCCTAAAACATTCCACTCACCATTATCAAAATTATAAATTTTGGTAGAACTTTGAGGAATTACATTATCAGTAAAATACAAATTAATAGTTGTTGTATTGGTTTCATCTAATTCGCTATCAATCTTTTTTAATTTGAAGCTCACCTGATAACCCACGCCCACTGTGGTACTTACTGATTGGGCAAATACTAAACTATCAGAACCATGATCATCCTTCGAATCACCGCCAAAAACCTCAGCTGCATATTCTCCTTCCTCTAATCCTTCATAATTTTCGGCAGTAGAGGACGAGAAATTCGGTGAAACAGTAAGATCTCCGGTAGCAGTAAAAGTCCAATTTTCCGGTGTGGAGGTTGGTGGGTATACCAACGTTGTCCAATTAGAAAAATCTCCATTCAATAATAAATTATCACCTTCCTCTGTATAAACTAAATTGTTAACATCACTTTGCGTAGCCACTGTCGCTCCAGAAATATCAAACCCACTCGGAAAATTAACCCCGATTTTTCCACCCACTGGAATACTGGTGGTAGCAGTAAAACTGAAAGTGTAAGTGGTGCCAGTAGCCGAAATGGTGTAATCAGAAAGAGTAATATCAGAATTAGCATCCAATGGTAAATCTTCTCCACCCCGCACCAACGAATCAGTCGCAGTAATTGAAGCATAACCCTCCGACAATTCACCGGCGGGATCGTTAGAATCTACAGGAGTCCCCATCTTCATAGTCCAAGTTAAATCGGTCAAATCAGTAATGGCGCCGGTGGAGTTAACCACACTTGGTATCTCCAAAGTAAAAGCCGAGCCAGATGAAAGAGTGCTACTAACAAAACCATAAATTGTTCTTGTGCTGGTAGAAATGCTTAAGGCTGAAGTATCAGCACCAGAAGTAGCATCACCATACATATAAGTAGAGGCTGTACTTCCATCTTCTACTTGTAATGCATCAACAATCGCCCAATCTCCGGCTGCATTATAGCCAGCACTACCAATATATTCACCCATCTCTACTTCGAGATATTTATTTGGAGTACTGGTGATTGTATAAGAAATTCTAGTCCACTCGGTTTCGCTAATAGTACCAGAAGCGGAACTATAAATTTGTAATTGTTCAGCACTAGGTGGGTTGGAAAATGTGTCCCAAGTTGAATTGGTAAAATTCCAAATTTGATCATCAACTCCTTCTGCACCGTTGGCATTACTTTTAATTGCTAAAAACATACCTTTGCCCATTACATAAGCAGAAATAGTATGTGATGTACTGGTAGAGCCACCATTGGCTGTTAAATCTAAACCGCCATTATGATCTCCCGACATAATCAAAACTAAATTATCATTGGCTTCCATATAAACTGCCTGGTCACCATCATAAGCAGTGCTTGTTACTTCATAAGAAACATCAGCACCAGGGGGAGCAGAATAAAATTGAAAAGGTCCTGTAAGTGTAGTTGACGCCAATTCACTATTTTCAAAACTAGAAAAACTATTTGGTACCCCAGTTGCATCTTCTGACCAACTAGAAGTGACATAAAGATTGGCACTTGTAGTAAGCAAACTACTATACAATTCAAACCCCGTCGTCGTCACCGTAGAAGTCGCCACATTGCTCAAATCAAATGGCTGGTCAGAATCTCCCTCGGGAAAAACTAATTGAATAACATCGCCACGACTAAGCTCGGCTGTGGTAGTACCGGTAATAGTCCAAATAGCGTTGTCGCGCCCTACTCGGTCATCAGTACCAGCGGTCTTAGGAGCAACCACCAAACTAATGGTAGCTTGAGCTGAATGAAAAAATACCAAAGAAACATACACACCCAGACAAACAGCGACAAACAAAAATGGCACAATATAAGAACTAAATTTTTGAGTAACCAAAAATTTCCCAACACTATTTTTAGTAGACATACTTTTAATAAAATTAATTTAACCTTTATATTATACCATATTTTTAGCCTACTAGATAGGGGGGTGTGGATAAGTAAAAAGACGCTCGCATTAAACGAACGTCTTTAAACTCTTAATAGATTCTTCGGCTCCCAGCTTACTTCAATTGTTCATTTACCTCGTCAGCAAAATTCTTCTCTTTCTTCTCAATCCCCTCGCCCAATTCATAACGCACATATTGTTTCACGGCAATACCGGTGCCCTTACTTTCCAAAAACTTGGCGACAGATTTTTCTTCATCTTTAATATAGGGCTGATCAACCAAACAAACTTCAGTATAATATTTTTCCACTTTGCCTTTCAAAATATTTTCAATAATATTGGCCGGTTTGTTTTGAGCTTTAAGCTGAACCGAAGCGATTTCTTTTTCTTTGTCCAAAATCTCAGTTGGCACTTCAGCCCGGTTGAGATATTTGGGAAAAGCGGCGGCGGCATGCATACCAACTTCACGCGCGAGAGCCGAATCGGTAGTGCCAGTAAGAACGGTAAGCACGGAAATCTTACCGCCCATATGTAAATAATCACCAAAGGCTTCGCTATCAGATTTCTCTACCACGACAAAACGGCGTAAAGAAATTTTTTCGCCAATTTTGGCTACTACGGTAGAAATTTTTTCATTTATTCCGCCCACTAAAGCACTATCCAAATCAGCCGGCTTTTGAACCAAAAGACTATCCGCAATATCATCGACTAATTTTTTAAAGTCATCACTACCGGTTACAAAGTCGGTCTCACAATTTATTTCGGCTATCACGGCAGTATTATCAGCCACCTTCACGATAGTAGTGCCTTCGGCGGCAATTTTATCAGCGCGCTTGGCGGCTTTCACAATACCTTTTTTGCGCAAAATCTCGGCGGCCTTATCCATGTCGCCATTAGCTTCTTCGAGCGCAACCTTACAATCCATCATACCGGCGCCCACCGAATTTCTAAGTTTTGCGATATCGCTTGCGGTAATTGACATATAGAAGTATTAATTTATTTTTGTCATCCTGAGCGGGCGTCCCAAGGGGACCCCTTCGGGGAAGGATCCCTTGTCGCCTGAAAGTTGAAGGGATTCTTCCCCCGCCAAGGCGGGGTCAGAATGACAGTTGGATAAAGTATTTTATACACTCTCCGCAATCTTAACGGCGCGGCGCTCAATCTTTTCTACCTTGGCGCGCACCGGCGCGGTTTTTTCTTCTTTGACTTTTTCTGCAGCCATCTTTAATTTCGTTTGCTCCCAATCCGCCTTGCCTTCATTAGCCGCCACTGCCAATAAATCAGCTATCATTTTTATGGCGTTAACCGCATCGTCATTAGCTGGAATAATATATTCGGCTTTTTCGGGATTGACATTGCTATCGCATACCCCCACAATTGGTACATTCATACGGTTGGCTTCGGCAATAGCAGTTTTTTCGGTACGCATATCAGCAATATAAATCGCGTCAGGAATTTTATCTAAACCGACAATGCCCAAAAGATAACGATCCATCTTTTCTAAATCTTTTTGTTTGCGCACCTGCTCTTTTTTGGTATAACGTTCAATTTCATGAGTGGCAAATTGTTCTTTGAGATTTTTGTATTTTTTTAAACGGGTTCGTACTTCCGGAAAATTGGTTAAAAGTCCGCCAATCCAACGCTCGGTAATATATGGCATACCACAAGCATCGGCTGCAGTTTGAATTAAAACTTTGGCCTGCTTTTTTGTGCCAACAAACAAAATAACCTTGCCTTGGCTAGCTAAGGTTTTGACGTAGTCCAAACTTTTCTGAAGCTCTTCTTGAGTCTTCTCTAAATTAATCACATGCACGCCGTTGCGACTACCAAAAAGGTACTGACTCATCTTGGGGTGCCAGCGTGATGTTTGATGACCGAAGTGAACTCCGGCAGTTAGCATCTCTAAAAGAGACGGCATTTTAAACATAATATTTTCCTTAGTCCTCCCCGCCCAACCCTCGGGGTGGCCCAAGAGAGGAAAAAATGCTTCATCTAACAATCAGGTCTATTTAGCAAAAGCTAACTTGCCCGGCATAGCGAAGCGAAGACGGGTGAGTGATAAAAGTGTTGACAGTATATAATATCACACAAATAATGTCAAGACCGTTGACAAAACCGCTCGAAAGAACTAATGTAATAAAGACTAAATTAAGGCCTTTTGATTTAGCCCCCGCCAAGCCCATTCTGGGCAACCGCCAGCCAATCCCCTTTGGCTGGCTAAAATGCACCTTTAATAAGTAAAGAACGACGAAGGTCCCGTCGTTTTCTTTTTTACACTTTTTCACCGGTCAACGCACCAGTATTCACGACCCTTGACTTATTAACGACCACGTGATATTATTAGCACACTAAATATTTATTGTCATTCTGAGTGAAACGAAGAATCTATCTGAGTTACCGCGACAGATCCTTCGCTACGCTCAGGATGACATACTTCATATGAAATCCAAAATTCATCCCGAGTATCACAATGACTGTCAGGTTACCTGCGCTTGTGGCAACAAATTTACCACCGGATCCACTCTCAAAGAAATCCGCGTGGAAATGTGCAATCTTTGCCACCCGTTTTACACTGGCAAACAACGCTTTGTAGATACCGCCCGCCGCGTAGAAAAATTTGCCGTACGTGCCGGTAAGAAAACCGCTGCTGCTGCCGTCCGTAAAGGCAAGAAAGTCAAAAAGGCTGCCGTGGCCGCCAAAAAAGTTGCAAAAAAAGCCGAGAAAAAAGGTTAGCTTTGGTATTTCAAAAAACAGACTTATGGTATATAATAAACCCGGGTCTGTTTTTTAATTAAGGAGTAAAGAATAAGGAATAAGTGAGTCGGTTGTTATTACTCCTTATTCCTTACTCCTTTCGTATGTTACAAAAATATCTCGACCTAAAATCCAAATTTTTGACTCTTGAAACCGACCTCCAATCCCTGGCGATTATTAACGACTCCAAAAAACTTAAAGAAACATCACGAGAATATAATGATTTAAAACCGGCTTATGAAGTAGTTTTAAAATTGGAAGGAATAGAAAAGAGCTTGACCGAAACCCAAGCAATCATTATTTCCGAAACTGACGCCGAAATGCGCGAACTCGCGGCGGGAGAATTGCCCGAACTGCAAACAATGAAAATCCAACTGGAAAAAGAACTTGGCAACCTTACCAGGATAAGTGATCCAATGGACAAAAAAGATGTAATTATGGAAATCCGCGCTGGAGTGGGAGGAGACGAATCGGCATTATTTGCCGCTAGTTTATATCGTATGTATACCAAATATGCAGACAATAAAAACTGGAAAGTAGAATTATACGACACTAATCGCATTGGTATTGGGGGATTTAAAGAAGTTATTTTTGGAATAAAAGGAAAAAACGTTTATAAAGATTTAAAATATGAAATGGGTGTACATCGCGTGCAACGCGTGCCCGAAACCGAAAAATCCGGACGCATCCATACTTCCACCATCACCGTGGCGGTAATGCCTGAAATTGAAGAAACCGAATTTAAAATTAATCCGCAAGATTTGCGTATTGATACTTTTTGCGCCGGCGGCCACGGCGGACAAAGCGTCAATACCACCTACTCGGCTGTGCGGATTGTGCATGTGCCCACTAATACCATAGTACAATGCCAAGACGAACGCTCTCAAACTGCCAACCGCGAAAAGGCCATGGCCGTGTTGCGCTCGCGTTTATACGAAGTAGAACGCGAAAAAAAAGAAAAAGAACTTTCCGAAAAAAGAAAAAATCAAATCGGCACCGGCGACCGCAGTGAAAAAATTCGCACCTACAACTTTCCCCAAGACCGCATTACCGATCATCGCATCAAAGAAAGTTGGAATAATATTAATACCATTTTGGATGGCAATTTGGAACCGATAATCAAAGCGCTGCGCGAAGCGGAGGATAGCGAATAAAAATCTTGGTAAAAAATTTCAAAACTCATTAATATGAATTTCAAACAAATACTAAAACCTTGGCCACTCTTAATCATTCTAACGGTGGCCTTTTTGATTCGTCTTTATGCCCTTATTAATTATGGCGCGTTTTCTTGGGACGAAATGTTCAGTTTTACCTATAGTCAAAAACCTTGGTTGGAAAGTTTAAAATTCTGGACATGGGAAACTAATCCCCCATTACATATGCTTATCTTAAAATTGTGGTGGTATATTTTTCCGGCTACCGAATTTTGGGCCAGACTTCCTAGCACAATTTTTGGCATCCTAAGCATCTACTTAATTTATAAATTGGGTAAAATCATTTTTGACCAAAAAATTGCCACTTATGCCGCTTTGATTCTTTCCTTATTTCCGCTTTGTATACACTTTTCAGCTACCGCTAGAGGCTATGCGCTTTTAATTTTCCTTGTCATCGCCTCGACCATCATTTATTACCGAATTTTCGTTCATAATATCACCCAAAGATCCATATTTTACCTAATATTTTGGTCATTAATAAATCCACTGCTCATCTATGTCCACCTCACCAGCTGGATATTTATCGCCGCCCAATTTGCCGGCTTATTTTTTGTGCCTAATCGTAATAATAATATAAAAAAATTCGTTCTTGCCCTAATAGCACCAATGGCTCTATGGCTGATTTGGTTTGTTCCTTCAATGATCAATAAAATTTCGGTGACTTTTTTCTCGGAATCGTGGTTTTTTAACATGCCAATTAATTATTCGCAATTTATTTTTTTCATCCAATCACCATTTGTTGGCTATCAATTTTTACCGCCGCTCCGAAATATTTTTTTTCATGCCGTTTTCATCATCGGTTTATTGATAATAATAGGATTTTGTATCTGGTCGACTGTGATACTTATAAACAAAAGCAAAAAAGAAAATAATAAATCCGCTTGGCCGCTCATCATTATGGCGTATGGACCGCTTATTTTCGCAGCGGCATTCAAATTTTGGCATATTAAATTTTTTGCCGCTTCAGTGCCTTTCATCATCTTACTAACAGCATATTTTCTAAACAATTTCTTTAAAAAATCATGGTTAATAATATTTTTAATCTTAGTAATACTTCTACCGGGAAACTACTTACTATTGGGCAATCTAGGTCACAACGAGTGGGTGGCTCTAGCCAAATACATCAAAAACTCATCTATCCCAACCGATAAAAAAATATTTGCGTATAATCGCTATATCGATAAAATGACTATCGAACGATATCTAAAATTTGACGACGGCACTTCGATGCTCGGCTACCGCGATCCGGCCTATAAAAATATGAACGATGATGAAATCTATGTAAAACAAAATTATCATTTTCGAAAGCATAGTCCCGAAGAATTAACTACTTGGTATAAACAAAATAATTTGGAGAAATATAACAAGATATTTCTATACTCTGTCTTAGATAATGGTGTGCAACTATATAAAACTCTGGAACAAAATGGCTGGTGGTTAGAAAAAATTACCACCTGGGGAACCGAAGACCCGCGCGTTCTATTTGAATATGTCAAAACTACAAACTCTACTTCAACAACACTCAAAAATTAACGCGCTAGATATTGAAATAATTGTCGCGCACGTGCTCAAAAAGCCGCGAGCGTTTGTTTTGGCGCACTCGGATTACCAATTGACGCAAGCGCAAGAAAAAAATATTCGTGCTTTGTGCAAGCGCCGACAAAAAGGCGAGCCTATCGCCTACCTCACCGGCCACAAAGAATTTTTTGGTTTGGATTTTTTGGTGGATAAGCGAGTACTGGTGCCGCGACCCGAGACGGAATTATTGGTGGAAGAAGCCATTGACAGAATTAACAATGAACAATTAACAATTAACAAGCGACAAATGGTGTTGATCGATGTTGGTGCTGGGAGCGGGTGCGTGCCGATTTCAATTATCAAAACGCTAAGGGATTCTTCGGCTGCGCCACTTCGTGGCTTCGCCTGCCTGCCGGTAGGCATGGCTCAGAATGACAATGTGGCAATTGTAATTGATATTTCCAAACCGGCGCTCGCGGTGGCGAAAAAAAATGCTAAAAAACACGGAGTCAAAATAAAATTCCTTCACGGCAACTTGCTCTCACCTATTTTAAAAAATTACTCCTTACTCCTTACTCCTTACTCCTTACTCGTAATCACTGCCAATCTTCCCTATGGCTGGAAAGAGTGGAAAAACAATTGCTCCATGGAAACGCGTGGACTGCAATTCGAGCCGCCCCAAGCCCTATTCACCGGCAAACAAGGCCTACAACTATACGAGGATCTCTTTAAACAAACTCAGTCACTTTTACTCCTTAATCCTTACTCCTTAATCCTTCTCATCGAATACGATCCCCGCCAAACCACACTTTTAAAAAAACTTATAAAAAAATACCTGCCCGAAGCAAGTATTGAAATTAAAAAAGATTTGGCTGGTCGTGATCGAGTGGCGACAATAAATATTAAATCCTAAATCTCAAATTACAAATAAATACCAAATCACAAATATTAAATTCTAAATATTTTTGATTTGAATATTTGATATTTATGATTGATTTGGAATTTGCGCAACTGCTGGCTCGCGACCAGTTTTTTGATTTGTAATTTTAACTGGTTACTTCTACCACTGCGTCCTTGGACACAATTTGCACCCAAGTAATTCCCGGTTTTAGAGATATCTCTTGATTATTTTCATCATAAAATCTGGTCCGGCTGGATAAGTCTTCTTTTTTCCAACTGCCACGGATCAAAAATCCATCACGCAATACGCGCGCCTCGCCACTTCCCACAGTGGTAATTTTTTTTCGATCAATTTCATCAATCGATCGCACATTGACATATTGCACAATAATATTTTGCGCCACAATCTCACTCTCAAAAGTAGAAGTCGAACCATTCACCGCGCGTGTAAAACTATTTTTCAAAGTATCCCAAGTCCACTCCACTTTATAACCAGAAGTATAATTAATCTTTATACCACGCACCAACTGAGTATTAGTTACTACCAAAGTATCAGAATAATTCCACCCTTGCCAAGCAACTAATGGATGTTTGGCGCCAGTCTCCCGAATAATCGCCCCCCAATTACTACTACTGGTAAATAAATTATGCGGAGCGTCTTGATCGTTATCTCGCCAATAATACTCTCCCCACCAAAATTCATTAGCATCAAAAATTTTGCGTTCTTTTATTAAACTCAACGCCTCCGGCGAACCGCCGGAATGTAAATACAAAGCATCGCCATACTCAGCAAGCCAATCCAAAAAATATGGACGCGCGCTACGAACTGGACCAACTTTATTAACGGAAAAATTAACTCCCGGATAAACTGCCATAAATCTAGTTATACCACCTTCCACTGGGACTTCATAAACAATTGGAGCCTGTGATATACCCGACTGCGGATAAGCGTCTGGGTGATTATCTATCATTACCCCCACTACCGGTGGCGCAATGTCTGCCTGATCTTCTTTACCTAGCCCATCTAATTGTCCAAAATAAATATAATGTTTCTCTATAACCCCCATATTTTCAACCGATTTCCAAACTATCTGACCAGAAAAATAATTATACAGAATATAACTTAATAACAAAACAATAATTCCAATAAAAAAAATGATTAAATAAATAAACGACCTTCTGCTCATAAAAAATATTAGAAATTAGATATTTAATATTATACTACAATAATTCCCAATCCCCAAGAGGTCCTTTGGGAATATCCCAAATCTATTATATACCAAAACGCAGAAGGATTACTTCTGCGTTTTTTGATTACCAGAAAATTACTTTTTCTCTTCTTTCTTTTCTTCCTTCTTCTCCACTGGCGCAGCTTCGCCCTCCGCCATTTCTTCTTCATCGGTTTCTTTCTTCTTGGCTACTTCAATCTTACTAATATCGGCAGTCTTGGCAGTTTCTTCCATCGCTTTAATTTCTGCTTCAGTCAAAGCGCGCTGACCCTTGACTACCACATTCTCTTGCGGCGGACTAAGCACTTCTACGCCTACGGGTAATTGCAAGTCCTTAACTTTTATCATGTCTTCAAAAGTCTTAAGCACTGATAAGTCTACTTTAATACTCTCTGGCAAATCTTTGGGCAAACACTTTACTTGAATTTCTTCTACATTATGCACGATGGTACCACCCATTTCTTTTACTACCGGCGGCTCACCAATAAAAATAATCTCTACAGTAGTGGTAATAGGTTTGCTCATATCAATACGACGAAAATCTACATGTAAAAACTTGCCACTTACTGGATCAAACTGAACATCTTGCACCAAAATTTTACCTGCCAAACTACCATCAATATTAAGATCAATCAGGGTAGATTCACTGGCGTCTTTAAACAACTTGGCAAACTCCTTATAACTAACGCTAAGATGATGAACATCAGAAGCGGCACCATAAACCACTGCCGGGATATTACCGTCTTTTCTAGTTTTGTCTACTTTCTCCTGACGAGAAAACGCATTCAGAATATAAGCCATAAAACATGATTTAAATAAATTATTTGCTAGCCCCTCTTAAAGTTATATTTTACTTTGTCAAAAACAAACTTTGAATAGAATCGTGCGCGTCTAATACTTCATCCAAAGTAATCGGCGCCATATCCGATACTCGCTTCACATCATCACTGCTAAGATCGGTAACCGTACCGATGGAACTCACGCCCGCGCCAACTTCCATTACCATGGCGACAAAATAACTATGACATTTGAGACAAGTAATATGGACTAAATTTGCGTGTTCTTTTTTACCAGTAAGTCTAGCTTCGCTTTCTTCATATTTAGTTCCACAAATCGGACACTGACTAATAAACCTCAAGGCTAAACGCCAATTTTCGGACTGCTGACCATTGGGCAATGTGGGCATAATCTTAATATATTTTACAAAAAAAGTCAAGAGCCAATCAATCTTTGAGAAAACATCGGTATTCTACCTTATCTATAAATAAAAATCAATCCCATTTTGGATCAAAATTATTGTTGGCTTTATTATACTTTTCCAAAGTATCGGTGGGATACCATTGCCCTTGATGAATATGGGCAAACACCACCCCTTGGAGTGCCAACTTTTCAAAACAATCTCGCTCAATAGAAGATATCCCTTCTGGTAAAATATTCAAAACCACCGGCTCCACTATATACCCACCGGCATTATTCAAATTAGAAGGCGCTTCTTCTTTCTTTGGCTTCTCAATAAACTTGAGAATTTTTCCATCAACTAAATGCGCAATACCATATTGGGTCACATCTTCTACCGGAAAAAGTGATAAAGTAAGTTTAGCTTGGTTATTTTTGTGATCAGCTATAGCTTTGGTCCAGTCAAAATCCGCTAAATTATCTCCGTTGATGGCCAAAAAAGTTCCCCCAATACCTTGAGTGGCTTTTTTGAGGGCGCCCCCTGTTCCTAACGGCTGATCTTCAATGCTATATGTTATATTGATACCCCACTTCTCCCCATTGCCAAAATAATTTTTGATGTTATCGGCTAAATGACCAATGGACAAAACGACATCGCTAATACCATGCTTTTTAAAATTTAAAAGCGCATGCTCAATAATCGGACGGCCTTTGATTGGCAATAAAGGTTTTGGTGTATTTTCGGTAAGCGGACGCAAACGTGTTCCCAGTCCGCCGGCAAGAATAATGGCTTTCATAATCGAAATGAGTGAAAAAATGGACAAGTTTACTTGTGCATTTCTGAGCAAATGAGCTTATATGGGCGTAGCCCATATAACTAAAAAACCCTTAAAATATTAATCACATAATTTGCAACCGATCCAACAAACATCGCTACGGCAAATCCACCCACAATATCGCCCGGATAATGCACTCCGGCATAAATCCGTCCCCAACCGACCCACAATGCCAAAACAAATAATGGCCAGACGAGGGGCAGATGTAATACTAGTGCTGTAAAAAAAATAGTAAAAGCAAACATAGTATGATCAGAAGGAAAAGATTTCCACTTAAACAAAGAAGGAAATAACGGATGAAACATGGTATTATTATTGGGATCTTTTACAAACGGCCGCGGCTCGTGAATAAACAAGGCTAATAACCAATTTAATACCCAACCCAAAAGACTGCTAATCATCAAAATACCAATTGAACGAATTGAAACTTGTAAATTAGCGCGCATCGCCAACCAGCTAATTACAAAAAACCAGCCTAACATACCAAAAATCACCCACTCTCCACCAGCGCGGCCAAAAGCATCCAGCCATTTATTTTTACCGGCAAGACTATTAATTCTTTGGAAAATATACAAATTAATATCAATCATACGACCACATTCTAGCACGATTTTAATCTTTTGGCAACAATATTGTTAGCATTGATCTACACCCTAAACTCATGGTTCCCCCTTGAAAAATCCTCAAAATGTGGTATGATAGTCACACTTGCGCCTGTAGCTCAGTGGTTAGAGCACTGCCCTTATAAGGCAGGGGTCGATGGTTCGATCCCATCCAGGCGCACCAAAAGTTTCACTACCGACAGATTATAAGCTGGCTTCACGGTAATATCATCTACGCCCGCTATGACAAAAAATAAAAATATTATAGTTACCAAAAAATCGGCCGGCGAACGACTGGATGTTTTTTTGGCTAACGAATTAAAACTCAGCCGTAGTCAAACGCAAAAAATGATTATTGCCGAACAAATTTTGGTGAATGAAAAAATAATTAAAAAAACAGGAGACCGCGTAAAAATGGACGATAAAATCGTCTGTCATTCTGAGAGAGCAAAGCGACCGAAGAATCCCTTAATAACCGGAAAGGGATCCTTCCCCGGAGGGGCCCCTTTGGGGCGCGACGCTCAGGATGACATGCGTATCGTGATGGAAACTGCCGACTACATCGTCGTCAACAAACCCTCGGGCATGCTTACCCATTCTACCACCAAAAATGAACCTGATTCACTGGCTGCAATTCTAGTAAAAAAATATCCCAAAATAAAAAAAGTTGGTGACCAGTCTTCGCCCGCCCACGGCGGGCTACGCCGGGCAAGCGACCCGGCACGCCCCGGGATTGTACACCGTCTGGATAAAGAAGCGTCAGGGCTATTAGTAGTAGCGCGTACCCAACCAATGTTTGATAATTTAAAAAATCAATTCAAAAATCATACCATTGAAAAAGAATATTTAGTCTTGGTGCACGGCCGGGTAGCCCGAGATTGGGGAGAAATTAATTTTCCTATTGATCGCGGCGAAAATGACCGCATGGTATCTTTGCCCAAGACTAGAAAAGGAGAAGAATATGAGGAGGGCAAAAAAGCTCTAACCGAATTTTTGGTGGAAAAACGTTTTATCAATTTTACACTCTTACGCGTTACCCTGCACACCGGTCGTATGCATCAAATCCGCGCCCACATGCTCGCTTACAATCATCCGGTGGTAGCTGATCCAATTTACTACCAAAAAAAACGCCCCACTAAATGGGATAAAAAATGCGGCCGATTGTTTTTGCACTGCGTTAAATTGGGCTTCACTGATTTACATGGCATAAAACAGACTTTTGAATCAACATTACCCGAAGAACTGAAAGAATTCTTAAAATTACTTAAATAATATATGCCAACATCGTCCGGACTCTTGGTGGTTATTTCCTCGCCTTCCGGCGGCGGCAAAGATGCGGTAATCAACGCCTTGCTTAATATATTCCCCGGTTCAACGCGTTTGGTTACCACAACTTCACGACCGCCTCGACCAGGTCAAAAAAATGGAGTAGATTATCACTTTGTCAGTCAAAAAAAATTTGAAGAAAAAATCAAGAACAACGAACTGGTTGAATACAATATTTATGCAGAAAATTATTATGGCACCGAAAGCCAATATCTAAAAAATGATTTAGCACATAATAATTTGGTGCTCACTCAAATTGAGGTTAACGGTAAACACAACTTGGACAAATCCGCCATTCCGCATTTATCAATTTTTTTGCTGCCGGAAAGTTTAGATATATTAAAAAAGCGCATCACCAAACGCGGTGGCATCACCCCGGCTATTATTGAAAAACGCATGCAAATCGCTAAAAATGAAATCGCTAAATCACGTGATTATGACTATCAAATTGTAAATAAAGAAGGAAAATTGAATGAAACTATTGACCGAGTAGCCCAAATTATCCAAGCCAGATTAGCGGCAAGTCATACTTGACAAAAAATCGCAATTGTTATAGAATAAGCCCACCTTAAAATTAACAACTAACAATTAGCAACTAACAAGCCAACGGCCAATTTGTTAATTGTTCATTGTTAATTGTTCATTGTTAATTAATTTTATGACTGAAGAAATCAAACTCGAACTTAAACCCGGCATGGTGGTGAAAGTTCATCAAAAAATTAAAGAAACCAATGCCAAAGGCGAAGAAAAAGAACGTATCCAAATATTTGAGGGCACAATTATAGCCGTACGCCACAAAGGCGAAGCTGGCGCCACCTTTACGGTAAGAAAAATCTCTGAAGGAGTGGGGGTAGAAAGAATCTTCCCAATCAAATCTCCGGTAATCGCCAAAATTGATATAGTCAAAAAATACGCTGCTCGCCGCGCTAAATTAAACTTCTTACGCGATAAAGACTTTAAAAGAAAAATGAAAGAAATCAAATAATAATATCATCAAAAACACCTCGACATAAAGTCGGGGTGTTTTATTATAGACTGTAATACTCCACCACTTATAGTGGTATCAAAATTGTCAGATATTATGTCGGCGGAGCTAACTCGACTATTAAAATACGCTTTTTATGGGATCCCTTTGAAATCGAATTTATTTTATGATCGGCTAGTTATTTTAACAGTGCCATTGGGTGTTTTTCCGTAAACTTTAATTTTATCACCCACATCCAAAAACTGATACATTTGTTCGGCGTCCTTATAGGCCAAATTAATACACCCACCACTTCTGGGACGAATACCAAAATCATTATGCCAATAAGCACCATGCAAATATAAACCAGTTTTAGACTCAAACAACATGTTCCATTTAGTGTTGGGATAACTACCCCCGGTAACAGTACGGTAAGTTTTTACCAAGACCTTACGCAATACTTTAAATTCCCCATTGGGAGTAGGCACAGCGGGACGTCCGGTAGAAGTTAGCATTTCACCTAATTTAATCCCGTTCATAAAATAATAAAATTTTTGCGTACTCAAATCTACTTCCACATGTCGCGTTATGCTACGGTTACTCCCTCCTTTCAATGGATTAAACCCACTATAAACTTCGACTCCATCTTTGTAACCATCACTATCAGAATCCGGATTATTAATGCCGGTTCCTAAAGAGATTTCTAAATAATCATTCAAACCATCATTATCAGTATCAACTTCCATCATTTTCTTATTAACTACTAAAGGCGAATAACCATTAATGATTTCAATACCATCATCATAACCATCACCGTCGGTATCCGAATTATTGGGGTCGGTATGGTAAATATTAATTTCATCATCATCAGATAAACCATCGCTATCAATGTCGATTATTTCTGCCCAACAAATTTGGGTTGGTAACAAAAATAACCCCAGGACTAATCCCAAATAAAAGGACTTCAATTTATAATTTTTGCTTTTCATTTTATTATTATATCACCTTTTTCGTCTGTTTTCCATGCCTCAATTTCTAACCGCTCTAAATGCTTCAATATACGTAAAGATGGATGACCAAAAGTATTTTTACCTACAGAAATAACAGCCATTTTCGGACTAACTGCCGCTAAAAAATCATCGCCACTACTACTATCGCTACCGTGATGACCAATCTTGAGATAATTAACGCGAATTGCTGGGCAAGAAGTTGAGTTGTTACAATACTTCTGTATAATTGCTTGCTCTAGAGGGATTTCGGCATCACCCATAAACAAAGCCGTCGTACTAGCATGGACTAGTTTAAATACAATGGATAAATTATTACTGTCTTTATCTTTTTCAGACATCCGGAGACCGGAATCAGGCGAAAAAAACTCCAAAGTTGTACTAGCAATACTAACTACTTCATTTCCATTTATCACTTTATTTTTTATTCCTTTTTCCTTATTCTTTTCATTCCACACCATCCAATAACTATCGCCCTCTTTTTTTACCCCATTTTCTATTATTGTGCCAATTCTATATCGCTTAATTACATCCGCACAGCCACCATAATGATCATTATCAAAATGAGTTACCAATAAATAATCAATGGTACGATCATAAAATGGCAAATACTTTCCTAATTTAGATAACACCTTTCTATCAGGCCCACAATCCACTAACATTTTCTGACCATTATCAAACTGAATCAAAGCGCTGTCTCCTTGACCGACATTGAAAAAAATTATGCGAAACCCGGTAAACGAAAAACATCTTGTATAAAAAAATAAGCCCAAAACCAAAGCCAGACACACTAATAAAATACTAACAATCCTCCTCATAGTTATTTCGTGGCTAAAATTATTTGATTCACCCAGTTTTCTCCTTCTTTCACAAATTTTTCTTTCTCAATCGTAAAAGCTAACTCCTGAAGCATCCCAATAATCTTTTCCGGTCGATGATAATATGATTCAATCTTGATTACCCCCTCTTTGGTTTTTATTTCCGGCGGATCTTTCTGGTTGATATTGGTAATAAGTAATCGTCCACCATCCTTAAGCACCCGATAAGCTTCATCAAAAAAACGCATCGGATTCTTTAAATGCACAATCAGAAAAGTAGCTATCACAAAATCAAAGGAATTCTTTTCAAAAGGCAGGTCTTCGGCATCACCTACAACCAATTCAACGTGGGGACTTTTGCCGGCCATTACCTTCAACATCTCACCCGACATATCCAAGGCGGTAACAAAAGCCCCTTGTTTGGCGAGGCGTAAAGTTAATCGACCGGTACCGGCGCCAACGTCCAAAATCTTTTTACCAAAAATATCATCCAAAAGAGGCAGAATTAAATCTTTCTCAAAACTATTTAAATATGTTTCCTTGCGATCGTAATCTTGAGCCGCTAAATTATAACCCTTATCCGATGGTAATATTTTTATTTTTTTTAACATATACTTTTGCCAATATAAAAAATAATATCACATAAACCAACAACATTACCCATAGCGATATTTTCACTTCAGTGGCAGCCCAACTCTTTTTTCCCAACCACTGTGTTAATATTATAACATAATTTAAACCAACACCGGTAATCCAAGCAATTATTTGCCCTAAAGGGTAAAATAAAAAAGAAAAAATAACAGACAAAAAACTAAATAACATTAAAAATGGAATAAGCCACAAAACCAGAATATTTGCTAAAGGCGCCACCACAGACAACCGACCGAATTGATACAGAATTAAGGGTAAGGTAATAATTATCGCGGAAAAAGTAGAAACTAAGGTTTGTCCCAGCACACCGTCCAACCATTTGTCGTTCTGAGCAAAGCGAAGGATCTTTGCGTCACTAAATTTTCGCGACAGATTCTTCGCTTTGCTCAGAACGACAGAACGCAAAATTGGCGATAAATACACGAGCCCTATCGTTGCTAAAAATGAAAGCTGAAAACCGGCATCCCAAATCAAAATATATGGATTGATAAGAAGCATTAGGGCGGCGGTAAACACTAATACATTTCCTATGCGCGAAAGCCTACCTAATTGTTGAGCAAGCAATACAATCACTCCCATAATCCCAGCACGTACCACCGAAGCCGATGCACCGGTAAATAATACAAATAGAATTATCCCGGCTACAGATACCCAAAATGCTTGCCTACGAAAAAGCCCCATTCCGATAAGCCCCAACATCAATACAGTAGCAATAATACTGATATTATAACCAGAAATAGCAATAATATGAGTAATGCCTACACGCGAAAAACTGTCTAAAAGTTCAGGGGTAAAACCACCGCGTGCGCCGTACAAAAGACCAGCCACGAGTGACGAATTGGGTTCCGCCCAAAGACTCTCTACTCGATCGTTAATTTTTTTCTTAAAACCAAAAAATAAATTATAATTACCGCTCTTCATGCTCACGACTTGCGGTGAAACACAAACACTAAAAATCCCCTGACGCGCCAAATAATTATCATAACGAAAATTACTATCAAAAAAATTCTTGGGCGATTGTAATACACAACGCACGGTAAGCACATCGCCGTGAGTATATTCCGGATACAACGGTAATTTCAAAAGCACTTTTCCTCGGACCGATATTTTGCTACTAAGCAATGAGGAAACATCCATAACATAACGAGCCGCATCAGACCGTGCATCCGGTTCGCTGGATATTACACCAACAAACTCAGCTCGCTCTCCATTATAATATGATATATTTCGGTAATCTCCCCAATCCGGCACCGATAACAAAAATCTAAATCCACCCAAAATAAAAAACAGCAAACAAAACAACAAAAATCTCCAAAAAAAATTCTTCCAAAATAAAATTAATAAAAAACCTATTATAAAAAATACAACATATAAACGATATTGCCAATACTTTTCTAATTCCATACCGGAAAATAAACTAACACCAAAAATAAAACAAAAGCAAAACGTTAAAAATGTTTTGCTTTTTGAATTAATAATACCCTCCCTAAACCGCATAAATATTTACGATACTTTAAACCGTTCTTGGATTTTTTATACTAACCCGTATGACATAAAATACCGTCTAAATAACTAGACTAACCAATTTACCCTTCACAAAAATAATCTTCTTTGGTTCCTTACCTTCTAGCCATTTTTGTATTTTTTCACTAGCCAACGCCTTCTGCCTGACCTCGGCTTCGGAAATATCAGCTGGGACTTCGACGGTATCGCGCAGTTTGCCGTTGACTTGAATGGCGAGAGTAAAGGTCTTGTCTTGAATCTTAGCGGGGTCGAACTCTGGCCACTTTTCAAACACGATGCTTTCTTTGTGACCAAGCATGTTCCAAAGTTCTTCGGCAATATGCGGAGTAAACGGAGAAATTAATTTAACAAAAATTTCAAAATCGCTGACAGAAAATAATGCCTTACCTTCTCCGTCTTTTTTGACATACATTTTATTAATTAATATCATGAGCGCCGCTATCGCCGTATTAAATTTCATGCTCTCCAAATCTTCGGTAATCTTTTTTACAGTCTTATGTAAATCTATTGACAACGAATCATCATTGGTATTTTTGTCGGCAACAACCTCAACTCCATAATTCCACACTCTTTCGATAAATCGCCGTACTCCTTTTACGCCATTGGTATCCCACGGCTTATCCTGCTCTAAGGGGCCCATAAACATCTCATACATGCGCATGGTGTCGGCGCCATACTCATCGGCTACATCGGATGGATTAATAACATTACCCCAACGCTTGCTCATTTTGCGGCTGTCTTCGCCTAATATCAAACCTTGATGGCGATGTTTGATAAACGGCTCATCAAAATCTATGTAGCCGGCATCAAACAAAACCTTGGTAAAAAATCGCGAGTAAAGCAAATGCCCATTCACATGTTCCGGACCGCCCAAATAAAAATCCACCGGCATCCATTTTTTTAAAGCTTCCGGTGAAGCAAACTCAAGATCATTTTTGGGATCCAAATAACGAAAATAATACCAACTGGAACACATGAAGGTATCCAAAGTATCGGGTTCGCGCTTCCACCCTTTGCCGTATTTTTTCTCCACTCCTTTATTAAAACTTTTGGAATAATTTAAAGGCGATTCGCCGGTGGGTTTGAAATCGACGTCATTGGGTAAAATAACAGGCAAATCCGACTCAGACACCGGCATCCAACCGGCCTGCTCCAACAAATCAACAATAATTGGTTCCTGAGCGGAAGTGAAATGGCGCTCGGCTGGTTTTGTTAATACTAAATTACCATTCAACTGTTGCGCTAAATACCTCAAATCTTTCTCAAAAATTGTTTTGAATTCAGCATCACCTAAAACTACGAATTCCTTGCTAAAATTTTTTATTTTATTAAAGTCAAAATTCCAATCACAACTTTTAGCTACTGCCGGACGCGCTCTATCTGGAAATTCTGGTCTAACAACTGGGTCAACTAAGAAAACTTTAGTAACTTTTTTATTTAATTTTTCTAATAACTTATAAATAACTACACCGCCCAAACTATGCCCAATTAAAATTGTTTCTTCATTAATTTCAGTATTTTTGAGAATATATTCCACCTGCTCTTCGATATTAGGCTCAGTGGTATTTGGTAAATCCGGACAAAATACTGTATGACCATCTTGAACTAGTTTATTTTTAAGCCATCGACGCCAATTATAGCTATCGCCCGCAGCCGGACCATTTCTATCGCCAGTTCCTGTGTACCCATGTAAAATAACGTAATGATATTTTTTATTTATCAATTCATCATTGTGAAGCATTGGAATCGGCGCGCCCCAAAACCGCTGACGGGAAACCGACCAGTCACGAAGTTTGTATTGAATTTTTCTTTTGCCGACACCTTTTTCTTCCAGCCAAGAAATAATTTTTTCGGTCGCGGACTTTATTTGCAGACCGTTTAAAAAATCGGAATTAACCAGTTCACCGTCGCCAACAAACGCCTCTTTAAGAATATCCCCGCCTTTTAAAACCTCTACGATCTTTAATCCGTATTTCTTGGCAAACTCAAAATCGCGCTCATCGTGCGCCGGTACGGCCATAATGGCGCCGGTGCCATAGCCACCCAAAACATAATCGGCAATGTAGATAGGCAACTCCGCGCCATTCACCGGATTAATTACCTTCACACCCTTAAGCTCAACACCGCTTTTTTCTTTTTGAATTTGGCGATCCAAATCGGTTTTTAATTTTGCTTCGCCAATATATTTTTCTACTTCCGAACGATTCAAAACTTTATTAATTAACTCTGCTGTATAAACGCTTTCCGGCGCAAGCACCATAAAAGTGGAGCCAAATAAAGTATCGGGGCGAGTGGTAAACACAGTAATTTCTTTGTCGCTGTCTTTTATTTTAAATTTTACTTCTGCTCCTTCACTTCTCCCAATCCAATCGCGCTGACGTTTTTTGGTTTCTTCGGGCCAATCAATCTTGTCCAAATCTTTAAGAAGTCGATCGGCATATTCGGTAATTTTAAGATACCACTGCTCCATTTCGCGTTGCACTACCACTGTTTCACAGCGCTCGCATTTGCCATCGCTGGTTACCTGCTCATTAGCTAGTACTGTTTTACAACTATCACACCAATTCACCGCTTGCTTCTTGCGATAAGCCAAACCACGTTTATAAAAAAGCAAAAAGAACCACTGGGTCCATTTATAGTAATCCGGGTTATGACTACCCACTTCTCTGTCCCAATCTACCGATATGCCGAGCGCCTTTATTTGTTTACGAAAATTATCGATTGCCTTGTCGGTACTTTTACGCGGATGAACATTTGTTTTAATAGCATAATTTTCCGCTGGCAAACCAAAGGCATCCCAACCGATCACCTGCAAAACTTTTTTACCGCGCATACGCTCATAACGAGCGTAAATATCACAAGCGGTGTAAACTTCGGCATGCCCCACGTGCAAACCAAACCCGGATGGGTATGGCAACTGGGGCAAAATATACATCTTGTTTTCTTTGGTAACATCAGTGGGAGTCTTAAAAATTTTATTTGTCTCCCAATATTTCTGCCACTTTTTTTCTATTGATGATGGGTTATACTTCTTCATAATATTTCTGTTTACCCGCCATAGACACAGGCGACGGCGGGCCATTTTTTCTCAATTTTCGCGGGATTGTATTTATTCATAAAATAATAGTTTAGATTAATTTTACTAGAAATGGCTAAAAAAAGCAAATAAATAAAAATACCCGCCCATCTGCTTTGTTCCTCCAAACAAAGACAAATGGCGGGCATAAAGAAACTATTTTGCCATGACTCTTTCGAGCCATGCAATGAACTTGTCGATTAGCCAGTTGACTGGCCGATCGATTATTTCGATAAAAGACATTACTCCTCCTTACCACACAAACCAAGAGGTGTGGATCTCTTTTAGCTGTCTAAAAATACCAAAATTTTCAACGAACGACAGGTTATTATAGCACAAAAACACCCTTTTGTCAAGGGTGTCTGAAAATGCCTAAAACTGGCCTGCTTCCTGTATCCTAAACCTCTTTTTCACCATCTGCTGTAACTATTACTTTTCGTCCTTTGCTATTATAAAGTTCCGAAAACGATTTTTTTGAGTTTGATTCTTCGCTGCTAATTTCCACCACATATCCCAAACCTTCCGTTGATGGTTGCTTATTGTCAGTCTGATTATTCTTTTCATCATCTTGCTCATTGCTAAAATTGCCGTCTTGCCCACTTTCCGGATTATTGGTTATTACAACTTTCTCTCCACTTTGAATAATAGGAACTTCCGGCGGCTGTTTTTTGGGAACCGCCATATTTTTAGCATCTTCTACACTTCCGATAAAATCAATTTTAGACATATGAATAATGAAAAAAATATTTTTCCTGCTTGTGGCGGGAATACTCTGGGCCGCCGGCGCGGCCATGGAAATAGTTTTAAAAGATGACCGGAAATAAAACCGGTCTTAGCCCTCGGGCGTCGCTAAATGCGACCCCGAGGTTACTTTTTTTAAAAGAAATATAGGCGCACAAATACCCACACTACATCCCAGTTCATTTTCGTTCTTCTCCACAAACCACGCCACAATCCATATTTCTGTTCTTTGATATACTGTGAAAATCCCGGAAAAACTTCGACACCGCATTTCTTACCGGCTCGATGAGCAAAATAATTTAAGGCAATCTCAATTTGAAATTTTATTTTATACTCTTTTGGCACTAATTGCCACACCGCCTTGGTAAGAGCGCGATTGCCTCCAATGATTGGCAGATGTGGAGTGAGCCAATTTAACCCGGGAATTTTTCGTCCAAAAATTACCGCGTACATATCATAGCGACTTTCCAAAACCGGGTTGATTATCCGGCGTAAAACATCATTAGTAAAGTTTTTTAAATCCGCATCCAAAAAACAAATAATATCATTTTTAGCGGCTAGCACCCCAGTATCCATAGCCTGTGCCTTACCACGATTGAGATTAAGGGTGATCACCCGCGCCCCGCTAGCGCTCGCTTCGTAGGCAGTATCATCTGTGGAGCCATCGTTTACCACTATTACCTCGCTAACTAGATCACAATTTTTGGCAACTCTAACAACTTCACCAATTGTTTTGGCTTCGTTGAAAGCGGGAATAACTACGGAAACTTTAAACATAAATTATGATTATTTTCGACACTCCGGACAATAATGTGTCCCCCGCCCCGCGTGGCGGATCTTATTAATTATACTACCACACCGGCGGCATTTGTTACCAGCGCGCTCATATACTTTGAGAAAATTGTAATGCCCACCTTGACCACCCGTAGCATCCACAAAATCACTAAAACTGGTGCCGCGATTTTTTATCGCTACTCGTAAAACTTGACTGATACATTGAAATAATTTCTTTATTTCTATCGATTTTAAACTAGCCACCTTACGCCACGGTAATAATCCGGCACAAAAGCAAGCTTCATCAGCATAAATGTTACCAATACCGGAAATTAATTTCTGATTCAAAAGAAGCGCTTTAATATTGGTTTTACGATTTTTAAAAAGTCTGGCAAAATCTTGAAATTTAAAATCTTTGGTTAATGGCTCAATACCAAAATCTTCGCGCCAAATTCTTTCTTTTTCTTTTTTATCCACAATCTTCATATATCCAAATCTACGCATATCGTTAAAAAATAATTGCGACTTGTCCGCAAAAATAAAAATCGCGCGGGTGAATTTGTTCGGCACCTGTAGATCATATTCGGATATCTTGTGCCCGCCAGCAATCATTTTTTCCTTATTCCTTACTCCTTTTTCCTTATAAATCAACTGCCCAGTCATTTTTAAATGAACCAATAAATATTTTTCACCCGCTACCAAAAACGCCAATAATTTTCCCCGCCGTTCAATCTTAGCAAATTTCTGCCCACGTAAAAAAGATCCAAACGAAAAGGGGTCCTTCGCTTCGCTCAGAATGACAGACGAAAACGAGATAACTTTTTTATCGCGCACTTCCACTGCCTTAATTTTTTTACCGACAATTCGCCTTTCCAAATCACGACGAATTGTTTCCACTTCCGGTAACTCGGGCATAATTAATTAACTGATAACTTGTAGATTAACGGATGATTCTCTTGGAACGATTAAATGTTATCGCGAATCGATGAGCTTCGTCGCGTACTTGAATCAAAAGTTTGATATGGCTATAAACCCACTTAGCCAATTGCTGGCTTTTGTCGCCTAAAATAATCTGATTATTTTTACGCGTCGGGCCTTTGGCAATGCCGACTACCGCAATAGAAACTTTTGCCGTATGCAAAATCTTTTTTACCCGATTCACTTGTGGCAGACCACCGTCGATCAAAAATAAACTCGGCAACGGCCACTCACTGTGTTTTAGGCGACGCCCTAAAACCTCTGCCATACAATCTACATCACTCTGACCGACCACGGTTTTTATATTAAATTTTCGGTATTGTGACTTCATGGGACCGTTTTCATCAAACACCACCATACTCCCTACTTTATCTGACTCGCCCAAATTAGAGATGTCGTAGCCTTCGATACGTATCCGTCTGTCATTCTGATCCGCCTTTGGCGGAGAAGAATCTCTTAATAACGGAAAGGGATCCTTCGCTTCGCTCAGGATGACAGGACTGGTAAAGCTATTATTTAACAACGCGATATCTTGAATATGTTGTAAAGATTTTATTTGATCACGCAAACGACCGGCTTCTTCAAAATCGCTACTTTTAGACGCTTGAATCATTTTGGTGTTCAAACTCTTTATCAAGACCCGTTTTTTGCCGGATAAAAATATTACCAGTGGTTTAATTACTTTTTTATTATAATCCGCTGGTGTAATTTCTCCTACACACACGCCCAAACACTGCCCGATTTGCCGATACAAACACGGCCGACCGGAATTGGGCTTGCAAAAAGATACGGCAAACAATTTGCGTAAAATCTTTTCAAATTCTCTCATCTTCAAATGCGGATAGGGACCAAACTGTTTGTCATCCCCGCGAAAACGGGGATCTGCCCCACCGGCCTGGATTCCCGCTTTCGCGGGAATGACACGAACGATTTCGTGTTCTCGCACAAACTTCACCTGCGGATATTTATCTGCGGTAATAACAATATAATTCCAACTTTTATCGTCTTTCCAATCAATATTATACTTTGGCCGAAATTTTTTGATCAAATTACCTTCCAAAATTATTGCCTCCAACACCGAATCGGTTTTTTTAATTTTAATGTCTTTTACCTCGTGAATCATTTGCTCAATCGGCCTTGCCCCGATGTCATTCTGAGGTGTAACCGAAGAATCCCTTAACGAACGAGAGGGATCCTTCCCCGCCAACTGGCGGGTCAGGATGACATTTCTAAAATAACTCCTAACTCTGTCACGCAAGCTAGTGGCCTTGCCCACATAAATTAATTTTTTGTGCACGTCAAAAAACAGATACACCCCGGGAGTATCTGGAAGTTTTTTTAACTTTTTTTCTACAATGTTCATACCACTCTAAGCTCACCTTGCCTTAGGGTTGTTAATTTGCCGCCAACCACGCTTACAATCGTGCTGGGCTTGGCAAAAGGCAAGACGCCGGCATCAACTAATATTTCCGGTTCAACTAATTTACCGGAAAATTGCTTAATAATTTCTTGAGGATTGTAAAGCGGGTTAGCGCCGGCCAAATTGGCCGAAGTGGAAACAATTGGACGCCCCAAATGCTGACAAGTTTCTTTCAAGAACGGATGATGGGTAACACGCACGGCCAAAGTTTTTTCTTTGGAAATAACGCTAGCAGCCAGCCGCTTTACAAAAAATTTCTTTTTATATTCCCCCACAATCGTCAAAGGCATTATACTATTTTCTTTCCAGTATTTCTTCGCTATTTCATCAATTACTTTTCCCCATTTCAAATATTTTTTTGCCATTTTTATACTATCTACCAAAACTAAAACTGCCTTACCGCTCGCCCGTCCTTTAATTTTAAAAATTTTCTCTACCGCAATTTGATTAACTGCCTCGCAAGAAAGACCATAAGAAGTTTCGGAAGGCAAAACCAAAACTTGTCCTGCTTCTAAAACTTTAATTATTTCGTTGATTGATTCCAATTTCAATATTTTCATAAAATTACACTATTCCTTTATCCACCTTAAATACGCTTCGCATAACGGCAATAAATTTCCTTCCAAAACACCCTCGGGATTAGCGCTTTCGTAATTGGTGCGATGATCTTTGACCAGGTGATAGGGATGCAAAACATAACTGCGAATTTGATTCCCCCACTCCGCTGACTTGTATTCCCCGCGCAACTCATTGCGTTCTTTGGCCTTTTTTTCTTCTTCCAATTTATAGAGCTTGGATTTCAAAACTTTCATTGCTGTTTCTTTGTTTTGTTGTTGGGAACGCTCGTTTTGACATGACACGGTAATTCCGGTGGGTAAATGCACGATACGCACCGCGCTGTAAGTGGTGTTCACACTCTGACCGCCTTTACCGCCGGACATAAAAGTATCAATGCGCAAATCCTCCGATTTCAAATTAACTTTCACCTCATCGTCAACTTCCGGCAAAACTTCAATGAGCGCAAATGAAGTGTGGCGCATTTTCTCGGCATCAAACGGCGAGATACGCACGAGGCGATGGGTGCCATGTTCAGATTTAAGGTAACCATAAGCATTGCGACCGGTTATTTTAAACATAATAGATTTGTATCCGGCTTCGGCTCCGCGCGATTCATCTAATATTTCGGCTTTCCATTTCATCTTTTCACAAAACCGTAGCACCATCCGCAATAGCATCTCCGCCCAATCTTGCGCTTCGGTGCCACCACTGCCAGCATGAATCGCTACTATAGCATTATTTTTATCATACGGCCCATCCAAAAGTAGAGACAATTCATAACCCTCATATTCCTTCAGCAGTTCGCCAGTCTGCTTTTCAATTTCGCTCGCCAACGACGCATCACCCGACTGCGCCAACTCCAACAAATCCTTAACTCGTTTTTCCAAATTTTCCCACTTTTCTACTTCATTTTTAATATCACTAAAATCCTGCGCCACTGTTTGGGCGGTTTTTTGATCCGCCCAAAAGTTTGACGCATTCATCTCGGCTTCTAATTTCGCCATTTTATTTTTAAGATCAGGAATCTTTAGTAGCACCATCGCCGCCGTAATTTGAGACCATAAATTTTGCAATTGCTCGGACATAACTAAAATACTTTATCCGCGCCGACTGATATTAAAAGGGTGATAAAACCAGAAATCATAATGCCGAGTAAAATATAGGGCCATGATTTTTTAAAAGGAATACCAAAAATAAAAACCGCGAGCGCCCCCGACCAAGCCCCGGTAAAAGGCAACGGTATCCCAATAAAAATTACCAACCCCCACAAACCATGTTTTTGGTAAGGACCGGTAAATTTTTTTTGAATACTCGCCAAATAATCCGCCCAATCCTTACCCCAGCGGCCAGCGCGCTTTTCTACCCAAGCGTGAAATCGCCCGGCATTGGCGGCAATTATAAAAGCCGGAATAACATTACCAATTACTGCCAATAAATACGCTTCCCACACTGGCAAATGATAACCCAAAATTGCCACAGGCAAAGCCAGACGCAATTCTCCTATCGGAGTCATTGCCATTAGGATAGTGGCGATTTCGGGCGGAAATTGAGAACAAAAATTAATGACAGATTCTATCATAAAAACTATTTAAATTGAATTAACTTTTACTTGGTTATTTTACCTTATTTTAAATAAAAAATCAACAAAAAGGCGCTGATCGAACCAGCGCCTTTATTTTTTCTCCTTCCTTCAAAATATGACTTCTAAATCAGAGCCTGCTTTCTCTAACATCGTTACCGTTCGGTTTCTAGTTGGTATTTTCTAAACAATTCGGGCAAATCGGCCTGTTTTTTAATTGTCATTTGTAGGGAATATTTGTGATTAAGATATTTAAACCTTCCCTCGCAGTCGGTAA
>JBAYNU010000016.1:0-24252 GCA_041678665.1 Candidatus Magasanikiibacteriota bacterium
AGGAATACCGTCGACCTTGCGGTCTCCGGCTCTTTGTAGACACACGGTTTCAGATACTATTTCATCGCCCTCTCCGGGCTACTTTTCACCTTTCCCTCGTGGTACTAGTCCACTATCGATCACCAAAAGTATTTAGTCTTAGACCATAGTCGGCCTGGATTCAAACGGAATTTCACGAGTTCCGCCCTACTTAAGAATATAAGCTATAATTTTTTAACTCCTTTCGCGTTACGGGGCTATTACCCTCTATGGCTCTTCTTTCCAAAAGATTCAACTAGGAAGGTTAATTGATTATTTGTCTTAAACAGGAAGACAACGCTTACATCTTGCAACACCATTTAAACAACGGCCTGTGCCTTTAAATTATAATCACGAATAATCTTGCGATCAAACATTCATATAACAACATTTAAATGGTTTAGACTGTTCCCTCTTCGCTCGCCGCTACTAAGGGAATAACTGTGTTCTCTTTTCCTCTGGCTACTGAGATGTTTCACTTCGCCAGGTTATCTTTGTATACCTATGAATTCAGCATACAATCTTCGATATTAAATCGAAGGGGTTTCCCCATTCGGAAATCCCCGGATCAAAGCTTGCTTGGGAGCTCCCCGAGGCTTATCGCACCCTGCAACGTCCTTCATCGCCTTTTGGTGTCAAGGCATCCACCGTGCGCCCTTGGTAAAATTGCGCACAACGAAAACACTAAATTGTGCTTTCATTGGTTTGCCCCGTGCTGACCGTAGCCATACGCGGGGTTTGTGTAGAATATCTACATACCCTATTTATCCCGAAAAAATTTGTCTAACAAATCTCTTCGGAATTTTTGTTGAATTGACCTTTGCTCAATAATTTCGACTGATCGTAGAAATTATCAAGCGGGTGAATTGTCAATGGACCACCAATCTTTACTTCACTAATCTCACAAATCTGCCACACGATTCATACCAATTGTTATTAGTGTGATTCGTGTCGTAAGATTTGTGGTTCAAAAAGACCGCTCTTATCAAGCGGCCCTCTAAAATAGCAGAAAAATATTCTGACTAAAAGTCGCTTGGATACTTTGAGTAATTTTTATTCTTAGTAAACATGGTTGAAGTTAATCTTCCAAAACTAAGTGATTACCCAGAGGTCCAGACGACGCTGTGAAGCGTCCAAATCTCTTGGACATGGTTCTCTAATTGAGAATTTTACAGTGGGCTAATAATATCACTTTCGCTAAAGCCTGTCAAGGGGATAATAGCGCACAGGTTGTGGATAACCTTATTTGCCAATTTTAACCCAATCTTCAAGGAATTTCTTAATGCCGGCGTCAGTCAAACTATGCTGGTACATTTGCTCCAAAATTTTAAAAGGCACGGTGGCAATATGGGCGTCAAGCAAAGCAGATTTTTCTACCTGTCCCAAACTACGCACCGAGGCAACAATAATTTGAGATTCAAAATGATAATTACGAATAATTTGCAATGATTTATCTATCATCGCCATACCATCTTCTCCAATATCGTCTAATCGACCAACAAATGGAGAAATATAACTAGCGCCGGCTTTAGCAGCCAATAAAACCTGACTGGGAGAAAAAACCAAAGTAACATTGGTTTTAATATGCCTGCTTTCCAAAAATTTTACTGCTTTTAATCCTTCAACAGTACACGGAATTTTTACCACTATATTTTCATGAATCTTAGATAACTCTTGACCCTCAATAATAATTTTATCCGCCTCTTGATTAATCGCTTCGGCCGATACCGGGCCATCCACCATTTTACAAATATTTTTAACAACATCCTTAAAATCTACCCCTTCTTCTCTGGCCATCAAAGACGGATTGGTGGTCACGCCATCAATAATCCCCCATGATACTGCAGTTTTAATATCATTTAAATTGGCCGAATCAATAAATAACTTCATATTTTTTTATAATAATATAATTACCGAGCCACCTTCGTCGTGTATTTTATCAACTAACGGGTGCTTACGCAATACCGAAAGTATTTCTAATTTCAATTTTCCTGTTCCACCGCCATAAACAACTCTCATCACATCAATTTTGGCTTGACAATTTTTATATAAAAAAAGTTCTAATCTTTCCAGAGCCTCCATCGGATACAAACCATGCAAATCCAAACAAGATAAGTTTGGATTAAGTCCGGCAGCAAAAATTTTGGCTTCAGTCGGATCCATAAATTAACACGGGCAAGAAGACGCTTCCCAGCTTAAAATTACCACAGACAAATTGTCTTTGGTAAAACCTTAAAAATGTGCCGGAGGTGGGACTTGAACCCACAACCCTTACGGGACGTGCTTCTAAGACACGCTTGTATACCAGTTTCAACACTCCGGCATAAACATATTCAACCATAAAATAAACAAAAAAACAAGCCCCCATGGGACTTGTTTTTAATAATTAATATCTATTTCAATCCATGGCCATAAATAAATTTGAGCATGCCGGTAGAAAAACAATACTTATCCTCCGCCTTAATATTTTTATAATATTTCTTGGCAGCACCCAAAATCACATTTCTCTCTTCTTTTTCCATCGACTGCCCGGCTTGAGTAACAAAACTTGGGCAACCAATACCGGCTAGTTGCTCAAATAGATTACCATAAAACCGCTTAGCCTTATGTTCCGGATAATTGATGATATCAAACAAAGCCACGTCTACTTTTTTATCTTTTAAATAAGAGATGGTTTCGGTAGCATTACCATAAAACATTTTTAAACGCGGATCTTTGAGCGCCTGCGCAGCACCCAAATACTTACGCGCCACTTCTATCACCTGTTGATCTTGCTCCAGCATATAAATATCCTTAATATTTTTATGCTGAACCAATTCTTTAAGGATAGAACAATCACCACCGCCGACAATCAAAACTACCTTGGCATCGTCTAAATATTTTATCATCTGCTCGTCATATTCATGAGTATCTAAAGTGGCCATTTGTAAGGTATTATTACAAAATAAACAAATACCTAATTTTTTAGCACGCACCACTTCAATAGTTTGGTAGGGAGTCTCACGATGGTGCAAAATTTTCTGTACTTCTACCTCACGCTTATAACCATCATTCTCGTAGATGGTTTTCCATTGCTTCATTACACCCCGCCGAATATATTCCCAATACATTTCTTTAGCGCCAAATTTCTCTTGCAAATATTCTAAAATCGGTTCGGGCTTATTATTACCACAAGTAAAAATATCTATCGCCACATAGTTCAATTCCGGATAAGTATGCAAACTGATATGACTCTCAGCTAAAAGACCAAGCACCGTAACTCCAATAGGATGAAATTTACGCGCGGTAATATCCAAAAGATGGTGCTTGGTGGTGCGGATAGCTTCTTGCACCAAACGTTTTAAAAGTTGCACATCATCAATCACGCGAGCATCACACCCCTTAAGATCGGCAACGATCTCGCGCCCGATACGATAACTACGCTTAGCACGGATAACGCTTGCCTGATTGTTTTTATTTTTGATCATAAAGTTTCTGTAAAAAATTAGGAAGCTTAAACACGGCTTCATGCCAGCCCCCATTATATAATTTCAAATTTTTTACCCCTCGTTCCTTCAATCTTCTGTTAATCACGCTAGCCTTAATTAAAGAGGCGTCAATACTATTACTATTGGTACAAAACGCCATTAATCCGCCGTAAAGCGGAATATAATTAATGGACGGTTTTGTATATTTGAATACCACCGCCAAATTATTATAAATATTTTTGGAAATTTGGGGACGAGTAATACACAATTCAATATGTAATTGTAAAATACCATTTTTATTTAACAAATTGGAAAGTTGGCGATAAAATGCACGGGTATACAAGGCCTTAGATGGCCCAATCGGATCAGTAAGATCCAAAATTATTACATCAAATTTATCTTTAGTTTCATCTACAAATTTTTTACCATCACCGATAATTAAACAAGTACGCTTATCCTGAAAAGCATTACCGCATACCGCTCGCAAATATTTTTTAGCAAATTTCACTACCCCACCGTCCAATTCCACCATTACCACTTTTCTAACAGTTTTATGCTTAAGAACATTTCTGAGAATGCCTCCATCGCCACCACCAATAATAAGCACCTGCTTAGGATTAGAATGGGCACACAATGGTACGTGTACTTGCATTTCATGATAAAAAAATTCATCTTTTTCCGAAGTTTGGAATTGACCATCTAATTTAAGCAGTTTTCCACATAATGGCGTATCAAACAACTCAATTTTTTGAAATTCTGTTTTTCCGGAATATAATACTTTATTATAAGAAAAACCATAAACATAATCTAGGGCCGCTGTATGACCTTCCATTTGGTTACCTACCGCATGATATTCATAGGTATACCTCTTTTTCATAATCACTTAATAGTTACAATTTTAGCTTTATTAAACCCGTGATAATTGGTAGCGCTAATACTGGAATATGACCCCATTGATGGTACTAAAATTACATCTCCAATATTCAGCTCTGGCAAACGAATACGATCGGTAATGATATCAAAGGAATCACAAGTGGGACCAGCTAATACACTGCGCTTAACCGGTCCATCTTTCTCGGGAACAATCTCGTATGAACAATGGTCGTAAACCTTGCCGGAAAAAGAATTGTAAACACCGTCATCTAAATAATACCACGGTATGCCTTTGCGAATATTCTTTCCATTCACGGTGGTTATCAAATTCATCGACAGACCGGAAATAAACCGTCCCGGCTCTACCCAAATTTTGGTATTGGGAAAAAGTTTACTCAGCTTGCGTCGAATCGGCAAAGCAAAGTGTTCGATAGGTGGCACATATTTAGTATAAGGTACTGGAAAACCACCACCAATATCAAGCGTATCAAGTTTAATACCTTTACGCTTACAATCATTAAATAAATTACGCACCGCCTTGAGTGCCTTGATATAGTTTTTTGTGCTGTAAGATTGTGAACCAACATGAAAACTCACCCCTCGCACTTTTACACCGGCATTATAAGCTTCGGTGATAATACGATAAGCATCTGAAATAGTGGCCCCAAATTTATACGATAAATCTACTTGGCAATTACGGTTAGGGAAGCTCAATCTAACAAGTAAATTTAAATCATTAGTAACTGAAAGGAATCGTTTTAATTGAAGTGGATTATCCACCACAAACCACCTTTGACCGAGTTCGTAACATCTACAAAAATCTTTCTTGCTCAAGAATGGCTGAGTGTTCAAAACTTCTTTGGGATTGATACCAATTGACGTAATCATCTTTAACTCGGCATAAGAAGCAGACTCAAAACTAGAACCCAATTTTTTTAGCGTTTTTAATATATCCGGATGCGAATTTGATTTCATCGCATAAAAAATTTGAGCTTGGGGCAAAGCACGCGCCAAAGATAGATAGGCGTTCTTGACCCGAAAAGGAGACAAAACTAGAAGCGGACTACCATATTGTTTGACCAGCTCATGGGCTTGACCAAAACTAATATTAAGTAAATTTCGAAAATAAACATCCTGCTTAGAGGCGTGTTTTATTTCCTGGTTGTCCATATCGTTTGAGTTGTTAATGAATAATAAAAATAAAACTATTTTTACCTCCCTTTGCCTCCAAATGGTCGACGCGCACCCGATGAATGTCCGCCTCCTGTACCCCGATCACTACGACCATTAAATGGAGAATTCTCCACAAACCCTTCTGGCTTATCGGTTAATTGTTTTATGCTTAAATTTACCCGACCCAAATTATCAATCTCACGTACCAACACTTTTACTTTGTCACCCAACTTTAATACATCACTGGGACGATTAGTGCGCGCCCAAGCAATTTCCGACACGTGCACCAAACCATCTTGACCGGGTAAAATGTTTACAAACGCGCCGAAATCCTCCAAGCGCACTACTGTGCCTTCATAAATTTCTCCGGCGGTTACTTCGTGAGTAAGTTGTTTCACCCAATCTACTGCTTTCTTCATACCATCGGCATCAGTAGAAGTAATACATACTCGACCATCATCCTCAATATCAATCGCTACGCCGGTTTCGGCAATAATTTTATTAATCATCTTGCCGCCCGGACCAATCACATCGCGAATCTTGTCTGGATTAATCATCACAGTAACAATGCGCGGGGCATAAGACGATAAATCCTTACGCGGTTCAGCAATCACTTTGGCCATCGCATCCAAAATTTCAAAACGTGCCACTCGGGATTGTTTAAAAGTTTGTTTTACAATTTCCCAGCTTAAGCCATCGGTCTTAGTATCCATTTGTATAGCGGTGATACCATCGCGCGTGCCAGTAATTTTAAAATCCATTCCACCCGGACCATCTTCTACATCTTGTAAATCAGTCAAAATTTTCCAATCATTACCAATGCTAGCCAGACCCATGGCAATACCGGCTACCGGCTTTTTAATCGGCACACCGGCGTCCATAAGGGCCAAGGTAGAACCACAAGTGGAAGCCATAGATGAGGAACCGTTAGATCCCAAAACCTCAGACACCACTCGCATCGCATACGGAAAATCCTTCTCATCTGGCAATACCGGCTCCAAAGCGCGCTCAGCCAATGCTCCATGCCCAATGGCACGATTACCCGGCCCACGCAACGGACCCGTTTCACCATAAGTAGCCGGAGTATCATTATAATGATGCATATAACGTTTAGTACAATCTTCTTCCATGGTATCAATAGTCTGAACATCTCCTGGCGCTCCCAAAGTCACTACCGAAAGCACTTGAGTATCACCGCGAGAAAACAAGCCGGTTCCATGCGTACGCGGCAAAAGACCAACTTCGACATTAAGATTGCGAATTTCAGTAAGTTTACGACCGTCCAAACGCTGATCCTTTTTCAAAATTTGCTGGGTAATATATTTTTCAATATAAACTTTTACTCGTCCCAAAACGACTTTCTTTACAACTTCATCCAAACCCTCTTTGGTTTCCAATATCTTTTTTATTTCTTCAACAAATTTATCAACCATTATCACTCGTTCAGTGCGATCTTTTTTAGGAGCCTCAAAAATCCAATCATTCGCATGGCTGGCAATAAATTTATCCACTTCAACTTCCACTTCTTTAATTTTTTTATCCACTTCAGTGGCTCGATCGGCCAAATTAACTTTAGCCTTACCAACTTCGGCTTGAATCTTTTTAATAAATTCCAAAACCGAACCAATTTCGCGTGCACCCTGTTGCATAATGGCTACCACCTCATCATCGGATACATCTTTACAGCCCGCTTCCACCATAATTAATTTGTCGGGAGTACCAGCAATAATAATGTCACAATCGCCTTCGACACGCTGTTTGAAAGTAGGATTAAACACTGTCTGGCCATTAACGCGACCGATACGAATACCGGCAATCGGACCTTGCCAAGGAATATCGGAAACCGCCAAAGCCAAAGAAGCGGCAATCAATGCCGGAATTTGGGAATCGTTTTCTCCATCCCAAGAAAGCGCGGTCAAAATCACCTGCACATCATTACGCATATCTTGGTTGAAAAGTGGGCGAATCGCTCTGTCCACAAGACGTCCAGACAATACCGCGTCCTCACTGGGCCGACCTTCACGTTTGATAAAACGCGAACCTTTAATCTTGCCGGCGGCATATAATTTTTCTTCAAAATTTACCATGAGTGGAAAAAAATCGATGCCATCGCGGGTATTTTTACTAATAGTTGCGGTTGCCAAAAGCACTGTATCGCCATAGCGAACAGTACAAGAAGCGTTAGGTAAAAGCGCTAATTTACCCATCTCCACAGACAGTGTTCTTCCGCACCACTCCATGGACCAATTTTTTACGTTTGACATATTAATATGCCTTTCCGAAGTTCATGCGCGAGCTACAGATGACTTCTTACGAAGTTTCTATCTGCCTGCGCACCAACTTCAATTAAATAATAAAATTTATCTTTTTGTCGGTTTGTTTTCGCGAAAATACCTCCGGTCAACAATCAAAAATTTGCCTTTTTCTTCGGCCATGTCGGTAAAATCATCAGCTTCCTCTTTTAACCTTCCCGAAGTGGTATTACCAAAAGCCATTACTTCCACCTGCTTTCCTTGATTCTGTAAATATTCCACCAAAGGCAAATAATCACCATCGCCTGAAACTAAAATAATCGTATCTAAACTTGGTGACAGACGAATGGCATCTACAGTAATTCCCACGTCCCAATCAGCCTTTTTTTCCCCGCCATAAAATATCTGTAAAGGCCGTTCTTTGGTTTCTATACCTAAGTTATACAAAGCATCAAAAAAAGGTTGCTCTTCTTTGGTTTCAGTAGAAACCACATAAGCGATCGCCCGCACCAATTTGCGTCCCGCCACCGCTTCTTTTACAATATTACCAAAATTAACCTTGGCGCCAAATAAATTCTTGGCACTATAATACATATTCTGAACATCAATAAACACCCCAACGCGCTGGTCGGGGTGCTTTAAAGGATGTGATTTTTTAATTATTTCCAGTTTCATCTTCTTTCGCAATTAAATCATCCACGTCTTCTTCTTCGAGATCTTCCGCTACTTCTGTACCCGGTTTAACTACCGTGCGAGGTTGTTTAATTTTTAGCTTTTTAGTAAGTTTTTCGTAACTTTCCGCGTTTTCTTTTTTGAGAAATCTCATCAAACGACGACGAGAACTGACTTTGCGTAAAAGACCGCGGCGAGAAGAATGATCTTTGGGATGTAATTTTAAATGTTCCACCAGCTCTTCAATTTCGGACGTTAAAAGCGCGATTTGCACTTCGCTACTTCCGGTATCACCGGCATGGGTGGCATATTTTTTGATAACTGCCTGTTTCTTTTTGGGGTCTAACATACATGCATAATGTTTAACACGCGGGTTCGGAGCATGTTCCTAACCGTGGTTTGCCTATTTGCAGGCTTAATAACATCGCCATTATAGCACAAAATACCTAAACTGTCAAGGGCTAACAACCAGGGATGTTGGCACAGGCTCCCTGAACATAAGTACCGCCAGCGTCAATACACGATCCGGGTTCGTCCATGGATTTACAATAGCTCATCGCGCTGGCTCCCCAGCCGGTAGATATCCCTGTACAACAACCGCCAGTGGTAGATCCACTGGAATCATTAATCTTGGACTCTTTAGTAGGCAGTAATTTACTGCTAACAAAAGTGGCAATCGCATAAGAAGCAGATACGATAATCAAGCCAATAATCGCCGCTTCCAAAGCTTCACGCGCTTTGGTCACCAAGTCTTCTTTACCGCGGGCGGTAATCCAACGAATACCCGCGTAAAGAGCCATGGCAAAAAATATCGTGGCTGCCAAAGATAATGCTACGCCTACTACTCTATTCAAAACCGGTAAAACACTGCTCTTTTCGCCGGTCTGATATCCTGAAGACTGGGCGGTATCATTAAGCCCATACATACCTTTGTCATCATAAATTGCTAAAGCCGGTAATGAAAAAAATAAAATACACCAAACTACTATAGAAAAAATCAAAAGTTTTTTTAACATAAAATTAAAATTAGACCACAAACTTACACAAAACTGCGTATAAATTTGTAAAAATAACTAACAAACTAATTATATCATATTTCCCTCGTTCCAACCACTAGGGTTGATTTTTATCATAAAATGAGATAAGATAGCCACATTACCCACGACCCCGTAGTTCAATGGATAGAATAGGAACCTTCTAAGTTCTAGATCTAGGTTCGATTCCTAGCGGGGTCACACGGCTTCGTCTGCGACTACGCCGTGTAAACTAAATAATGAGACGACAGGGTTTAAACCCCCAAAGGGCGCCAGAATTGACTTTTTAATTTTTTGCTATATAATGTATAAACGAAAAGGATGTAATGGGGTGGCCATAGTTTAATGGTAGAACTGCGGGTTGTGGTCCCGCTAGCGAGGGTTCGATTCCCTCTGGTCACCCCAATGCATCTTTTTGAAGCCACTTTAAAAAACTTAACATTATGCCTTCAAAAAGAATTCTCTTCGTCTCTTGCGCGGTCGGCATGGGTCATGTACGTGCGGCCGATGCTCTACTGGCGCATCTTAAATCCACTCATCCTGAAATCGAGACTACTCATATAGACCTGATGGATTTTTTGGCTCCTTTGGCCAAAAATTTTTATTTTGATTCTTATAACTTCATGGCAAAACGAGTCCCTAAATTATGGGGAACAATTTACCGTGCCACCAACAATCCTAAAGGGGCAAAACATTTTAATCAGCTTACCAAAATAAACAAAAAAATCGGCGCTAAAAAATTTTTTAAATTTATAGAAAAATACCAACCCGATTATATTTTAAGCACCCATTTCACTCCAGCGGATTTAATTGCCAACCATGCTCACTCTTATAATATCACGACTAACAATGGCCTGCTCATTACCGACTTTGCCGCCCACCCGCTCCACTTAGCATCCGACCAAACCGACTACTTTGTGCCCACTCAATCCGTAAAAAATCAACTGGTTAACTTTGGCGCTAATGTCAAACAAGTGGTTGTGAGCGGCCTACCTTTGAACCCCGCATTTTACCAAACAAAATCTGCTCAAAATTTAAAGAATCGCTACCACTTGAACGATAATAAAACGCTACTCTTTTTGGCGGGCGGTGGTGGTTTTACCAAAATTGATCGCTTATTGAAAAATCTTTTTGAACAAAAATTGTCTTATAATATAATCGCCATCGCTGGCAAAAATAAACAACTTTATAATCGTCTAACACGACTAATCCCACCAGCCGACATGAACTTCGTTTTAACGGAATGGACGGATGCAATAGACGAATTCATGCGCGTCGCCGATTTAATCATCACCAAATCGGGTGGATTAACCATCGCCGAATGTCTTTATCTGCAAAAACCGATGTTAATCATTGATCCGGTGCCGGGACAAGAAGAAGATAATTTAAAATTTTTAGAAGATAACCACTATGGACAAAAACTAAAAACCGCAACCAATTGTTCAATCATTACTGAAAATATTCTAACTCCTCAAAAAATAATTTATCCACCACCACTTAACGCTAACGATGCCATTATAAATAATATACTAAAAAACCTCGCCTAATAAGCGAGGTTTTAAATTATTTTTACCTCTAATCAAAATAATCACCTGCATCTTCAGCTGTGGTACAACCGCCATTACGACACACATAATCGCCTGGTAAATTACTACAGTCACTTAGAGACTCGCACCAAAAACTACTCACGCACGTCCCGTATTTGCTACATTTTTCCACCTGGACATTCGGCCCGGCACCGGAATTTATTTTCTGCTTACAATCATTATCACTATTACACGCGTTACCAGAGGAAGATAATCCTAACCTAAACACAAAGAAAGTAATACTATAGGCGGAAAAGATTATTATCAAACCAATGATCGCATTAAAAATATACCCTTTAGCCTTCTTAACATTTTCTTCGTTGCCACCGGCAGTCATCCATAAAAATCCAGCATAAATTATTAAACCCAAAAACAATATGCCCAAAATTCCGAGCGCCGACCGAATAATAGTGGCGGCCACTTGTCTTGGATCTTGAGGCGCGGGCAATCCGGCGCCATCTTCACCAGCGCCTGCCTGCAAATGGCCAATAATTAATTCGCCAGTTGTTTGCGACGCTGCATTTACAGGCAAACTACCAATCGCCAAATAACCAACCACCAAAAAAACAAATAGATTTAAAATAAATTGGTATATTTTCATATATTATCTAAGGTTTACACTTTGTCCATTGAATAATGAATAACCATAGTTAGAAAACGCGCTCCAAAAACCTTGATCGCCACTGCCACCCAGTATCATCGCCACAAACACTGTAATACTATAAGAGAAGAAAACAATCACCAAACCAATCACCGCGCGCTTCAAAATGCCTTGCGCTTTATTAACGGATTCTTCATTGCCGCCGGCAGTCATCCATAAAAATCCGGCATAAATCGTCAATACCAAAAATATCATCCCCACCAATCCCATCGCCCCCCTAATCACCAAACCGATCATGCGTGAAATCGTATAGGTATCAACATTGGTTTCATATCCGGCCTTACTACCTACCTGAGACGTCAACTCATTGATTGCCGGAGCCGCCCAAACACTAGTAATCAAAATACTACTAGCAACAACCGTAAGAAAAATGACTAAAATTTTACGCATATAATTAAAATTAAACATTATCATTCATTTTTAATCAGCCAAAAATTTGTCACCTTCGTTGCTTAAAATAAGATCACTATCCTCCTGTCTCACACAACAACGATCACAACTGGTAAATCCGTAAATAATTGTGCCGCTACAAGAATCATCCACCCCAATACAAGTACCGGGACAAGTGCCGTCATTAGTACCGGGCTTAGGACCACCGGCGGTGCCCCCCAAACTCTTAGTAACATAATAAGTAATGGCATAAGCCGAACTGACTATCACCAATCCTATCACGGCGGCGGTAATAATTTTTTGGGCTTTTTCCACTTTGGATTCGTTGCCCGAAGCTGTCATCCACAAAAATCCAGCATAAACGGTCAAAACCAAAAATATCATGCCACTCAAAGCCAACACCGCCTGTATAAGTAATCCAATCGGGTTGGTAATATCGCTTTCCAAACCAACTGTCCCAACACTACCGCTTAGTTGGTTTAAGCTATTTTTCCAGCCAACCGCCGCAGCAGTCGCCGGACTCATTATAACCACCAGAAGTATTAACAAAAATATTTTTTTCATACTATTGATTACAATTACCACTCAAATCACACTCGTCTACATTAATACAGCAAACTCGTTGTTGTTTGGCGCAATCAGTAGTCACCACATCAAACTCACTGTCATCGCTGGCGCAACTTTCCTTACAAGACCCCTTTTTGTCGGCACAAGTTTGCTCACTGCCGCCTTTGGGATCAGAAGCGCCAAGACGACTACCAACAAAATTGGTAATAGCATAAGCCGATAAAGCAATCACCAAGCCAATTACCGATTCGGTAAGAATACGCTTGCCTTTATCGGAGCGTTCGCTATTACCACTGGCGGTAAGCCACAACATGCCGGCATAAATCATCATTATCAAAAATATTGTACCGACAATCGCCAAAATAGCACTCACTACCGTGCTAATAGTGGAGCTAAAGTCACCAGATAAATTTGATTTAGTTCCTGCGTCTTGCAAGCCCACCCCAGCGGAGCCAATACCAGCCGCAACAGAATAATTTACTCCAATCAAAACCAGCAAAATTATCACGCCAAAAATTATTAATAATTTTTTTGTCATAAAAATTATTTTGTGGGAATCATCGCCCCCAAACTACCACTTACAAAAGCGGTAATGGCATAAGCCGCCATTATTATAGCCACCCCAATAACTGCCATAGTTACAATACTCTGCGCTTTCTCAATCTTTTCTTCGGCTCCGCCGGCAGTCATCCAAAGCATACCGGCATAAACCATCAAAATTAAAAAAATCATCCCAACCAAAGCTAAAATAGCTTTTATCACATTGCCAATCGTAGCGCTTAAATTATCGCTTAATCCCAAATCATTATTGCCAATTTTTCCTAAAGATTCCAAATTCTTCGCCGCGGTAGCCGACCGAGAATAATCCGCCGGAATTAATAAAAAAAGAAAAAAAGAAAAAATTAAAATCGCCTTAATAACATTTATCCAATTGTTTGAAATACACAACATACCTAAATAATTATGCGCCCGGTTTTAAACTGGAAAAAATAAAGTTGGCAATCGCGTAAGATCCGGTAATAATAATAAGACCAATTATTGCCGCTTCCATAATTTCTTTAGCCTTATCAACTTTAGCACTATCACCTTTGGCAATCATCCAATAAAAACCACCGTAAAGCATTAATAAAAAGAAAATCACCCCGAGCATTGTTAAACCAATTCCAACCAATTCACCAATTAAAGCAGTCACCGTTCTGGCGCTGCTAGAGCCAATAGCCGTCGGCAATTGCGCTTGGGCTTGCGCGTCTCCCAGGCCATAATCACCCGCCGCCGCTACCAAACCCGGAGAACATAAAATTATACTGACCAAAAAAGATAATAATAGTTTAGATATTTTATTCATATTCATGAAAATATTAAAACATGAAAACACAAGAACATTAAAACAAATTATTTAATTAATTGTTTTGATGTTTTTATGTTTTAATGAACTAACCCTAGCTGGGAAGGCGCGCCTGCCGCATATGCTTTTGCGCTGGGCAAACGCACCTGTCCCGCTAAATTTTAGGTCGTAACGGCTTCCACGCCACCGGTAGCTGTCACTAAACTTTCGATAACGAAAGTAGCGATCGCATACGCGGATAAAATAATGGCTAAACCGATAATACCGGCAAAAAGCCACTTCTTGGCTTGGCCGATTTTTTCATCATTACCACCGGCAGTCATCCAAGTAAAACCACCGATAAGAATAATCACTACTGCCACAATACCAAGTAAAGACATTAACACGCGAATAATATTAGCGATAGTGGTACGAATATCACCTTCAGTAAGACCGGTATAGGCACCGTAAGTAATTCCTAAATCTCCGGTAGTAATAGCAGCTTCACTTGCTGGCTGTACTGCCAACGCTATACCGCCACTCAAAAATGGCGCCACTAACATCGCGGCAAACATTATAGTTATAATCAACTTTTTCATAACCTCACCTCCCTTCCAATTTTTAACTTCATAATTTTTAATTAATTTCCTCTAGTAATCCCCCCAATCCAATTTTGAACGATAATATAACTACTCAACACGATCACCACGCCCACCGCCGCCCAAAGCATAGTATTGGTGCCGGATTTTATTCTCTCGGCATTACCGGCCGAAGTCAGCCATTTAAAACCACCTAAAACGAACATTATCAAAGTAACCGCCCCCATAATACCAATGATACCATTAATCGCCTTGCCTACCAAACCGGCTGGCTGGGTTATTGTTCCCAAAGGATTTTCCAACTTTACCGACTGTTGTGTGCTCACCGCCGGCTCCGCCGCGCTTGCCCAATAAAAAGACAAAAACATTGTCATTAAAAACATTCCAACAATAATTATTTTCTTAATTTGATTATTCATAAATTTATTTTAACATTCCCCCTCTGCTTCAAAACCAAGAAAATTCTTTTTATAAGTTTCGCAACGTTGACGGCATGCTTCATCTCCTCCATTAATTATAAAACATTCTGGCAGCATATCCCCAGTAGTTGCCTGGCAAATACATGCTCCGCTATTTGTGCTATCATCTAATAATGGATCTACCCCTTTCATACTATTAAACACAAAACTAACTATAATATAACTGGACAAAATAGCCACCACCCCTAGACTAGTCCAAATAATGGTATCTTTTGCTTTATTAATTTGTTCGCTATTACCCATCGCGGTCATCCACAAAAACCCGCCATAGATATATAATACCAACGCAATGGAGCCAACTGAAGCGACAAACAACCAAATCGCTCGCCCAATCATACCGGCCAAGCTGGTAAACTTGGCTGGATTGAGTTCATTAGCGGCCGTAGTCCCCAATTTGGCAAAATCGCTATCTAATGGCGCGCTGTTATCAACAGCCTTGTCATCACTAGACAATGCACTGCACTTACTCATGACGCAACTACAACCACCATTAGCGACAAGAAATTCGGCGCGTTCACAGGAGATATTCTCATATTGCTCGTCTTCACAAATACACGTAGTCGCTGCGTTGACCTGATTAAATAATAAAAATAACAATCCAATTATAAAAATTATCCTAACAACTAAAAACTTCTTCATATTATTATTTTATCAAACTGAATCCAGACTGCAAACCAATAGAGGTTACTAAAAACTGAATAAGAATATAACCGCCAAAAGTTACCACGAGTCCAATTGCCGCCGCCACAATCGCATCCCAACCCTTCTTTACTTTTTCGGCGCTACCACCAGAAATTATCAGCATAAATCCGCCATAAACCAAAGCGCCTAGCGCCAAAGCGCCCACAATGGAGAAAGCGAACGCGCCAATATTAATGGCTAATTCCACAAAAGTATTAATACTTCTACACTCGGCGCTAAACAAAACATTAATATCATGCGATGCCACGCAATTGGGTAAAATAGGTGACGAACTACTGACCGCTCCAACCGGCGCTAACGGTAGCAACAAACAGAAAGCGGTAAAAATCGTCACGATAATCTTTTTACTATTTTTCATAAACAAATATCTTTTCCTTTAACTTTCCACTTGATAACTTTATAACTTTCAACTTTACAATGTTTGATTAATTTTGTTGGCCGCAATATTAAGCAAATCCTGCCGCCACTGATTGGCTTTTCTTTCTTCCAAATTCGCCGGCGGATTTAGCCAATCATGTAGTAAATCTTTAAGCGCCTGCTGCGCAGATGCGTAATTGCGACCGCGGTACCAATTGCTAGCCACCAAAATTTGATCAACAAACGGTTGTAAATCTGAATTGGTTTTTTGCTTGGCAATATAAGCGCGCAAAGCCGCAGGACGCTTAGTCTTTTCTAAATACTCTCCATTAGCTTGAGAACGAGTAAGATAATTAATAAACGCCCAAGCTTCATTTTGATCTTTGGATTTAGCAACCACCGTCTGCACAGAATAATTGGCAACATTTTTGGCTAAAATTGCATCAGTACTAAGTTGAAGCATTGGTAAAATACCAAAATTCAATTGTGGAGCGCGTCCGCGAATAACCGGCAAATGATAGCTATAACCAAAGAAAAATCCTACTGAACCATTAACAAATTGATCTAAAGCGGGTGACATACTCTCGTTCCAGCTGTAAGTATCGCGTGTGGGGTTGGCAAAATCGGTATAAAAACTCAGAATATCCATCGCGGCGCCAGAACTGTCGCCGCCGCCACTAAACACCACCTGACCATTGTTGGAAACAAAAGGAACATTGCTTTGGTCAAACAATAAATACAAAATATCATCAAATCCGGGAATATTATTACCTGTACCAAGCGCAGTGCCAGATTGAGTAACTTTGTTAGTATCTTTATTATAACGAGTAATCTTTTTTACTGCTTCCGAAAATTTTTCCCAAGTGTCGGGCGGTTCGGGAATACCAGCCTTATCCAATAAATCTTTGTTATAATACAAAGCCATGGTATCCAAAGAAACTGGCAAACCATAAATGCGCCCACCAATCACCACATCCTTTTTCACAGTTTGAACATATTCTTTATCTAACTGATCGGTGGTAGGCAAATTAACCGTGCCAATATTAACAGTAGTATCGGTTCCAATGGTAGTTTTGGTAACGGTAACCGTCGTATCTTGAACACTACTGGGCATCGGCGCTAATTTAGTGTAAAATTTTCTCAACTCACGATTATTTATAGAAATAATGTCCGGTCCGCGATCATCCGCTAATTCTTCAATTAATTTTTGGTAAAGTTCTTCGGCGCGCAATTGCTTAATATTGATTGTTAAATAAGGACGAGCTTGCCGGTATTGCGCCGCCAGCGTCCTTAAAGCGTCAACATCATCATATACTGTCCAGTACTCCAAAGACACGGCTTTGGTAGCCTGTTTTTCGGTAGTGCTCATCCCCTTACAGCCAAAACCAAAAATTACCGTGCTTGATAAAAGCAAAGCTAAAATTAGTATCTTAGGCAAATGAATCTTCATAAAGCCTTTTAACTAACCAACTATTAAACTACTACTATAAACAATTTAATTATACCACACTTTTCAGATATTCCCTAAGCTCGCCTCCCAAAACCTTTTCTTTAAGCGCCAAATCAATATTAGCCTTAAGATAACCGAGTTTGGAACCAGTGTCATAATATGTTCCCTCTACTAATCGGGCATATACCGGACGCTTTTTCATTAGTTTAAAAACCGCGTCAGTAAGCCACAACTCTCCGCCTTGCCCAACCTTAGTATTTTCTAATGCTTCAAAAATATCCGGAGTCAAAACATATCCACCACCGCCCAAAATCGCAAAATGCGAAGGAGCTTTTTGTGGTCCGGGTTTTTCCACCATATTTTTTATTTGATAAACATCTTTTTCTATTTTAACTCCATCAATCACCCCGTATTTTTTGGTATCTTCGGCACTTACTTCGTAGGCCGAAAGCACCGGATCGCCATATTTCTCAAAAGTTTCAATCACTTGTTTAAGAGTCGGTTTTTTATCATTAATAAAAAATTCATCACCCCAAAGCACCGCAAACGGCTCATCACCAATAATATTTTTGGCGCAAAGCACGGGCGTGCCATTACCATACGGTCCCTTCTGACGAACAAAAATAAAATTGGCCAAATCAGCAATTTTTTTTACTTCTTCTGCTGCCTGCGCTTTTCCTTGTTTTTTTAGCCAACTAACTAATTCGTAATTGGGAGAAAAATGATCTTCCACCGACCGCTTACCCGGACCGGTAACCAAAATAATATCGGTAATCCCCGATTTAACGGCATTCTCCACCACATACTGAATAATCGGCTTATCCACCACCGGCATCATTTCTTTGGGGCTGGCTTTGGTAGCCGGTAAAAATCTAGTGCCGAGACCGGCGACGGGGATGACGAGTTTAGTAATCATATCAAAAATAAAATATCAAAAGTCAAATCTATTTTTTACTTTTTAAGGTTATAATACTAGCAGCTAAAATCTTACTAATTTCATCCAATTCATCTAATAAATATCTTACATTTTTTTGATCATTTTTACAAGTATCACGAATCAATGCTAGCCACACTTTGGATTCATTGGCTGATTTCAAAGCATAAGTAAAAAAATTAATATAATCCTTTCTGGAACTAGCGGATTTTGCTTCAACATAATTAGCTATAATGCTGGTGCTACTACGCACCAACTGTTTTGATACAACATCACTCAATATATCGCGGGGTAACACTCTTAAAAAACGAATAATCCGAATCACAAAATTATATACTCTTTTTTTAAATTGACTATTTTATTCAGACATTTTTAATTTTTGATATTTAATTTTTGATTTATTTTAATCAACTAATTCCCAACTAATAAGATTGTATTCGCTCCCCACGGGAAATCCGGGCGGTGGATTATAAGTAAGGTTGGCGTCATAGGTAGAATTAGTATTAAGATAGCCGGACACTACCGAGCCTCCGCCGGATACCCAGCTCCAAGTCCATAGTTTATTGGTAATAACCGCGCCGTAAATAGCCAGAGACTGTTTTTTGTTGCCGGGATAATAATACCGTTTACAAGCGCCATTTTGCGCCAGTAGCGCCGCATCTATTTCTAAATAATTTGGAGAATTATAGGGAATTAAAATATTTTGCTCCGCCACTAGACCCAAAGCATGATTACCATCTTTCGCGGGATAAGTTAAGTTGCCATTAATAATAATATTTTTCCCTTCTGCCGTGCCCACCACCATCCGACCGGTAGAAGTGCCGTCCACCCACACGTCATCCTCTATATATATCATACCGTTGGTTGGATTACTATAATTTGTAACTGCATCTAAATCCTTAATATCAATACAAAACCACTCATACTTATTACTATTAACATCTTGACCCTTATAACAATTAGTAGAAAGAACTTTGTAGATATTAATAGTACCATTGGCTAAAAATTGTAGTCGATAACCCTGTTCACCAGAAGAAGTTAAATAAATTCCACCATTATCCGGATCAGCCCCAGTTTTTATTTCGGCTAACTTTTGCGTGACCGCTTCAAAATCTTTAGCTGGCACCGGATAATCCCAATAACTGGTAGGACCGCCGTCACCCCAAACCCCATCTTTAACTTGACCAGTACCACAGCCATGAAAACTTTTACAAGTATAAGTAGCCATCGCCGAAGTAATGGGAGCATCACCTAAGCCATCGTATCTAATGCCGCCATTGGCATGAAATTTTCCATGAGTAATTTCGGTGTCGCCAATCCAGGCGTCAGTATTGGTAAGAAAAGCGTAATCTACGAGCGATGGAAATCCCAAGCGCACCTTAATTTTTCGCCGTGATTCCACTTGCGTATCCAACCAGCCGGTAGAAGTTACTTCGACAATTGTGGAACCAAGAGTAGGCACACCAATTTCCAATTGAAAATGCCCAATTACATTACCATCTTTATCAGTGTAGACGTGAAGATACGGGCCGTTTTCATCGGTACCGTCTTTAAAATCACTTTTGGCGTGCGCTAAATGCCAACGATAATAATTTATTCCCGCTTCGGCAATTTGAAAAGCCATCTCTCGACCATGTTTATGAACCGAAGCGCGATTTTCGGCAATCGCATAACTGGTCACTGCCCCGGTGATCACCGAAAAACCAATAAAACCAAAAATGATGGCAAATAATAAAATATTACCGCGCGTAGTTGTGATATTTTTAATTTTTAATCTTTTTAACATATCTCATCAAACATCTAACCGGAATTGAACAATTCATTTTAATTTGTTTTCAAATTTCTCACCTCCACCTTACCTTCAATTTGCAGGGGCGCCGGAGATAGCCGAGGGTCTTCTTCTAATACTAATTTAATACCTACCACCCGTACTGCCGTTACCGCCACTGGACTGGGTAAGGTAGAAGTATTACTGACGCCATCATAATTCTCACCATAAAAATAAAAAATTGGCGTGCTGGTATTGGCAATGTCATGCACCGCCTCTGATACGGTTTCACTCGCCAAATCATAAGTTAAGGGATTGCCACTGGGTTTGGTTATGCCTTTTTTTAAAATTTTATCCATCAAAAAATAATGCACACGTTCCCGCCAACTATCTTCATCAATATTACTATAAAAAACAATTGAGCTGGTGCCGACCGACTCAATAGCGTAAGCTCCGATTGATGACTGAGTGGCAGTTCGCAATTCATTAACAAAATCTTGAACAATCTTGCGCCCCTCATTTTGGGTGGAAAGTTGTTCCCAAATTATATCCTTGGATTTAAAACTATATGACAAAAGACTAATCATGCTAGTGATAACAAGCGTAAAAATTCCTACCGCCACCAAAACTTCTATCAGAGTAAACGCTTTTCTATTCATAAAAACTAAATTAACTACTCACTGACAAATTTACTACCGCCTCACCAGTGCCATTCACTTCCACCTCTCCGCTACTACTATCATATCCGATGCGACTTACTTCCAAAGTATAAGTGCCACTATTTAATCCGTAAAAAAATGCCTGCCCGGGAGGAACACAATCATTGGTATAGGTAAAAGCGACTTCGGAAAAAGTTGGCGTGTAACGCGTGTTAGCAGTGCTTAAATAAACCCGATAACGCAAATAGCGATTATTATTGTGGCTACTGTGCAAAGTATTATTAGTGGTCGTATAATAACTGCCGGCAGTGCCGTCAGGACCGACAAAAATCCAACTAGCCGGCGAAGAGCTGTTACTGGTAGCAATTTGCATGCGTACCGGATCACTACCACACTGTGATGGCTGACTAATCGGCTCCCAAACCACATTGCGCCAATCCACCCCCGCGCCCGCGTCAAAAGTGGATGACTCTAGATATCCCGAACTTTGATAATACGACCCAATTTTTTTTAATTTAATATCTCCAGCAGTGGCGGTTGATATTTTGCCGTCATCACTCCAATATTGATTCTCTGCAATATAAACTTCCTGCCCGCTTCCACCCGACCAATTAGTCTGCCTAATATAACCAATGCCAGTAGAAATAGTTTCATCATAACCACTGCCAGACAAACGCACCATCGCCTGTGATAACGGCAACTTGGTTCCCGCATCCATTACACTTACCAACAACGAATTAGCAGTATGGGCGCGCAGGATTACATACAAATCTTGATTAGCGCCGGGAATCAAATCCACTGGCGCGAGTGGCACAGTTCCAGCCACGTCATACGCGGTATTAGTGGCGCTAACATGATACTTATCCCATTCCAAACTGTCAAAAGCATAACCGCCGTTGCCATCAGTAGTAACCGAACTTTGAAATTTATAAACATTGGGATCAGTGCCAATTAATTTCTCCCCCCACACACTAATCGTTTTATTTCCCAAAATGGAACAATTAGTTCCAACCGTGTATAAATTCATACTGCTCAACTGGTCAATGGAAAAATAAATTTCGGTTACTGTTTGAGCAACTATGTTAGCTGGTAATTTTGTTGGATTGGGATTGGCAGATGATACTGTATTAGTATAATCCGAAGAATACCCGGATTTACTGACAGTGATATGGTAGCTCTGCGTGCCGGTAGGCGTGTCCACAATTCTAAGCCAACCATCATTAGCTGTTACATCGTCTATTATTGTATTTGGAATGCTGGCGGTATTTACCACATGCACATCGGCGCCAGACACCGACAAACCATTAACATCAAAAACTTGAATAAACAAATGCCCGTTTTGCGACGCGCCTTCCAACTGTTTGGGCGCGACCATCGTGCTCAAAATTACCGGCTTAGTTTGAAGACAAGACGAACAAATTGCTGAAATCTCCACCAATTTATAATCCGCCGGTGAAGTATCATTTGGACTACCACCCACCGTGCCATCAAATGGATCGTCAATATTGCGCACCGTGGTAATTAAATCAAAATTTTGTCCATTGCGCGTGATTGTTTTGGTATGCGATAATACACCTACTGGCACGCCATTCAAAATCCCCACGCTTTCGTAAGGCAACGCGCGCACTACTTCCAATTCCTCCGAAAGAAATGTGGTTTCCAAAACTAACGTCCGCGACATATATACCACTTTGAATATCAAACTAATACCACCATAAATTCCCAAAGCAAATAACAAAAATATAGCCACTGCGATAATGACTTCTAATAAAGAGAAACCCTTGCGAGCTTTTAGCTTATAGCTTGTAGCTGTTAAGTTTTTCATTGCGGATATTATATCACAAAAATTGGGATAAAAAAACAGCTTCGCGTTGAAGCGAAGCTGTTTAAAAGATTCTAAACAGCCGACGGAGTAGCGGGCGCGACGGGATGTTGTATTTTTTTATCAAATTCTTTCTTCACCACAAAATAATAAATAAGTGCGCCAATAATTCCGGTAAAAACAATCACCAAAACCCAGACCACCTTGTCGTTAATCGGTTTGGAAGCGGCATGGATAAGCATTAAAAGCCAAAATACAAAACAAAAAATTCCCAATCCAAAAAATATCAGCCCAATCAAAAGTATCATGCCAATTCCCCACCCCACAACACCACCAGCCTTCTCTAACATCTTATCGCACGGCACTTCTTGACCGTTTAACTTACAAGCCGCCTCTTGCGCCAAAGCCACAGCGCTATGAAATACCCCCAACATGGCCACCCAAGCCGCAATTAATATTTTACGCATAGTTTTATATTAAGAATAACTAAGATAAATTATACCACTTTCCGCAGAAAATACAAGATTAAACCAAAGCTTGATTTTTTGTGGGTATTGTGGTAAATTGATTGTCACTGTAAACACTAGTATTTTAAATTGCCTGGTAAACACACCTGAATTTACTTGCTTTGCGTTCGTAATCTTGGTATAATATAAGAAATATGTATACCAAGAAAAAATGGACAATTGAACAATTAAGAAAAGCAGCGAAAGAATCAAAGAGTTTAAGGCAAGTTTTATATAAAATAGGATTAATTCCGGCTGGTGGAAATTACGAACAAATAAAAAAATACCTAAAAATCAATGGTGTAAATATTGCTCACTTTACCGGCAAAGCATGGAATAGAGGCATGCATGGTTTGAAAAATTCACTAACACAGCCACTAAATAAAATTTTGGTAAAAGGCAAACCCTACCAGAGCCATAAATTAAGACTGAGATTATTCAGTGAAAAAATCAAAGAAAAAAAATGTGAATTATGTGGTTGGTCAAAAATATCAGAAGATGGAAGATTGCCGCTGGAGCTTAATCATATTAACGGCGATCATCATGACAATAGAATAGAAAATTTACAAATACTTTGTCCCAATTGTCATAGTTTGCAACCAACTCATAGGGGTTGCAATAGAAAAAGAAAAAATGCCGCGGTGGTGTAACTGGTAGCCACAAGAGACTTAAAATCTCTCGCCGAAAGGCATGCGGGTTCGAGTCCCGCCCGCGGCACAATTCGGGGTGTAGCTCAGTTGGCTAGAGCGCCTGCTTTGGGAGCAGGAGGTCGCAGGTTCAAGTCCTGTCACCCCGACTTAAAACAAATATCACCACTGTGGTGATATTTGTTTTAAGTCGAATACCTTGAACGATATTAGAACCTTTCTTGAAAAAAATTATACCCTGTCGGGATAAATTTCGTCAGGGCTCAAAAGTAAAAAAGAATTTTTACTTTATTCGCCCTTAGAAATTTTAAG
>JBAYNU010000017.1:0-23767 GCA_041678665.1 Candidatus Magasanikiibacteriota bacterium
CAAGAACGAAAGACGCTGGACGCTACCGGCCACCGGAGGTGAAAAAAGTTCGCGCGAAGTTGTAAATTTCCATAATTGTGTGAATTAAAAAAGACGGAATTTTATCTCCGTCTTTTTTAATTTGTGCACTTGGCCGGTCTAGAACCAAATTAATACAGTCAACCAAGGGCTTATTTGGGTGTAGTCTAGAATTTCGTTCGAAGCACCTCGGTTGGTGTCATAATACCATATTTATGTAAATAGGATAAGACAAATGGGAGAGTTTTATATGTTCAGAGTGCCCCACGGTCGCACTGGATTCATCCAATTTTAGGTGAAAAGATATCTACTTTATTCAAGACAAATGGGGCACTAAGTGTCCCACAAAGGGTAGCTATTATAGAAAAACAATTTAGATCTGCATTAATAATTTATCTGGCTTTCTTGGGTCATCCAATGCAACCCACAACGAACCGTATTTACCAAGTAATTTATCATATTTTTCTTTACTCATTAGCCATGGATGAATGACATAAGCTATTCTATTCTTTTTTAATAACTCAATATTTTTATCATTACATTGCCACCAAAATATTTTAAACGTATCTATATTAAATTTTTTGGCTTTTTCTAACCCTCTTTTAAAATTGAAAAAACTAAAATTATATATATAACTAAACTTGCTACCAAAATCTCGTTTTAAACTGTTTAAATATTTTAAATTATATCCAGCTAACCAAAATTCTAAATTATATTTAGATAGTATTTGAAAATCCTTCGATCCTATATTTTTGCCTTTGATGTCTAGAAAGATTATTTTTCCCATTTTAATTTTAATCAGAACATCTTCTAATTTTTCCACTTGTAATTTATTTTCTAAAAATTGAAATGAAAAATATTTTAAGAAAAAAGCAGATAAACCACCATGATAGCAATATAGTATACCATCTTTACTTTTTCTCACATCCAATTCAATAATATCAATGTTATGTTTCAAACTTTCTGTAATTAAAAAAGAAGAATTTGGTTTACCAAATACCTTTGAATTTCCGTGGATCATTATGTATGATTTTTGATAATTAAAATTCATAAATTAAATATCGATTTCTAATCCATCATAAGCCACTTCTATATTACCAAATTGTTTTACGAACTTAGTGGTATCAATATGCTCGGTAGAATGCCTGATGTGCGTTAATAGCATTTTTTTAGGTTTTAAATTTTTATATACTTCAACACTTCCCATAACACCTACATGTCCATGTTTCGGTTTCATACCATTTCCATCAGAAATTAGCAAATCTAGATTATCTAATTTTTTTGATTCTAATATTTTTGAATAATCACTTAGATAAGCAAATCTATAATTTTTAGTTTGAAATATAAAACCAACACACGGTACAGGTGTTTTAATATAATCTTTTTGGTGCTCTAATTTAATCGGTGCAATAGTTGTATTTCCAACCTTAATTTCTCTAAAAGATATAATTTGTATACTTGGGTTTCTTGTTTTTAGCCAATCTTTACTACTGCCCATTCGTTTATACATTTCAGATAATACTTGTTTAGAAGACAACAACTTAACATTTTTTTGTTGAGACAGTTCCATGTAGTCATTCATATGATCTCCATGACAGTGGGTCAAAAGAGCATAATCTATTTTTTTGATTTTATATTTAATCAATTGTTGACGAAAATCTGGACCAAAATCAATAATAATATTCTTATTACCAATAGTAACCATTAGAGAAGAGCGTAGACGCTTATTCTTTTTATTCATGCTTGTGCAAGTATCACAACTACAATTCCACACAGGAACACCATGAACTCCTCCTGTACCTAAAAATTTAATTTTCATAAATTCAGACAATTTAAATATGATACTATCTTAATTTTAGCATAAAATGTTGATAAATTGAAGTACAAAATAAAAACTTACCTACACTTTACCAACTTGCATTTTTGGGCTAATTTGTCATCAATTTAAGTTTAGAGTTTTTAATATTTAATTAATCAAGAATAATCAAAAAACACCAATAATGGTGTTTTTTGATATATCTCGGTCACTTGGCGACTTGTACTAGAGAGGTAACCCTCTAGGTCTCTAGAAACCTAGCACTAGCGTGTGCCCTCACCAGGAATCGAACCTGGATCACATCCTTCGGAGGGATGTATTCTATCCATTAAACCATGAGGACAAATCTTATAACAATCTCCGCAACCAACGCAAAAATTTATATACTTTATACTTTTTGTTCTCAACTACCACATCCACTGTCCCATGCGTCACTTTTACATCACCACCAAAACCGAGTTTAAACCGGGTTACTCCGGCATACTGATGTTTATAATTATATTGATACTCCCCGCTTGAATCACGCGCCCCCGGAGCAATACCAAAAAAATCGTAATATTTATAGCCCAATTTTTTACCTAATTTTATTCCTTCCCACTGTACTAAATAAGGAGCCATCAAAGCTCGCGCCGTATAATCGGATGCTCCATATAAATAAGTAAAAGTATCTCCAAAACCAACAAAAACACCTACTGCCACCGCTTTATTCCCCCAATAAATCGTAATTTGTTTAGAAATATCAGAATCAATAATTACTTGGTAATGTTTGTGGTTATGCAGTCTGAAACCATCTCGTTTGCCGGTATCTTCCATTAATTCAAAAAATGATCCAAAATTCTTCTCCAAATTAACAACTAAATTTTTCTTTTGCGCTAAATTAATGTTATAACGGGTCTTATGATGCATGTCGGACAATAAATCACTCTCTGTTGTGGTCAGATTCAAGACCACTGTAGCCCGCGGATTAATATCAATAGTGTTAACTAACTGAAATTGAGTCTTTATCGAATCAAATTCGGGCTCGATTCTTAGAAAAACAATTTTCTTTTTAACTACAAATGATTTCAAAAAATCAATCACTCCGTCCACATAATTTTGGGCTAGAATTGGACCTTTAGGAAAAAATAAATACTGCCCGCCCATAGGTAAATTACTACAAACCGCCTGACCACACGCCAAGACTTGGCCGTCTTTCACAAGTTGAAATCGCTTTACTTTTTTACCTTCGGAAAGCAAAATATCACCCCATACCCAAGATTGGGTAAAAGGATGATGCTGAGAATTGTTTATAATCCAGTCATTCCACTGGTCTTTATTTCTAAACTCTACAATGTCCATATTAAGCTTATCATACATTAACCTAGCCAAAAAATCAATTTCAGCCCAGCCCTTGCCAAAACCGTTTATTTATGATATAATAAATCTCGCAAATCCATCATTTGGAATTTGTCTGCCTGCCGGTAGGTGGGTAATTTATAATTTGAATTTTAATCATATGGGTCTTCCCGGTCATCGCCGAACCAGCTCGGACAAACGCCAACGTACCGCGCACTTTGGTCTCAAAGAAATTAACGCCAATGCCTGCCCTAAATGTGGCAAAGCAATTCTGCCTCATCGTGTTTGCGCTTTCTGTGGCACCTACAAAGGACGGCAAACCGTTAATGTTGATAAGCGCGCTTTACGTTCTGGACGAGCCGCCAAGAAAAAGAAATAAGCCCCTTCGGGGCATATTGTCTATGCTCGCCCGGAAATGAGAAGCGTCGTTTCTTTCGCTTGGCTTGATAATAATCCTTCAAATTATGTCTTCACGCCACCTCGCTCGTAGTATCGCCATGCAAACCTTATTTGAATGGGATTTTCGTGGCCAACCCAGTGCCGCTTTGCCGGCGATTTTGGAACACAATCTCCAAGAATTCGGTCCGGGGCTGGAAGAAGGTAACTTTTCCAAAGAATTAATTGACGGCGTACTAGACAATCAAAAAAATATTGATGAAATAATTGCCAAATATGCGCCAGAGTGGCCGATAGCTCAAATAACCATTGTTGATCGCAATATCTTGCGCATCGGCGTTTATGAGTTAAAAATTGCCAAAAATGTCCCACCCAAAGTAGCCATTAACGAAGCGATTGAACTCGCTAAAAGCTTTGGCGGACCTTCCTCCGGTAAATTTGTCAACGGCGTTTTGGGATCAATGTTCAAAGATATGGAAACCGAAGATAACAGCGCTCCTAAAAAATAATTCATTGTTTATTGTTTTATTCTCTTATCTTTTTATATAAAATGATAAGGGAATAAGATGGTAGCTTAAACTATTATCTTATGAAAAAACACCCCGTTCTCGACCTACCCGAAGTAAAAGAAAAAAACTTCAGCTTACTTCAAGAAAAAATTGGCATTAAATTCAAACATCCGGAATATCTTATCCAGGCTTTCACTCATCGCTCTTACCTCAACGAGCACCGCGACTTCTTGCTTGGACATAACGAACGATTGGAATTTTTAGGAGATGCGGTAGTAGAACTGATAGTTACCGAATTTTTATTCAATGAATACGGCAACCCGGAGGGTGAACTGACTAATTGGCGCGCCGCCTTGGTTAATGCTAGAATGCTCGCCAGTGTAGCCTACGAAATTGGCATGGAGCCATACTTATTCCTAAGCCACGGCGAATCCAAAGATGCCGGTACCAAAGCCCGCGATTACATAATGGCCAACCTGTTTGAAGCAGTGGTAGGAGCGATATACCTAGATCAAGGCTATGATGTTACTGATCAATTTATTACTCGCTGGGTTATCACTAAACTGCCAATAGTATTAGAAATGGGTCTCTATATGGATGCCAAAAGCCGTTTTCAAGAATCCGCTCAAGAAATCGTCGGCGTTACGCCCACTTACAAAGTATTAGGTGAAGAAGGCCCAGATCATGCCAAAAATTTTAAAGTAGGAGTATTCGTCGAAAATGAAATGATCGCCGAAGGAATCGGCAGTAGCAAACAAGAAGCCCAAACTGAAGCCGCCGAAGCCGGGCTAAAAGTTAAAGGTTGGAAAGGACCAAAAATTAATATCATCAAAAAAGAAAAAGGCGACCCAATTTAGTTATAAAGTTAAAAGTTTTAAAGTTATAAAGTGTGATAATAAAAAAATTTGAAGATGTTATCGCATGGCAAAAAGCGAAAAAATTAACTATTGATATTTATAAAAACTTTGAACATTGTCGGGATTATAATTTTAAAAATCAAATACAAAGAGCGACTGTTTCTATAATGAATAACATAGCCGAGGGTTTTGAAAGACAAACAAATAAAGAATTAGTAAATTTTTTGTATATTTCCAAAGGTTCTTGCGGTGAAACTAGATCAATGATAAGCTTGGCAGTAGAACTAAAATATCTACCAAGGGAAAAAGCAATAATTTTGTATCAATCATCGGTTGAGGTATCTAAAATAATTTCTGGGTTAATAAAAACTTTATAACTTTAAAACTTTTAACTTTACAAACTAATCGCATGGGTTGGTAGCTCAGCTGGTAGAGCAGCTCCCTCTTAAGGAGACGGTCCAGGGTTCGATCCCCTGCCGACCCACAAAAATCCCGCCCTGATCACGGGTGGGATTTTAAAAGCCCCTATAGTTCAGCGGATAGAATATCAGGCTTCGAACCTGAAGACGGGGGTTCGATTCCCTCTGGGGGCACAAATAAAAATACTACGCGTTTAAACGCGCAGTATTTTTATTGTTTTTAAATTTATATCACCATGCCATCAATCTTCACTTTACCGGCTTTAAAATTTTCATCATTCTGTAAAGCATCTTTGACTTCTTTCCTTAAATTTTCCAGATTTTCTTCATTGCTAGCCAATACTATTATTATAAACGGATTGTCTTTATCAAATAGTTCTCCCAATCCATGGTGGCCAAAAGCAATATTAACCGCTACTTTAAGTTCGGCAAGGGCATACTCTACCGGAATAAATTTACGTTCAATTACAAAACCCATTGGCAAACCTTTTTCTTTGCTCGGATTAAATCCGCCCACGGCATCAAAATACACCACACGCGCGTTATGAAACTCCATTGGGCGTTCCATCTCACTACCGGCGATATGTACATGCTCAGCCGGCTGTTGTTTATTATTTATTCTTTCAGTCAAATTCTTGGCCCAATTAATAGCATAATTTTCTATATCATCCGCTGTTGGACTAGCCGTAGGAAAATCACGTTTATAAGCAATTCCCGCCGCCCCACAACCACCATGACTAGTAATAGTTTTAACCCCGCACGCAATCATTAAATCCGCTACTTTATCAAGACGCTCGTCCTCATTGGAAGCAGGAAACAACATGCCCGAACCGGCCAAAGCCAACTTATCTCCTTCTTCCATATCTTTATGCGCCGTGCCTTCATCCATACAAACTACGCAAGTAGTGTGATTAGAAAAAGCATGTTTCAAATCGGGAAATTCCTTGCTAAAATAAATCTGAGCGCCCTGATTATTCAAATCACGCATACTCAAATTTCCCGCCTCCCAAGCCGCTTGTTTTTGCTGGTCAATATCACTCATAAATTTAAATTTATTTAATAATAACTTATAATTTATCAAAAACTGCCACAAAAGTCAATAAAAATACCAACAATAAAATCAAACCTATACCTGCCAGCAGGGCGTAGCGAAGTGAAGCCCTGTGGATAACTCTTCACACCGCCCTATACAAATCTGATAGATATGCCATAATAGTAATAATCAATTTTACCACCATGCTTGTCTGGTAAAATTAAAACGCTCCGGTACAATCGGGGCGTTTTAATTTATAACACAACCAAAACTCATAATAACCGCGACTGTGATGGCTTGAATCCATCTCCAAATAACGCCTGCACCTTACCATAGAGGCCATCATACCCCGGGACTACTTTTACTTGACCAACGCGCATGTTGGAAATAGCCACAGCGATATTCTTGTTACTAACAAATTTTTTAATATCATCAACTTGACAATAAAGCAAAATATTAAATTCGCTCCCTAAATTTTTTATTAAATTTTGATACTCACGATCAACAGTTTTGCTTTTACTGCCCACTTCTAACACTTCACCGATTATTTCACGCAAAGGAATGATATATTTATAAGGAATAAACTTACTTGCCAAAATTTTATCTTCTGACCGATCGGCTAATTCGTCCACCCGATATAGCACGCCAATCGTCAATGGTTTTTTACACACCGGACAAATACCTTTGTGCTTTTTAGTCTCTTTTGGCAAACAAACAAATTTACAATCACGGTGCCCATCAGCGTGATATATTCCTTCTTCGGGATAAAATTCAATAGTATATAAAAACTTTTTCCGATTGCCAGTACGAATAATATCTATAATTTCATCATAAGTAACCGCCTCTTCGCTTGAAAAAGCGAATACATTAGCCTCGCGTCCAATATGATCTAAACTGTGGGCATCAGAATTCGAAATTAAAACAATTTTATCCAATTGTGTCAACCGACGATTCATTATTGGATCAGAAGAAAGACCGGTTTCAATCGCTTTGATATGAGGAGTTAATTCTTCAAAACATTCCTCCAAAGAATTATAGCCGGACTTAGAGCCAAAAATAGCAAACCATGGTGTCCAAGCATGGGCGGGAACCATCATCATCCGTGGTCCCATTTCTATAACAATTTTTAAAACCTCTTTAGCGGATATGCCCATAATCGGTCGACCATCAGAACCTAGCTTCGCGCCACGTTTTTCTAATTCACTATTAAATTTTTCCACAGCCGAAATATTAGGCGCAAAAATCATTAAATGCAGACGGCGAGTCTTGTCGCGATGGCGATAGATACAAGAAATTTCTGTTGATAAAATAAATCGTGTTTTTGACTCTTTATTTTTTAATTTAAACAAACCAGTGCTACCAATCTCTTCCAAATTTTCTTTGATATGCTTAAGCCACGCCGGATGAGTAAAATCGGATACCGAAACGATATCCACGCCTTTAATTTCGCAAAAATCGGCGATACTAGGGAGTTCCAACTTGGGTGAACAAGCCCGACTATATTTGGAATGGATATGGAAGTCTAAAATTTTCTCACTCATAAATTACTTGTAATTAAAGTCATTTTACGATAAAATAGAGGAAAAATCAAGTAAATATGAAAGTAAAAACAATCAAACAAGAACTTGGTAAGCTGGCTAATCAAACTCAAGCTAAAATACTGCAACGTTTTTTTAAAACCGGACCGGGTCAATATGGAGCGGGTGATAAATTCTTGGGTATTAAAGTGCCCCAGCAACGTGCCATAGCCAAAAAATACTACCAAACCGTCGCATTATCTGAAATTACCGACCTAATTAAAAGCCCTTATCATGAACATCGCCTGACCGGATTAATCATTTTAGTAATGAAATTCCCACAGGCTACCGAAATAGGTCAAAAACAAATTTTTGATTTTTATCTCAAAAATACCAAACGAATTAATAATTGGGATTTAGTCGATTTAACAACGCCCAACATTGTCGGCACATGGCTACTCACCCATGAACGTAAAATTTTATACCAACTGGCTAAATCCAAATTACTTTGGGACAGACGTATAGCAATTCTAACTACTTTCACTTTTATCCGCGCCAAGCAATTTAACGACGCTATCAAAATATCCGAAATGCTACTCACTGACAAACACGATCTCATCCACAAGGCGATTGGATGGATGCTACGCGAAATAGGCAAACGCGACAAAAAAGAGTTAATCAAATTTTTGGAAAAAAATTACGCTAAAATGCCACGCACCATGTTGCGCTATGCGATTGAAAAATTACCGAAAAAACAAAGAAAATATTATCTAAATAAATAATATGCCACAATCTGAAATTTTGATATCCAATCCAGCATTATTAGAATCCACCATTCAAAAAATGCGCGCTGATGGCAAAGAAAAATTACACATACTTGCCGACTTTGATCATACTTTTACTCATGCCTATATCGATGGACGCAAAGATACTGCTATCATAAACAACATCAAAGAATACGGCTGCTTGGGCGCGCAATATACCAAATCAGCGAACGATCGTTTTGAATTTTATCGACCAATTGAAAGTAACTATAATTTAAGCTTGGCAAAGCGCGCCGGTCATATGAAAAAATGGTGGGACGAAGTCCATCAAGATTTTATCCGCTATGGCCTGACTAGCGCCATGTTAGATAAAATCTGCGCCAAATATCCTCTCACATTTCGTGATGGCGCTAAATATTTTTTTGAGACACTACATGCTCAAAATATACCGGCCGTGATCATGTCCGCCGGACCAGCTGATATGATTGCTCGTTATATATTACAATTAAACTCGCTATATGAAAATATACACATTGTCGCCAATTGGTACATTTTTGATAAAAACGGAAAAATGGTTGATGTCAAAAAACCGGTAATTCACTCGCTCAATAAATACGAAACCACGCTTAAACACTTACCGATTTTCCCAGAAATACAAAAACGTCCCAACGTCATATTACTTGGAGATAGTTTGGATGATATTGGAATGGTAGAAGGATTTGATTATACAAATCTTATTAAAATCGGATTTTACAATCAACTGACCGATGATCATCTTGACAAATACCGAGAAAAATTTGACATTGTCATTACCGGCGATGGCAACATGGAATATGTCAATAAAATTTTGGGGGAAATATTGAAATAATATGAGTAGTGAGATATTGGACGTCGTGAATAAAAATGATAAAGTGGTAGGTATGGCCACCCAAGACGAATGCTACGCCAAAAAATTGCTACATCGCATCGTACATGTGCTCATTTTTGATAATGACGGTAAAATGGCCCTACAAAAACGTAGCCAAAAGAAAAAATTCTGTCCCGGATATTGGAGCACTGCTGTAGGAGGGCATGTCGGCACCGGAGAAGATTACCAAACAGCGGCCGAGCGTGAATACCAAGAAGAGCTCGGCATCAATTCAGAACTAAAATTTATTGGCAAAGATTTTTACACAGACCAAAATGGCTTGCAAAAATTTTTGACTACTTTTCAAACTATTTACACTGGTAAATTCAATATCAACCCCGAAGCGGTGGATGAAATAAAATATTTTACAATTGAGGAACTGCGCCAGATGGTAAACAACAATACAAAAATCCATCCGGAGCTACTATTCCTTCTTAAAAAATACTATCTCTAAAGTGAAAACGGTGGCACAATCGCCACTGTTTTTGTTTCGCCGGTAGTGGCGGTTTGAAAAGTAAGCGAAGTGGCGCAAAGAGCAATGGAATTGTCCGGCAGTGCCACCGATGCGCCATATTTGGTATCCCCCGCTATCGGACAACCAATATGCGTGAGTTGAGAGCGAATTTGATGCGAACGACCAGTTTTTAGTATAATTTTCAGTAAAGAATTCTTACCATTAGACTTTTCCACTTCATAATCTAGCTCGGCATATTGCGCGCCAGAAGTTTCTTTGTCATATACTGTCACAAAATTCTTCTTTTCATCTTTGCTGAGCCAATTGATTAAAGTGGTTTTAGATTTTTTTGGAATTCCTACCACTAAGGCATGGTATATTTTTTGTAATTTATGCTCACGAACTTGTTCCGATAACCGCGCCGCGCCCTTTGATGTTTTGGCAAATAAAACTACACCGGATACCGGCCGATCCAAACGATGCACTGTCCCCAAAAATACATTACCCGGCTTTTGATATTTTTTCTTCAAATATTCTTTAATATCATCCGCAATACATTTGTCTCCGGTAATATCTCCCTGCACCAAAACACCGGCTGGTTTATTGACCGCGATCAAATGATTGTCTTCGTATAAAACTTCTAACATATTATCTACTCCACCGCGCAAAAATGCCACACGGTAATAGCCGTCCATTCTTCCCACTCTCGGCGATAGTTAATTCTCCTTTTTCAATCTTACCGCCGAATTTATTTAATAATGGCAATAAATTATTTTCATACGCAATCGCTGAATACCCAGACGCATATCCATTCACCAAAACAAATAATGGCTTATCGGACAAAACTTTTTCGCACAAATCGACCAGATACATAAAATCTTTTTCAATCCGCCACATTTCCCCAGTTGGTCCATGACCAAATGCCGGCGGATCCAAAATTATACCATCATACTTATGTTCGCGCTTAACTTCGCGCTCCACAAACTTTACCGCGTCATCCAAAATCCAGCGCACCGGGGCCTTCTCAAGCCCATTGAGCGTCGCGTTATCCCGTGCCCAGCCAATCGCGGTCTTGGAACCGTCGACATGGCACACTTCGGCCCCGGCCTGCGCACACACCAACGTCGCTCCGCCAGTGTAGCCAAATAGGTTTAATATGGATAAGGGATTCCTCAACTTCGCTCCGCTTCGCTCGGAATGACAATATGTGCGCAGCCATTCCCAGTTTGATGCTTGTTCCGGAAATACACCGGTATGTTTAAACGCAGTCGGACGAATTAAAAATTTAATTCCACCAATCTCAGCCTGCCACCTTTCCGGCAACTCCACTTTCGTTTGCCAACGCCCTTCTCTACCGTCGCGCACAAAAACAGCGTCCGCTTTTGCCCATTCCTTTTCATCAAGCTGTGGTTTCCATAATGACTGTGGGTCAGGTCGACGCAAAACATACTTGCCATAACGCTCCAACTTTTCACCTTCGCCACTATCTAGAAGCTCGTAATCTTTTTCCGATTTGGTTGTTAATATGGTACTCATAATATTAAAAATCTATTCTAAACTCTTTGCCATAATCCTTAAACCCAATTTTTTCGTACATCTTGTGAACTTCCGGGCGAGTATAGCGACTATTGGCAATTAATCTTGTGCAACCTTGGATTTTAGCTTCCTCAATTACTGCTTGTACCAAACTAGTACCCAACCCCTTACCCCGCGCCACCTCTTCCACAAACACATCTTCTAAGAGCCCATACGGTTCAGCATGTAAATCATTATAAATTAAAAACACCGACGCCCGCCCCAGCACCTTACCGCCTTCCTCGGCGGTAATTTTTATTGCCTGTGATTGTTTATTTTGTTTTTTATATTCCATATTACTTCAAAATACTATTTAAAATTTTCCCCAATTTCACATCACACAACCCACCCTCGTTGCGTTCGAATGGTTTGGCAATAATTTTGTGGTTGGATAAATTTTGCGGATCATAATCGTACTTCGCCCAATTCTTTAACCGATACTTCTTTTGCTGTGATTTGTTTAACTGCTGATTATTATACACCACCAAATCCACCGGGCGTGGTAAATACCTTTCTAATTGTTTTACAAAATCACTAAATCTTTGCGGGCCGGTTTCGCCCACAGTTTCATAACCATTGCCTGCTACATAAATCAGCTTGGCTCGCGACTTTTTTATCGCCTCCTTCACCCCCCGAGGCAACAGCGCGGCAATCACACTGCAGTACAGACTTCCCGGGCAAAGAATAATGTAATCAGCGCTTTCAATTACTTTTTTGGCGCCAGCATAAATCCGACCGGCTGGTTCTAGCCAAGCCTTTTGAATTTTCCATGCTCTATTATAACTCGGCCTATCAATGACGCCCTCGGTTTTTACAATTTTTCCATTAGATAATTGCACGCCCAAATCGGTTAGATCCAAAGTTACAGGATAGGCATGCCCAACCGCCTCCACCGCTTCTTCCAGAGCGCGGACGGCGCGCACATAGTCACCCTCAAATTGCGCAGCCAACATTAAAAATAAATTACCCAAGCTCGGCGCGCGGGCCGCTTTTAATTTTTTATTCACATTAACCAACGAGTCAAATCGATTTTTGTTAAAAATCGTCCGCAGTAAAGAATAATCATACTTGGACATAGCGAGCACCGCTCGCAAAATATCCCCGGGCGACGGCAAATGAAAATAGCGACGCATGGCGCCCGAAGAAAAACCGGAATCACTCATCGAGGTCACTGCCGACAAATCATAAGCGGGGTTATGCTTAAGGCCACCAATCACAATCGCACTGCCGTTACCCCCGCCGATTATCACAATTTTTTTCTTTTTCATATTGATAAGATATCCAATAATTTATATATTCTCTCGTCTTCCAATGATTGCGCTATCAAATCGGCCTGGCTAAAATCGCCCGGGCTCCAACGCTTATCGGGTATCGCCACACAATACATACCGGCACGCTTAGCCGCTACCACCCCATTTTCTGCATCTTCAAATACTATACACTTATTTGGCTCAATCCCCAAAAGCTTAGCGGCGTGTAAATATATGGCCGGATCTGGTTTACCAATATTATCAACATGGTCGGGTGAAACAATTTTGTCAAAACATTTATCCCAACCAAACCTATTAACCGCAAGTTGAATCTGGCGCATGGGAGCCCCGGAAGCAATGGCTAATTTGGTTCCACTCTTCTTGATATTACTAATCAGATTCTCCACTCCAGGCATTAAATTGGTATGGTGAGAATAAATCTTATCGGTAACTTGACGACGTGTTTCCAATAAATGCTCAATTTCGTGCGATAAAGAAAACTCTTTTTTAAGCCAACACATATTTTCTCTTTCACTTCTTCCGGAAAAATACTTAATCATATCATCGGTAAGCTCAATCCCATGAGTCTTAAGAAACTCAATATCCGCCTCAATCCAGTAAAGCATGCTATCAATCAAAATTCCATCCATGTCAAAAATTGCCGCTTTAAATTTATTCATATATTTTATTCCACCGTTACACTCTTGGCCAAATTACGCGGTCGATCCACATCGCGTCCCAAAGCCACCGCCGCATGATAAGCAAATAATTGCAACGGAATAGTATTTAAAAGCGGCTCTAAAAGTTCCATAGTGGGTGGAACGTAAATTACATCTTCGGCCAATTCTTTAGCTTGCTCGTCCCCGCTAGTGGCCACTAAAATTATTGGCGCTTTACGTGCTTTTACTTCTTCAATATTGCTGCGCATTTTATCATAAAGCTGATTATAGGTCATGATAGCCATAACTGGAAACTCTGGCGATAATAAAGCGATTGGTCCGTGCTTCATTTCTCCCCCAGGAAAGGCTTCGCTATGAATATAAGAAATTTCTTTCAATTTAAGCGAGCCTTCAAGCGCTACCGGAAAATTTATACCACGACCTAAAAATAAAAAATCATGATAATTTCTATACTTTTCTGCTAATGTTTTAATTTTATCATTCTGTTCTAAAATTAATTTCATTTTGGCGGGAATTTCGGTGAGAGCACCAATCAACCGTTGACCAGTTGCTAGAGTAACTCTTTTCAAGCGCCCGAATTGAAGCGCGTAAAGTAAAAGCACCGCCACCATATTAGTAAAAGCCTTAGTGGAAGCGACGGCTAATTCCGGTCCCGCATGAATATATGTCCCACCATCAGTTTCGCGAGCGATGGTAGAACCAATTACATTCACAATACCACGTACAAACGCCCCGCGTCGCTTGGCCTCACGAATCGCCGCTAGCGTATCAGCAGTTTCGCCAGATTGAGAAATGGCAAATACCAGAGTATTCTCATCAATAATCGGATCACGATAACGAAATTCCGATGCCACATCAACTTCGGTAGGAATTCCGGCCAATCTCTCAAACGCGTATTTTCCTACCATGGCCGCATATGAGGCAGTACCACAAGCGAGTAATATTATTCTTTTAACACTACGCATTTCATCATCGGTCATATTCAACCCACCCAAAAGGGCTGTGCCCTCATCCGCTTTTATGCGCCCACGAATCGCATCTTCATATACTGTAGGCTGATCAAAAATTTCTTTTAACATAAAATGAGGGTAGCCTTGTTTTTGTGCCTCTTCTTCATTCCAATCAATTTCGTTTACTGCCTTAGTGACAGTTTCGTCTTTAAGATTATAAATTTTAAAATTGTCTTTGCTAATTTCGGTAATTTCGCCATCATCTAAAAATACCACTTTTTTAGTGTAAGCAAGCATAGGCGAAGTATCAGAACCAATAAAATACTCACCTTCCCCAATGCCAACTACTAGCGGGCTGCCCAATCGAGCAGCTACTAAAACATCGGGATGATCGGCGTGCATAACTACTAACCCATAAGTGCCATGCACAAAAGATAAAGCCGACAGGACTGCTTGATGCAAATCGCCGGAATAATTTTTATCAATCAAATGCGCCAAAATCTCAGTATCGGTTTCGGAGGTAAACTTTACATCTTTTAAAAATTTCTGTTTTAACTCTCGATAATTTTCTATAATTCCATTATGAACAATGACCAATTTACCACTAGCACCAAAATGAGGGTGAGCATTATTTTCGGTTACCCCCCCATGCGTAGCCCAACGCGTATGAGCAATCCCAATAGTGCCACGTAATTCATTGCTCCCTAATTTTTCCACCAACGATTCAATCTTGCCCACCGACCGTATGCGTTTGATTTCTTTCCCCTCCAAAATCGCCACACCAGCACTATCATAACCGCGATATTCCAAACGCCGTAAACCCTGAATCAAAATGGGTAATGCTTGTTTATTGCCAATATATCCAACAATTCCGCACATATTAAATTATTTAAAAATATTAAATCTTTACGGCTTTGATAATGTCAGCCTCGGAAAGCCCATATTTATCTAGTAATAACTTACGACTACCGTGTTCAATAAATTTATCCAAAATACCCAATCTTGCTAAATTGACGTGACATCTTCGCTGATTATAATAATCCAATATTAAACTGCCATATCCACCAGCCAAAATATTCTCTTCTACAACTATTATTTTTTTATATTCACGCGCCACCATATCCAACATTCCTGTATCTAACGGCTTAATGAATCTGGCATCTATAATCGCGGGATAAATTTTATCTTCTTTTAACTTTTCTACCGCCCTCAAAACACTCACCACCATTGAACCAACAGTAATAATACAAACTTCTTGACCGCTCCTGACCAAAGCTGATTTCCCCCAAACCAACTTATCCTCACTAAGGTTACCTAATGCTATCTCGCCACGTGGATATCTAATGGCTGTGGGACTGTTATTTTTAAAAGCCTCTTTTAACATGGCTCGCAGACTATACTCATCCGCCGGCGACATAATAGTTAAATTAGGAATATGACTTAAATAAGAAATATCAAAAATCCCTTGATGGGTTTCGCCGTCTTCGCCTACTAACCCACAACGATCTAGGGCCAAAACCACCGGTAAATTAGGCATAGCCACATCGTGAATTATACAATCATAAGAACGCTGTAAAAAAGTAGAATAAATCGCCACGACTGGTCGCAAACCAGCCGCCGCGAGTCCGCCGGCAAAAGTTACCGCATGTTCTTCGGCAATACCGACATCAAAAAACCTGTCGGAAAATTTTTTCTGAAATTTATCTAAACCGGTTCCCGAAGGCATAGCCGCTGTAACCGCTACTATTTGGTCATCTTTTTCCGCCAACATCATTAATTCATCAGAAAATATCTTAGTATAAGTCGTCACTTGCTCCGATTGAGCCTGCCCGCTTTCTACCTCAAATGCTGGCGTGCTATGAAAAACGGTCGGATCATTTTCTGCGGGACTATAGCCTTTACCTTTCTTGGTAATTACATGAACTAATACCGGTTCTTTAAGTTTTTTAATACTTTCAAAAGTATTTATCAACTGTTTTAAATCATGTCCGTCAATCGGACCAATGTATTTGAATCCTAATTCTTCAAACATCATGCCATTAGATATCAATCCCTTCAAACTTTCTGTAATTACTTTAATCACCCTCATTACCGAAATGCCTAATTTAGGATTTTTAGAAGCAAACTGTTTTATTCTATTTTTTATCTTATTATAAACACCACCAGTAATTATTTTACTTAAATATTTTGATAATGCTCCCACATTACGAGAAATAGACATCTCATTATCGTTCAATATAATAATAAGATCTTTCTTGAGATGGCCGGCGTGATTGATTGCTTCTAGAGAAATACCGTTAGATAAACTGGCGTCGCCAGTAACCGCTATCACTTTGTGCTCTTGATTTTTGATATCACGCGCGACCGCTAAACCTAATGCCGCCGATATTGAAGTGCCGGAATGACCGGTATCAAAATTATCAAAAATACTTTCTGACCTTTTGGGAAAACCAGAAATACCGCCTAATTGACGTAGAGTATGAAAGATACTTTTTCTGCCAGTAATTATTTTGTGAATATAAGCCTGGTGACCGACATCCCAAATAATCTTATCTTTGGGAAAATTAAAAGCATAATGAAGGGCCAAGGTAATCTCGGTTACTCCCAAATTTGAGGCTAAATGACCGCCAGTTTTGGAAACTGTATTAATTACAAAATTGCGAATCTCACCAGCGAGTTGCTCTAGTTCCGATAAACTTAATTTTTTTAAATCATTAGGACTATCTACTTTGTCCAAAATCAATACCATATTTGAATCTCATTATCAAAAATACTTTTTAATAGCTGCGTTGGCTTGATCTAACTCTTCCAATGTATTGATGCCAAACCATTCTTGAGAATTTTTCATTTTTACCACTTGATATTTTTCGTGATGGTCGCGAGCTATCGCCAGAGCCGTTGGCAATCCAAACTCTTTCAACTTGCGCAAAAGTGGCATGCTGGGAAATATTTCTTCAAACCAAGCTCGCTTAAACATAAAAGTGCCGGTAGAGATTTCAGTTATCTTTTTCTGCTCTTCGGTAAGATATTCTTTTTCAATAATTTCTACCTGCCCATCGCCGTGACGCACAATCTTGCCGGTATTACTGCCTACATCTGTGGTAAACAATGATAATATTACCTTATTTTTTAAATGTTCATCAATAAAATTTATTAATGTTTCCGGTCGATAAAAAGCGCTATCATCACCATTTACAACCAAAACCTGATTGATATTCGCCGGCAAAGATTTCATACCAATATAAGCCGCGTGCGCCGTTCCTTTTTGATCTGCTTGCGTCGCATAGCTCACACTATCACCAAAATACTTTATCACTTTATCTTTTTTAAAACCAACCACCAAACAAATCTGTTCTTTCTTAAAACCAATTTTTTTAAGAGTGGCGACAATATAACTTACTATCGGTCGATTGCCAATTTGAAGCATTACTTTTGGTTCATTCTCGCAATTCAAACGCGTACCTCTGCCGGCCGCGAGAATTACTACACCAACATTATTTAATTTTTGTGGCAACATACTATGAATTATTCCAAAGTTCTTCAAAAATTTGTTTTTGAGTCTGATAAACACCTTCGTTATCAATAACCACTCCTACTAATTCCTGCTTGGCGTCCAAAGAAATAAACGCCACTCGACCGGAATAAATAAGCGTGTAAGTGGGAGTAACATTTTTAATTTTTAACCATTTACGCTCATCTAAACCACGCAGTTCGCCACCCTCACCAATTGCCATAACTTTAACTTTGACTCCCTTAGCTATGCGCGCGTCAGAAAATGACTCAAATCCAGTATACAAATACTCACGAATACGCGCGTCAGAATATACTCGATATTCCTTTTCAATACTTTCGTCACATCTTTCTAAAACATCTTCCAAAATTTTATGCACATCATCCTTTTCAAAATAACGTGCCACTGGTCTTTCACCGCCTTTATCATATAACGATTTAAGCTCAGGTAAAATAGCCGAAATTTTTTTATCGGCATCCTTCAAAACTTCGGCTCGACGAGTTACTAACTCATGTAACTTTTCCGGATCCTCGGCTACAAAAAACTGTTTAGTATCCTTCTCATAGAGATTAACCAGGCCCTGTTCGCGTAACCACCTCAAAGATTCATAAATTGACCCCCTATTCATTTCGGTCCTTTTTGCTAAATTACGCACCGAAGAGGGGCCTAAAACTAACAAGCCCAAATAAGCTTGGGCGTCTTTGTCAGAAAAACCTAATTTTTTGAGTATCTCTATATGCATATATATTAATGTTTACAGTCTATCACAACCAAAAAAGCTGTCAAATTTTCTCTGACAGACCCTGTGGATAACTACTAGACAAACACAAAATTTTCTGTTAATATAGCTAAAACCGTTATAAAATTAGCCTTAATAAATTTTATGAATATCTTAGTTTTTACCGGTGGAGGCCTATCTCCCGCCCTCAACCCCACTATTTACGGGGTCGCCCAAGCCGCCAAAAAACACGGATTTAACATCTGGGGCGGATTGTATGGCTGGAAGTCGGTATTACCGGGCGGGAAAATTATAAATCTATCCAAACTAAATTTATTACCCCTCAAATCTCGGGGCGGAACCATTTTGAGATCTTCGCGCACCAATCCTTTGGCCGACCCAAATAACGTAAACAAAATAAAAAAATTTATCAAAAAAAATAAAATTGACGGAATCGTCGCTATTGGCGGTGATGATACTTTGGGCGCGGCTCAAAAATTAGCCGAACTAGGTTTACCAATAGTGGGGGTACCAAAAACAATAGACAACGACTTGTTTGGTACGTACTTTACTTTGGGATACCCATCGGCCGCTCACTATTTGATCGACTTCGTCAAACAAATAAAAGAAGATGCCGCTTATGCCCTTTCACGTATCTTTGTAATTGAAGCTCTGGGTATGAAGGCCGGGTGGCTAGCGTGCGCCAGTATCTATGGCGGAGCCGATGTTATTATTACCCCCGAAAAACCAGTGGATTTGGATTTGGTAATTAAATTGACCAAGGAACGCTACAAACGTAATGGCAATTTTGCTGTAGTGGTAGTGGCGCAAGAAGCAGATTTTAAAGGTAAACTGACCACCACCACCGATCATCAGATAGGCGAACAGTACGGCCGTAAACGAAACCATTTTATCTGTTTAGCCTTGCGCGATGAAATTAAAAAACAATTAGGAGTGGACGTTAAAGCGCTCTATCCGGGTAATTATTTAGAATCTGATAAACCTACCGCGATCGACAATAAATTCGCTATCGCACTGGGAGAAAAGGCTGTTAACTTAATAATTCAAAAACAATTTGGACTAATGCCAAATATTGTTTATAAAAATAATAAACTAATTACTGGAGTAATTGATTTAAAAGAAGCGACTGCGGGCGGAAAATTCCGTACCCTGCCGGAAGAATTTTTTAATCAAAAACAGCTTCTTCCCTCTAAACAATTTTTAAATTATCTCAAACCTATTTTGGGCGATCGTCCTCCCGAAGATAACTACGCCAAATTGGTAAAAAAAATAACGACCCACGCATAAACGCGGGCCGTTGTTTAAGGTTATAAAGATCAAATTCATTCTCCAAGCTCCTTACGAAACTCGGCAATTTTATCCTGGCAATCAGAGACTGACGGGATGCCGTCCCACGGGCCGATCTTGGCAAGCTTGCAAGAGCTGACCCACGACGCCATCCTTAAACAAAGACGTGAAGACAACACTACATCATCCTCGTGATAAAACCACATATAGTAGATTAGGGTTGAAAAAAACACATCGCCAACCCCGCAAGTGTCCACTATCTGCTTACAAGGATAAGCAGGAACAATTATTGGTTCCCCACCTTTCTTCAAGAAAAATGCACCATTTCCACCACAAGTTACCACCACCTTCTCTGATCCTAGAATTTCGGCCACTTCTTTGATGCCATTTGCTGTGGCCTCAAATGGTCTACCTAATAATAAGGCTGCCTCAGCCTCATTGATCTGAGTAAGATTTGAACAAGACGACATCTCAACCAAAAACGATCTTAGTTCCAAATCTTTCATCAAATCCCGATGCGGAATGAAAGCTTTTTTCTTGGTTTTGTTAGAGCTTATCATTGCCTTTGCTAAACCAATATCGCTTGGCTTAACCCCGGTCAACACCAACACCTCTGGATACCAACCACTAACTTCCATCGCGACCTCTTCTGTAAGGTCATAATCTCTTTTAGCACAGAACAACGTCGACCCTCCGCCATCTGGATCCCTAACTGTCAACGTCAAAGATGTGCCGTGACCAAGAAAAAGAAACATCCCTAAGCCGATACTTCTTAATGCCGGTATTAAAGACGACGCTCCTCTACCGGAACCAATTGGACCAACCAGGCCAATACTTCTTAAACCTAGCTGATGAAGCACAAATGCCACATTTACACTACTCCCAGCGGCGAATTCTTTCGCCCCATTCTGAGGTATCAAGAAACTATAACCATCCTTCATGGCTATCTCGTAAGCACCGGCATTTACTGGCGAGCCGGGAATTATGTTGATGCTCTTCACTGTATTTTTACCTCCAAACATACAGTGCCCTTTTGCCTCTTCGCTTAATCTCATTTCTAGTGAGATTTCTAAGTTAACCGACGGAGCAGCTAATACTGATGACTCGCCAACCCCATGAGTCTTCTCAATAATAATATCTGCCATTTGATTCTCCCTACCAAAAAGGTTTCGCACCCTTGTTTATATAAAAAGAACTTCCCCTCTTACCATATACTTAAACATGCTTAGCGAAAAATGTCAATATGAAAAATCACCCCAATTTTAGGGTGATTTTTTACTCAAATAAACTAAATCTTCACTCTCAAAACCAACACATTATTGCGCAAATCCTTATTACGAAGACAAAACAATGTCGCTGATTTCCTTAAAACGCGGTACAACAACATTTTGTAAAAATTCTTTTTTATCGGCATCGCTTGAACAATCCTTAATTTCCTGCCAAATTCCCCGACCCACGGTAAAGCCACTGGCGCCATTGGTCATGGCCACTTTAAGTCCATCGCGAAATTTATCAAAAGTAATTCCTTGCGACAATATTACCCAAGGAATTCCATCTACCAACCGCGTAATTTCGGCGCAATTTTCGGCAGTACCCGGATACTCTAATTTGTAAACATCCGGACGCAGTCCATCGGCCATAAACATCCTTACCGAATCCACTACCATCTTTTGGCGCTCTAATTCATCATGCTGACCATAAACTACAATCTCTAGTAAAAACGGCAACCCCACTCGTTTACAATCATCCAGCACATGGTGAGCAGTCTTTAATTGTTTGCCGGCGCTTTTGACGCTGGGATTAAAAAATAATAATATCTTTACGCTACTTGCCCCCAAAGCCTTAAGTTGTTCTACCGAATATTCCAAAGTAGTTATCCGCTCGTCGCTCTCCTGCTCGTAACCCGAGGCCTCGATGCAAAGCATATAAGTATCACTCGGCGTAAAAAGTTTGAGTCCCCATTTGGGGTCTACCAAAATTCCACTATAATAGGGCGAGAGAGCATCTTTAATAAAACCTTTCACTTTTATAATCTCTTCATCTGACACCTGGCCGGGCGCGGAGGCATTAACAATTTTTTTAAAACTGCCACGATGATCAAGCGCTAGCATTAAAAACTTTCCCTGGGTTTTGAAATTGTCAATACTCATATACTATTTTTGCCTTTCCAATCTTTATTAAATTGGTTTAAAAAAATTTCAGTAAATTTTATTCTCTCAGCAGCAATACTCTTGGCTGTATTGGTATTTAAAATCTTGGGTAAATTCAAAACCTTCTCATAAAAATAATTTATACTGGTTCCCTCTTGCTTACGATGGAGATAATCTTCTCTGGATAATTTGGGCCGGGGTTTTTTGTTGGGATCATGCAAAATACGACTAATATGACCACCGGTAGAAAAGATTCTGGTTATACCAATCGCGCCCATTGCATCCAAAAAATCCGCATCCTGGACAATTTTGGCTTCTAAAGTTGACGGCGCTTTGGTATCGTGACCACAATACTGGATCTCAACAATTGATTTGATCATATCATCTTGAATCTTTTTTTCAATATCCAAAATATCCATCATTCCTCTTAACATTAATGAACCTTTAATATTATCAAATTCGTAATTACGTGTATCACCCAAATCGTGCAGTAAAGCCAATAATTCTATTTTTTCTAAATCTCCACCCTCTTTAACCTGTAAAGTCTTGGCCATATTCCGCACTCGTTCAATATGATACCAATCATGACCGGTGGGTTCGCCATAGGTCTTAACTTTAATATAATTAGCCGCTTTTTTGATTAATTCCAAAGACATATTTATTACTTTATGTTATTATTTTACCATTTTTTAGCCAAAACTGTCAAAATAAAACCAGCGCCCTTAAAAGCGCTGATTATATTTGTTTAACTTATTTTTTGAACCTTTCCGACTGGGACATGCGCCTTAACTCTCCTAATTCTTCAATCTCTTTTTTAGTCAGGATCGCCTCTTCAATAAATGGATAATCAGGGTCGCCAATCTTTTCATAACCATGTTGTGCCGCCGATAATCTTTCGACTAATTCGTAATATCTCTGTTGTTGTCCGGGAGACAAACGCTCCCACTTTTCTGACTTCAACCTCTCAAATCGTATTACAAAATCAGCTTGAAATTTTTGTTCTTGTCCACGACTTTCGCCTTCGGACATATAATTATTTTTTAAAAATAGACATTTTTATAATATCACCTCCAAACACTTTCGACAAATTAGTTATCCACACTTATTATTTGAATAACAAAAAAGACCATTGTCCTGGCGGCGGCCTACTTTTGCCTTACGGCTATCATCGGCGCAGGAGAGCTTAACTACTGTGTTCGGGATGGGAACAGGTGTGACCTCTCCGCTTGTGCCACCAAGGCACTGGTCTTTTTTAATATCTAAAAAGTCAAAACAACTATATTCTCAAGCACATCTTAGTGCTCTCGTCGTGCGCTCGACCGATTAGTACTCCTTTGCTCAACCCATTACTGGGCTTACACATAGAGCCTATCAACCTCGTGATCTACAAGGGGTCTTGACGAATGTTAATCTTAAAGACGGCTTCACGCTTATATGCTTTCAGCGTTTATCCGTGCTAGACATAGCTATCCGGCGGTGCCCCTGATGGGACAACCGGCACACTAGAGGTCTATTAACTCCGGTCCTCTCGTACTAGGAGTTAGCCTTCTCAACATTCAACGCCCGCAACAGATAGGAGACCGACAATATTGTTACATCC
>JBAYNU010000018.1:0-21918 GCA_041678665.1 Candidatus Magasanikiibacteriota bacterium
AATTTTTCTTCAAATTGAACAAGCAAAGCATACTCAAAAGATTTTCCGGTTGTCATTTGTCTTGATGCAGTAGTTGTCATATTTTTATTATTACATTTTTCCCCTTATAAATAAATCGTTTTCGTAGCGGAGCGGAGAAAACACCTTATACCCCTCTTTAATTAATGAAAAAGAAATTTTAAAATTTTTTAAAACAATTGGGCGATAGCCCAAAAAAGAAAAGGAATATTTCAGCTAACTACTTATATACCAACTTATAGAAAATTTGGCTTAAGTATGCTATAATCTTACCATAAATGTGAAATCAAAAGCAAGGTATGAATACACATTATCGCCCCAGTCGAGATCCGATGATTTTGTTGCGCCAGGAGATGAAATTGCGTAATTTTAGTCCAAAAACCATTGATAGTTACATCCATTATGTAGATGAGTGTCTGCGCTTCGCCAATCAAGATCCCAAAAATGCATCTCAGGCGGACGTAAAGGCATATTTGGGATATTTAGCCGACAGTAATTACTCTGCTTCCACTTGCAACACGGCCTATAGCGCCCTTTTGTTTTATTTTGAAAAAATTTTACAGCGACGTTTCTTTTTGCATTTGCCAAGAGCGCGCAAGGAAAAGCATTTGCCGGTAGTTTTGTCCAAAGAAGAGGTTCAAAGAATGTTAAATTTGACGACTAATCCCAAACATAAGTGTATTTTGTCCATGCTTTATGGCACGGGCGCGCGGGTGAGTGAACTTACACATATAAAAATGATAGATATTGATCTTGATCGCATGCTACTGCGAATTTACCAGGGCAAAGGTAAAAAAGATCGGCAGACTCTAATTCCAAAGTTATTATTTGTGACTTTAAAAAATCAAAGTCGGTTAAAACAGGCGGGCGATTATTTATTTACTAATGGCCGAGGAGGCAGGCTGACCGAAGCGAGTATTCAAAAAATCGTGGCACAGGCGGCACTGCGCGCTGGCGTGAGTAAAACTGTTTCGCCCCATACTATGCGCCACAGTTTTGCCACGCACTTGCTTGAAAATGGTACGGATATCAGGTATATTCAAGAATTGTTGGGCCATGCCAAGTTACAGACCACGCAAATTTACACGCATGTGGCCACGAGTAGTTTTGATAATATAATGAGTCCACTTGATGTATGATAAAAAAGAAAGAGATCCTTCGCTCCGCTCAGGATGACAGTAGAGCAGATTCCCGCTTTCGCGGGAATGACAAAACAGAAAAATTTATTCTCGTCGTTCCTAATATCCGCTCGGCCCACAATGTCGGTGCGATGTTTCGGACTGCTGATGGAGCTGGTGTAGACAAAATTTATCTTTGTGGCTATTCGCCGGTGCCACCGCATCCTCAACTTGATAAAGTATCGCTTGGCGCAGAAAAAATGGTGCCATGGGAATACTCGCGGCAAACCGGAAAAATATTAAAAAAATTAAAATCACTGGGATATAATATTGTCGCCTTGGAGCAAACCAAAAATAGTGTTAATATATATGAGTGGGAGCCGAAGTTTCCTTTGGCCCTAATTGTTGGCAATGAAAAAACCGGTGTAACTAAATCCATGCTAAAATACTGCAATCAAACCGTAGAATTGCCAATGCGCGGACAAAAGCAGAGTTTGAATGTCAGTGTAGCCGCTGGAGTGGCGATGTATGAGATTTTAAGGAACAAAGAATAAGGAAAGTAAATTTATTATTCCTTACTCCTTATTCCTTACTCCTTTTTATGCAATCTACCATTCAACTTTTTAAGCGTTTATACGCCAATTTGCCCCCGCTTTTTCCAGCAGATACAGCCGACAAAATGAGGCATGTTTTAGAACATTTGGAGAAAGATCCAACGGTTACCGCCGTCGACGTGGAAAAAACTATGGTTGTTTTTGGTTATGAAGTTTGGCCATGGAATGAAGCTTTTCGGGAATTTGTATCTTTGGCCGAGGGCAAAGTGGGTGAGCATTTTTTACTCCCGCGCTTGTCGCTTCGGCTACAGGAACGTTTTCGTGATTTTAAATTGTATGGCGGTACTTGGAGCGATCTGCACAGCGGGCGCCCGGCGGAGTTTTTTAATAATGAAGATTTGTCGGAATTATGTTTGGCCTTGGTTGATACGCAAAAGGATCTGCGCGATTATGCTACGCGCGAAGTAATGGGTTTGGCGCGAGAGAAATATTTGGAACGAGTAACCGAATTTAGAATGTCTTTAAAAAAAATTAGAAATAAATTGGATGAAATGCGTCAATGCGCCGACGCCGAGCAGGATCACCCACAATTAGCCAATGAGATTCGTGAGCGAGTGCGCGTATTTGAACAAGGTTTTTGCAATTTAGCGCCCAGCTGTGATTATAATGGAGTTTGCCAATCAATTGAATTTTTTCAAGGTCGCAAGCACGATCTCAATCGTTTGCGGGGATTGCACATGCCAATTGAGATTAATTTTTATAATGTTGGAAATTAACAACTAACAATTAGCAATTAACAAAGTGAATAGCCGGCTGGCTTGTTCATTGTTAATTTTTAATTATGTCAATATCACCATTAGAACAACGCAATGAATCCGGGCAGCGAAACTCATACGAAGGTCGCGAGGTCGTTTTTGAATCCAAAGAAGACAAAGAAAAGGCGGAGTTAAAAAAAGCGGCAGCGCGCGAAAGAGCCGAAGTTGTGTCCAAAGAGGTAAAAAATACCAAACAACAAATTCAAAGTATTATGGCTAGCATGCAACAGGTGATCAAAGCCGTGGCGGCCATTCGCGCCCAGCTTCAGCTAGCGCAACAGCCTGAGGACAATATTCCTTCGGTACGCTCCGATAAACGCCGAGTCGGTGAGCTGAATGTGAAATTAATGGATTTGGGCAGTCAGTTGGATGGTTTAAAATCGGCTCTTCTGGAAGAAGAGAGAAAGCGCTTGCGCGAAGAAGGCAAATTAAACGGCGCTACCCTGGAAATAGAGGCCAATCGCCTGGTTGAAGAAATTTTAGCAAAATTAAAAGGGTAAAACCGTTGTTTGGCAGTCAATTGCCCGTATGGCGGCGAGTGCAAACCTGCCTACATGGTGCAGTTAAGTACAAACCTGCCCGCGTGGCGCCGAGTACAAACCTGCCCGCAGGGCGTAGCGAAGCGAAGCCCTGTGGATAACTCATTTAGTATGAGTTTTTTGTTTGTAATATTTTGGCTGAGATAAGAGAAAACATTGAGTAGTTGGTGGTGCGCTTGACGATGTGTTATAATATACCTTGCTTGTGGTGGATACACAACATATAGGGGCTAAAATAAAATTTGAACACAAGATATAGTATTTTTAAATAAACAATTAATAACTAACAATTAACAAATCGGTCGCGGGCTTGTTAGTTGTTAATTGTTTATTGTTAGTTAATTTATTATGCAAACCACTGTCGCCACTAAGACTTTCAAAGTTGATGATCAGTTTCGCTATAATCCCGAGAATGGCCTTAGGTTTAAACGCCATTATACCCAAGAAGAGACATCGCCGTTTGATTTGTTTGAATACGAATTGCGCTCCTCCTTAATTCGCGAGCCGTCTGGCAAAATTATTTTTGAAATGCACGATGTGGAAGTGCCCAAGTCGTGGTCGCAAGTGGCCACGGATATTTTGGCACAAAAATATTTTCGCAAGGCTGGTGTTCCTCAGTATAATGATGATGGTTCGCCCCAACTTAATGCTGATGGCACGATTGTTTTGGGCCACGAACACAGCATCAAGCAAGTTGCTCATCGTTTGGCCGGTACTTGGAGATATTGGGGAGAAAAATATGCTTATTTTACTTCTTCGCAAGACGCGCAGGTTTTTTATGATGAATTGGCTTACATGATTGTGGCGCAAATGGCGGCGCCTAATTCTCCGCAGTGGTTTAATACCGGTTTGTATTGGGCTTATGGCATCAATGGACCGGCGCAAGGGCATCATTATGTTGATCCCGATACCGGTGTGATGACCAAATCTACTGATTCCTATACCCACCCCCAGCCCCATGCTTGTTTTATTCAATCGGTAAGAGACGATTTAGTGAATGAAGGTGGTATTATGGATTTATGGGTGCGCGAGGCGCGGTTGTTTAAGTATGGTTCTGGCACCGGCACAAATTTTTCCAATTTACGTGGTGCCGGTGAAAAGCTTTCCGGTGGCGGCACTTCTTCGGGGCTGATGAGTTGGTTGCGCATTGGCGATCGCGCGGCAGGAGCGATTAAGTCCGGTGGTACTACGCGTCGAGCGGCCAAGATGGTGATTTTAAATATCGACCATCCGGATATTGAAAAATTTATTGATTGGAAAGTGAACGAAGAGAAAAAAGTGGCAGCATTGGTAGCTTATGGTTATGATAGCGCTTACGAAAGCGAGGCTTACCAGACCGTTTCCGGACAAAATTCCAACAACAGCGTGCGGGTTACTCACGAATTTTTGACCTCGGTAGAAAATGATAATGGTTGGGAGTTAAAATGGCGCACCAATGGTTATGCTTGTAAAAAATTAAAAGCGCGCGAACTGTGGGATAAGATTGCCAATGCCGCTTGGGCTTGCGCCGACCCCGGGCTTCAGTTTCATTCCACTATCAATGATTGGCATACTTGTCCCAAGTCGGGCACTATCAACGCTTCCAATCCGTGCAGTGAATATATGTTTTTGGATGATACTGCTTGTAATTTGGCGTCTTTAAATTTAGCGCATTTTTATGATTCCGAAAGCATGAGTTTTGATGTTGATGGTTTTAAATATTCCAGCCGGCTTTGGACCGTAGTTTTAGAAATTAGTATCTTGATGGCGCAATTTCCGAGCAAAGAAATTGCTCAAGGCAGTTATGATTTTCGGACCTTAGGTTTGGGGTATGCCAATATCGGATCGGTTCTCATGACCGCCGGTATTCCTTACGATTCTCCCGAGGCTTTGGCTTTTGCCGGTTCGGTAACAGCGCTTATGACCGCGCAATCTTATGCCACTTCGGCAGAGCTGGCTAAGGCTTTGGGAACTTTTTCCAAATTTAGAGAGAACCGTGAAGATATGTTGCGGGTGATGCGTAATCATCGGCGCGCGACCTTTAACGCTAAACCGGAAGAGTATGAAGGGTTGTCGGTAATTCCGATGGGTATTGATCCTCAGTATGCGCCGGCATATTTGCTCGTGGCCGCCCGCGAGGGATGGAATGAGGCTTTGGAGATGGGCGAACGGTATGGATTCAGAAACGCGCAAACCACATTGCTTGCTCCGACTGGCACAATTGGACTTTTAATGGATTGCTCTACTACAGGTGTGGAACCGGATTTTGCTTTGGTAAAGTTTAAAAAATTAGCGGGCGGGGGATATTTTAAGATTGTTAATGAATCGGTACCGATGGCTCTTAAAACTTTGGGTTATACCGAGGCGCAAATTAGCACCATGACCAACTACCTCAAAGGCCATGGCACTCTCAGGAGCTCTCCCACGATTACCTATGAGTCTTTGCGCGGACATGGATTTAATGACGAAGATATTGTCAAGATTGAAAAAAGTTTGCCCACGGTTTTTGAACTTCCGTTTGCTTTTAACGTTTGGACTTTGGGTGAAGAGTGCTTGGAAAGGCTTGGATTTAGTAGTGAACAATACAATGATGCTAATTTCAATTTGCTTACGGCTTTAAATTATTCTCCAGAAGAAATTACTTTGGCCAATGAATATGTGTGTGGCGCTATGACGATTGAAGGCGCGCCGCATTTAAAAAAAGAGCATTATGCCGTGTTTGATACGGCCAACAAAAACGGCAAAAAAGGTCAACGTTACATTCATTATCTCGGTCATATTCGGATGATGGCGGCGGTACAGCCGTTTTTATCCGGTTCCATTTCCAAGACTATTAATATGTCGAGCGAAGCCACGGTGGAAGACGTAAAAATTGCTTATATGGCTTCATGGAAGTTGGGTCTTAAATCCAATGCGCTTTATCGTGATGGGTGCAAAATGTCGCAGCCTTTATCAGCCAAATCAAAATCCAATACCGAAGAGAAAAAAGAGGCCGCCAAAGTGGAAGCTATGACAGCCACGACTAAGTCAGAGCAAAAAGTTGTTGAGGCAAATTCAGCTAAACAATTTGCGTTGTCTAGTAAAAATTCCGCTGTGGTTAATCAAGTAGTGGATGATGCGAGTGCGCAGATTAAGTATGCGCATGATGGCACGGAGCAAGGCGCCAAGATTTATATTCACGGTGAACAGCGTCGCATGCCGTATAAGCGCAGCGGGCTGACTATTAAAGCCAAAGTATCCAATCAAAAAATCTTTTTGCGCACCGGTGAATATCCGGATGGTAAGTTGGGCGAAGTATTTATTGATATGTATAAAGAAGGCGCTTCGTTTCGATCGTTACTTAATTTATTCGCGATTGCTATTTCCACCGGATTACAATATGGCGTGCCACTTGATGAGTATGTAGATAAATTTACTTTTACGCGTTTTGAGCCATCCGGAATTACCGATCATCCCAATATTCGTAATTGTACTTCGGTGGTAGATTTGATTTTCCGAATTTTGGGTATGGAATATTTGGGGCGAACGGATTTTGTGCAAGTTAAGCCGACCGGTATTCAAAAAAATCGCGCCGAACAAATGGCGCGGATCGCTTCGGAAATGCGCGGTCAGCACACTATGGATCTCAAACATAAGGATGATGGTGAAGTGGAGAAAGAAAAAATAATTTTGAAAGATAAAGATATAGAAGAAAATGATCAGCCGACTTTGCCAAATATTCCCAAAGTATCAGCTAAAACGGCAGCGGCTCCGGTAGTGGGCGGAATTGACCAACAGCTTTCCGGTATGATGGGCGACGCGCCGCCTTGTTCCACTTGCGGGCATATTACCATTCGTAACGGTAGTTGTTATAAGTGTTTGAATTGTGGGAGTACGACCGGGTGTTCTTAATTAAGGAATAAGGAGTAAGGAATAAGGAAAAAGCGAATTGTCATTCTGAGTAAGGACGAAGTTAGAATTGAATAATCTGAAGGCCGCTCGCGAGGGCGGCTTTTGTTGCCAAAAACAATAAAAACAAGTAAAATATATCGGTAAATATATGCTTAAAATATATACAAAAACCGGGGATCAAGGCGAAACATCGCTACTGGGCGGAGGGCGAGTGACCAAAGATTGTATCACTATGCAGGTAGCGGGGGAGTTAGATGAGCTTAATGCTACATTGGGTGTTGTTGCATCTGTCATTGCGAGACCCAAAGGGTCGAAGCAATCCCAGTGTAGTCAAAGGGTTGCTTCGTCGTCGTTATCACTCCTTCTCGCAATAACAAAAAAGATTCAATGCGATTTATTTAAAGTGGGAGCGGAGGTGGTAAGTGGGCAAATCAAAAATCAAAAAGCAAAAATCAAAAAGCAAATTGTGATTAGTGAGAAAGAAATTTTGGAATTGGAAAAAAGTATTGATGAGATGTCGGCGCAGTTACCGGAGTTGAGAAATTTTATTCTTCCCGGCGGATCAGAAGTATCGGCGCAGTTGCATCTAGCGCGCGCCATTTGTCGTCGTGCCGAACGCGCCCTCGTGGCTTTTGGCCAGGAACAAAAAATCAGAGCGGAGTTATATCAATATCTTAATCGTCTTAGTGATTGGCTGTTCATTGCCGCGCGTTATGTAAATTTTTTAATTAAAATTTCGGACATAAAAGTTTAGTTTATGGCTATTGAGAGTAATATTTATAGTCCTCAGATGGAGATAGAAGATATTGATCGGACGATTAATATTATAGATGAAGATTTATTGGCGGGCGCGGCGGCGGTGAGAGATGCTGAAGGCAAAGTAGAACATAATCAACAAGTGATGGATGAACTTTTGCAATTACAAAAGCAAATAACCCTAGATGATTTTGAGAAAGAAATATTGGAGCGGCAGAAAAAATTAAGGGAACTATATTTAAAAAAAGCGGCTATGATACGTTTGGCTTTTGAAGCCGATGAATTTGAGTGCAACCGAAGAAAGAGAGAATTATTAAAACGTAAAGAAGTATTAGAGAAGCAAATTAATTAAATTTGTTATGCTGTGGGTTTTAGCGGCGGTTTTGGGTTATTTTTGTTGGGCGCTGGTAAACGTGGGAGATAAAGTAATTCTTAATCATCGGATCAAAAGTCCGTATGTTTATTTATTTTTGTTTTCATTGACCGGGCTACTGGGATTATTTTATCTACCTTTTAGCCATTGGACACTGCCAAGTTTAAAAATGTTTTTATTTTTGTGTTGTTCTTCGGCTTTGTATACTTACGGCGGTTTACCATACATTAAAGCGATGAAAATAGAAGAAGTTACCCGTATTAATATTTGGTGGAATTTGATTCCGGTGATTACTTTTGTGGGCGGTTGGATACTATTAGGCGAGAAACTTTTTTTTGGTCAATTGGCGGCGCTTAGTATTTTGGTTCTGGGCGCCGGTTTGGCTTCGATTCATTTTACCCGGTCGTCTTTTTTTTGGTCTCGCGCCATGATTTTAATGTTAATTGCGTGTTTTTGTTACTCGGCCACCATTCTTATCACTAGACACGTGAGTCAAACTTTGCCATTTAAGCAAATGTTTGTAATTAATAGTATTTTGAGCGGTGGTTTTGGTTTTACTTTTTTTCTCTCCCGTCGTTTTCGTGAGGATTGGGCAGCGGAAAAAAGTGGATTAAACTTAAAATTAGGGTTTCAAGTGTTTGGGCTTTCTGTTTTGGATCGTTTGGGAACTTTGTTTAATTTTTGGGCACTGGCCATCGCTCCGGCGGCGGCTTTAGTATTTGCGCTGGAAGGGTTTCAAACAGTTTTTATTTTAATTTTAGCGGTGGGGATGTCAGTCTTTAATTCCAAGTTATTAAAAGAAGAATTAGATCAGAAAAATATTTTATTAAAATTTATCGCCGTTTTATTGATAGCAATTGGTATTGGGGTATTGTATTTGAATTAGGCATTGACTTGGCTGATTATATTTGATATAATGTTTGTGCTTTGGGAGACGCACGGGCTTGTAGCTCAGCTGGTAGAGCAGCGCCTTTGCAAGGCGAAGGTCAGGAGTTCGAATCTCCTCAAGTCCACTAGGCCGAGCTTGCTCGGCGTAGCGAAGCGAAGCCGAGGTAGCTCAGTGGTAGAGCGAAGGACTGAATTTCGGTCCGCCCAGCAGTAATGTTGGGGCAATAATTGGGTGAATTCGGGGAAACCCTCCCGCCAGCTGGCGAAGGGCAATCCCGAGCCAAGCCGGATAGGCATAATATTTTCCGGAAGGTGTAGAGACTAGCGAGTGAGTGCCAACGATAATCTCGCAGATAGCGCCCAACACCCCGACTTAGTCGGGGTGAAGATATAGTCCGACACTTGGAGAAATTCAAGCAACAGCAAATAGGAAAATCCTTGCGTCGCGGGTTCAATCCCCGCCCTCGGCACTTCATAAAATTAAAGACTCATGGTATAATATAGCCATGAGTTTTTAATTTTATCTATATGTTTGAAATCTATTTTTTGTGTCATATTATTTTAGCCATTATTTTAGGCGCGATTTTGGGTTGGCAGAGAACTCACTTGGGTAAATCCGCCGGTTTGCGTACTTATGCTTTGGTTACCGGTGGAGCCACTCTTTTTACCATTTTATCTATTCACGCATTTGGCACCACCATCGCGCCAGTAGCAGCGGCGATTGTTACCGGTATTGGTTTTTTGGGCGCGGGAACGATTTTGCACCGTGAAAATCGTGTAGAAGGGCTTACCACCGCCGCTGGTCTGTGGATGGCAGCGGCGATTGGCATGGCAGTAGGGGTTGGTTATTATATTTTGGGTATTGGCACGACTATAATTGCTTTCGTGCTTTTGATGATTGACGATAGTGGTTTCAAACACCTGGCCAAGCCAGAAGAAAAAGCTTAAATGAGCGAATAAAAGTTATATTTTTAACCACTCTTTTTTGCGAGTGGTTTTTTGTTTACTTATCCACAGTTTGTTGGTGTGATTAGATGCAGAAAAGTGTTATAATACAAGGCATAAAAGAATTGTTAGAATGGTTAATTATGGGAGGCAATTCAACACAAAGGTTTTGTAAGAAAAGAACCCGAAATTTTTTGTTATTTGGGCTATTTTTGTTATCTATAATTTTTGGATATTTTGGTTTTATATTTTCTACTCACGCCGCCACCCCACCCTCCATAATCACTTATCAGGGTAAAGTGTTGATTAACGAAGTCGCGGTTACCAGCACAGTTGAAATGAAGTTTGTAATTTATGATTCTTTAACCGGAAGCAACGAAATCTATACCGCTTCAGGAACGGAGAATATTGTTAGTTCCAGTATTAATGTTACGCCGATTAATGGTTTGTTTAGTGTAGATTTGGGTGGTAGTGGCACAAACGCATTGGATCCAATAATTTTTGAAAATAACAGCAGTTTATATTTGGAGGTTTCTATCGGCGGAGAAACTTTAAGTCCTAGAAAAAGAATTACTTCCGCCCCCTATGCGATTCATGCGAACACCGCGGTAACTTCCACATACGCAAGCACCGCCGGCACTTCTACTTATGCCGAAACTGCCGCAACATCTACCTATTCAGAAACTGCCGGCACATCCACTTATGCTAACACTGCTGGTACCGGAAATATTTCTTTTTGGACCAATGATGTGGGGTACGTTTCTTCCACTCAAATTGCCGAGTTGGAAACGGATCCGGTGTGGATTGCCGCTTCTACTTCGGTGGCATTTCTAGCCGGCAATCAAACTTTTTCCGGAGCGAATATTTTTGCTTCCACCACTTTCAATACGACTACTACCTTGCCGGGTGGTGTTTGGAGCAGTAATGGTTGGGTGGGTATCGGAACAATTACCCCTTCAACTTTATTAACTGTCGCCGGTACTTCTACTTTATATAATGTTTTGCCAGATATGACTGGCGGTACTGGCAATGTGTCTTTATATACTTTAGGCAACACTACCAACCGTTGGGCAAGTTTATGGTCTAATGAAATAAATATCGGTTCTTCCACTTGGAAATTATCGCAAGAAGGAAATGCCCGATTGGATATTACCAATTCCAACACCACCACTCCCGCTATTTCTATTACGCAAAATAATAAAGTGGGGATAGGTACTACCGCACCAACCAAAGAGTTGACCGTGGTGGGTGAGATTTATAATCCGTTAACTTCGGCGTCTAAAATTCAAAAAGTTGGTACCACGTCGCTTTTCTCTTTAGGTTCAGTTGCTATATCAGGTAAATATGCATATGCAATATCTTATACGGGTGATAACTTTTATGTAATTAATGTATCTGATCCTACACATCCAACACCAGCATCCACGCTTTCTATATTGGGGGATGATCCACCTTCACTGTCATCGGTAGTTGTCTCTGGTGATTATGCTTATTTAATAGATGATACGGGTGTTTTATTTATAGTGGATATATCGAGTCCGTCTAATCCTACCCAAATTGCTAGCACCTCAATTGCTGGTGTTTTGCAATCAATTTTTATATCTGGAAAGTATGCCTATATTTCAGCAGGATCAGAGGGTATGATTTCCATCGTAGATATATCCAATCCTTATAGCTCATATCAAGTTGCTACCACATCAGTTGGTAATGGTAGTGGTAATGGTAATCAGTCAATTGCTGTCTCTGGTAAATATGCCTATGTGACAAATTATGGTGATGATACTATTTCGGTCGTAGATATTTCTAATCCTTATAGCCCCCAACAAGTTGCCATTATCTCGGTTGGTAACGGTCCATGTATATTAGAGGTGTCAGGTAAATATCTATACGTTGTGAATAATATTGACAAAACTATTTCTGTGGTAAATATATCAAATCCACTCGCTTCTGTTCAAATTGCCACCACTTCGATCGGTGGAAATAATAAGTCAATTGCTGTTTCTGGCAAATATGCTTACGTAACAAGTTATGGTGATGATACGATTTCTATCGTAGATATTTCTAACCCATCCGTCCCTGTTCAGATAGCTGCGCCATTAGTTGGTAATGGTCCGTCCGGGCTCGCTTTATCCGGTAAGTATGCTTATGTAACCATTAATTTGGATGATGAATTTGCCGTAATTGATCTCACTGGCACCGAAATCGCCAATGCTTACGTTAGTTCGTTATCTATTGGTCAACTTTCTACGGAAAATAATATTATCGCTGAAGGTATTATTACCATTGGCGATTCATTGTCTGTCGGCTCTGGCGGTATTTATTCCCAAGGCCCATTGGGGGTATTTTCTGCGACCACCGGCACAGCCAGCAGCATTTTTTCAGTAGCTTCAGGCGACAGTAGTAATATTTTTAATGTTTTATCAAGTGGTCATGTCGGCATCGGTACTAGCACTCCCGATTACGCTCTCACTGTGAATGGCGATATCAACATCGTTTCTTCCACCGGTACTTCTACCATAAGATTTAATGGGGTAGACTTCGGGCAATATTTTATAGCTTCTGCTGGTAATAGTGGAGAGCTGTGGCAGTCTGTTGGGTCTGGTAGAGGACAGTGGGTTTCAACTAATACTTTGGGGATTGCTGATTCCAGGTTAACTTCAGGTACTTTAACTGGGCAAACTACTTATTGGAGTGGGTCAGCTTGGACACCAACATCTAGTTTGTTTATATCTAGTAGCGGATATGTAGGTGTTGGAACATCAACTCCGGCTACATCATTACATGTATTATTAAGTGGCGTACAAGATAGGATTTTCGCGCAAAATACTGTTAATAATTCCATAATTACTGTCGGAGAAAGTGCTGGTCCGACTGGCAATAGTGGTTCAATGACTTGGAATTTAACTGGTAAATATTTAGCTTTTAGTACGGACCACGATTCAGGACATTATACTGATACTTTGGTAGTTAAAGATGGTTTAGTTGGTATCGGCACGACTACTCCAGGATATGGTTTAGATGTCCAAGCAAACTCCGGTTCGGGATATTTTTCTGTGGCCAATTTATTAACCGTTAAACAAGCCACTAATACTTATATTGGTGTAATAGATGAGACTGGTAGAGGGAGCGATTTGTTTGATATCCAGGCCGGCTCAATATCAACCCCCATTACTTCAAAGTCAAAGATTTGGAATGCGGTTGGTTGGTATGGACCAACAGATTCTTCCACTATATCGTATAATGTTTTGATGTCCAATTCCATAAAGAGTGCTGGCACTGCCGCGTATAATTTCTTAGTTGCAAATGAGTCAACGGTGAAAGGGTCATCCAGTGATGCTCTTGGTTCATTAGGTATTGGTTTTAGTTCATATATGGATCCTTCACCGCATGGGTCAATGAATTCAATAGCGTTTTTGTCGAGAAGCAATAGTTATGATACATCATCAGATGATTGGGGTCTTGATTACGTTACCCTTAATAGCGACATGAAAATAAATGCTTCTCATATCGGTTTGAGTCCTGATTATGGAGAAAGTATTTATTTGTGGGGTGGTGGTGGCAATATTGAAGACGGTAATGTCATTTTGGCGTATGATTATATAAATTCCGAAGCTTTTGGCAAAGTCGGTATCGGTACTACTACCCCCAACCATGCTCTAACTGTTAACGGTGATATCAATATTGTTTCTTCCACTGCCACTTCCACTTTGCGTTTAAACGGTGTGGATTTTGGTCAGTATTTTATTGATAGTGTCGGATCAATTGGCCAAGTGTGGGCATCTGACGGCGATGGTCGCGGATATTGGGACACCCTAACCACTGGGGCATCTAGTGGGGTCGGGACAAGTACAATTAATTATTTTGCAGTGTATGACAGTGCCACTTCAGTTACTGGTACGAGCGCCATGACAGTTTCAGGGACTCAAATTTTAATTGGTACCTCCACTGCTTATTCTGCTACTACCACTTTAACAGTGAGCGGGGCACTTTACGCCGATCATATTTATACCAGTGGAAATTCATTTTATATGAATGGTCAGAAGATATTAGAACAGGATGAAGATACCCTTATTTTCCAAACAAACAATACGCAAGGTATGTGGTTACAAACCACTGCACTTGCTGGCAATATGCATTTTGATGTTACTGGCAGTGGGGGAGTACTGCAATTAAATAGTTCCGGAAGTACCTCCTTAACTTCAGAAGGGGCAACAGTTATTAAAACTACTGGTATCGGTTCAAATTTAACGTTAAAGACTGAAGGAGATAGTAGCCAAGTTATTATTAATGCTAGTGGAGTCACTTCTAATGTTAATATTTACGGTACTAGCGGAGTGGGACTTTATGCGCCCACTATCACCGTATCCGGTACGATTTCGGGCGCGACGGCGGTGTGGCACGGCAATGCGATTGGTGTTGGTTATGGTGGTACGGGTTTGTCATCTTCTGGCGCGACTGGTAGTTTGATGTATAGCAATGGCTCGGCTTGGGCATTGACTAATTCCACAACTGCCAATTATATTTTAATGGCTAATGATTCGGGCGTGCCGACTTGGATGGGGACATCGTCTTTGGGTTTCACCGAAATGCTTAATGCTCGTATTTCCTCTGGTACTTTAACTGGTCAAACATCTTACTGGGACAATACCACCAGTATGTGGAAGCCCACTTCAAGTTTATTTATTTCGTCTGCTGGCTATGTTGGTATCGGCACCACTACCCCTCGCTCAAAATTAGATTTAAATACTTACTATTTTCCTGATACCGCCGGAGCTGCTAATCAGATTTTAAAAACAGATGCATCCGGTGAACTTACCTGGCAAGACACCTCGGCAGTTTCAATAATAGATGGTACGGTAACTGGTTCGCTTACTTATTGGAGTGGATCAATTTGGACACCGACAACTGCCGTTATAGCTTCTACTACAGGTATAACTATTGCAGATAATATATACAATCTTACAAAAGCCAATGGTACAGTAGCGGAAGTTGGGTCAGTAGCGTCAACTGGTATTAGACCATTCGTTCAAGGTAATTATGCTTATACAGTTTATGGTGACGGAGATAGACTTTATATTTTTGATATTTCCAATCCTTTAGCACCGACTGCGGTCGGAAACGTGGCAGTTGGCGATAAACCTACAAATGTTATTGTATCAGGAAAATATGCTTATGTTTTCTGTACTGGTGATGACACGATGTCTATTGTTGATATTTCAAAACCATCTGCTCCTGTTCAAATGTCAAATATTTATATGGGTGCTGATGCTGGAAATTTTTATGGTGGTTTAGCAATTTCAGGACATTATGTTTACGCGGCAATGTTTAGTGGAAAAGGTTTGTCTGCAATTGATGTGTCAAATCCATCTGCCCCTGTTATAATATCTACCCTTACATTAACTCCAAGTCCAGTAGATATATATGTACAAGGAAAATATGCTTATTTAGGGACTGCTCCGTCTTCAGGAAATGTTAGACTGACAGTAGTTGATATTTCAAACCCTGCTTCAATGACTGTAGTTGGTTCAGGTGATATAGGAGTCAATAAAGCAGTCAATGCAATAGCGGTGTCAGGTAATTTCGCTTATGTTTCTTGTGGGTATCACGAAAATAATCTAATATTTATATTTGATATTTCCAATCCAGCATCTCCTGTTCTAAAAAATACTGGTGGTACTTCGTTAGGAACACAGTTTTTCGCTCCTGTTGGAAAGTTAAAAATATCAGGTAATTATTTATATGCAGTTGATACCGTATATAACCAAACTGGCACTTACTTAAATATAATGGATGTTTCTGTTCCGACTGCACCAGTCAATTATACTTCTTATCTTGGTGAAGAAGCTAACGATCCATCAGGAGTAGATATTAGAGGTAATTATGCTTATTATGTTCGTGGTGGTTCATTGAGAATTGCTCGTATCCCGGGGACAGAAGTAAATACACTTTCGGCTAGTAGTGCATATTTAGGACAAATAAATTCTACTGGTAATATTTTTGCTGGTGGTAAAATAGTTGCCGACACATCTCTACAAGTTGGTAGTGGTGGAATATTCTCTTATGGGACAATAGCAGTTGCCGATACTCTTGGCACTAACTTCTTTGGTGGTAAAGTCGGTATAGGTAATTCTTCTCCTGTGGCTCAATTATCTGTCAAAGGGGTTTCTACCAATCCTTTACTTAGTGTTTATACTTCTTCAACCTTACCTGCTATATACATTGATACTTATGGAAATATTGGTATCGGCACCACTACCCCTCGCTCAAAATTAGATTTAAATACTTACTATTTCCCAAATGCCGATGGAAGTTCCAATCAAATATTAAAAACTAATGGTAGCGGTTTATTATCTTGGGCAAATGATGAGAGTATTGCTACTGGTACTTTAACTGGTCAAATTACTTATTGGAGTGGGTCAGCTTGGACACCAACATCTAGTTTATTTGTTTCCAGTAGTGGGTATATTGGTATCGGTACCACTACTCCTTCAACTTTATTAACTGTCGCCGGTACTTCTACTTTATATAATGTTTTGCCAGATATGACTGGCGGTACTGGCAATGTGTCTTTATATACTTTAGGCAACACTACTAATCGTTGGGCGAGTTTGTGGGCGAACGAAATAAATATCGGTTCTTCCACTTGGAAATTATCGCAAGAAGGAGATGCCCGATTGGATATTACCAATTCCAACACCACCACTCCAGCAATTTCTATTACACAAAATAATAAAGTGGGAATTGGGACGACTACACCGACTAAAGAATTGACTGTGGTGGGTGAGATTTATAATCCGTTAACTTCGGGTTCTAATATTAGAGAGGTGGCGACGACATCGGTAGGAAATAGGCCTGGTGGGGTGGCTGTTTCTGGGAAATATGCCTATGTCACAAATTATGATGATAACACTATGTCTGTCGTAGATATATCTAATCCAATAATTCCAGCGGAGATCGCGACGTTGCCAGTTGCCAGTTATCCGGCTAACATTGTAGTGTCAAATGATCATGCTTACATTCAAGGACAAAGCTTTTTATCAATTGTAGATATTTCTAATCCATCCGTACCATTATCTGTTATTAATTTTAATACCTTTCATGCAATAGCTAGTTTAGCCATGTCTGGTAAATATATATATTTGTCAGAGCCAGTTAATAATATTTTTTATGTAGTTGATATTTCTAATCCACTATCTCCAGTACAGGTAGCAACTACTTCAGTAGGTAATTCAGAGGGTATGACTATTTCTGGCAAATATGTCTATGCAACAAATTATGACGATGCCACCATTTCTGTCATAGATATTTCTAATTCGTTATCTCCAGTAAAAGTAGCAACTACTTCGGTTGGGTCTGGGCCTGCTGGCATAGCTGTTTCTGGTAAATATTTATATGTTTCTAATAGTGGTGATGCGACTATTTCTGTAGTTGATATTTCTAATCCACTATCTCCAGTACAGGTAGCAACTACTTCGGTAGGGAGTACTCCGTTCGGGGTAGCTGTTTCTGGTAAATATTTATATGTTTCTAATGGTGGTTCTGGCACCATCTCTATTGTTGATATTTCTAATTCACTATCTCCAGAAGAAATAGCCACAGCTTCAGTTGGATCGTCTCCTGCTGACATAGCTGTTTCTGGCCAGTATGCATACGTTGCCAATTATTTGGACGCCTCTCTTTCTGTAGTTAATCTCACCGGCAGTGAATTTACTAACGCTTACGTTAGTTCGTTATCTATTGGTCAACTTTCTACAGAAAACAATATAATCGCTGATGGTATTGTCACCATTGGTACTGCATTATCTGTCGGTTCGGGTGGTATTTATTCTCAAGGCCCATTAGGGGTATTTTCTTCTGCCACTGGTACTGCCAGTAATATTTTCTCGGTGACCTCTGGTGATAACAGTAGTATTTTTAATGTTTTATCAAATGGTTACGTCGGTATCGGTACTTCCAGTCCATCGCAAGCACTAGATGTTGTGGGTAATATTAATATTACCGGCAGTTACCTTACCAATGGTGGCGCTGATTATGCTGAGTATTTTTATAGTAAGGATGTGGATTTAGTATCGGGCGAAGCGGTGTGCGTGGACGTGACAAAAAATAATGCCGTTAAACGCTGTACGCGCGGTGCTGATCCGGATATTATGGGTATCGTATCTACTCACCCATCAATTATTGGTAATAATACTGGGCATAAAGAGGGTGATCCGAATTATAAAATAATCGGCATGCTCGGTCAGGTGGCGGCTAAATTAAGTGCCGAAAACGGCCCTATCCGTCCTGGTGATAGTCTCACGAGCGCCAGTAGCACACCCGGGTACCTCATGCGCGCCGATGCTGGTGATTCCACAGTCGGTGTAGCTTTAGAAGGGTTGGACTCTGGAATGGGTATGGTGAATGTGCTTATTTCGCGTCGCAATAAATCTATTACTGTGGAGCAAGTGGAAGAAAAAATCACCCGCCATATTGCCGACATGAAGATTGAAGATGAAGTGCAATTACTTGTAAATAATGCGGTTGGTAGCTATGATTTTGGATCAGCTGAACAATTATCTGCTCTAGTTGATTCAAAATTGCAAATTTTTGGCAGTGGTTTAAGTGCCAGAATAATGGATAATGAGATTGATCCTCTTAAAAATTCGCTTACTTTATTTGTCAGCAGTACCGAACAGTTATCCTTGCGCGTGGATAATATGTGGTTGGATTTAAGGAATGTTTCCAGCACGCTTAGCACAGTGGCGAACGATTGGGCGCTTTCCACACAATCGCTTTGGGACGCTATCAATGGTGTGAGTAGCACGGTGGCGCAGTTATCTCTATCGTCCACTACTACTGATAGTAATCTGACAGTAGAAAATTTACATGGTTATCTTTCCATCCAAAATAATATTTTGGATTTAAGTGGTGCTTTGATAACCAACTTAGCTTCAATTGCCGGTAAAGATAATAAGTGGCGGATTGACGAAGACGGTCGATTCGTCACGCGTCTATCCACTTCTGAAGGCGATAAAGATATGTACGCGATGCAATCACCAGCCGCGGAGTTTGTGTTTAGCAGTTCGTCAATATTAGTGGGTGGTGAGGCCCGTATTGAATTTGATACTTCTACACGCGAAATAATCGATGAGAATCAGCCAGTGAAAGTGACAGTATCTTTGACTTCAGGCGAAGGTGAGGGAATCTTTGTAAAAGAAAAAGGGCTGTGGGGTTTTGTGGTGAAAGAATTAAAGAACGGTTTGAGCAATGCGAGTTTTGATTGGATTGTAGTGGCGAAAAGAAAAGATGCGGGTAGTATTTCGGCCGGCGAGGTTATTAGTGAAAATCCCGAAACTATTATTGATGATCTCGGAGAAATAACTACACCGGTAGATGTGGCGCCAACAAGTGACCCAGTTACTTCCACTATAGAGAATCCGACAGCCACTACTACTACCACAGTTACCGAAGATGATAATACCACGCTAGAAACACCAGCACCGGTAGTCATCGATATTCCTGCAGAAACACCACCAGCTAATCCACCGCCAGTTGAAGAACCAGCTCCGATTGTAGAGACACCAGTAGAGCAACCACAGGTAGAACCGCCAGCTTCCGAGCCGGTAGTTTCGGGCGTTGAAACGCCGGCAGAATAAACGATTGACAACCAAGCGATTTTGTGCTATAATAATTTGTTGATATAAAAAGAGAGAGTGAATTTGCAAAAAACAGTTAAGTTAGCCAAAATATTATGAAAACTCTCTCAAAAATGGGAGTTTTGCTATTTTAAGATGAAAATTGGGTTTTTGCGTGTAAATTTTAGAACCCAGTTTTTACCTCAAAAGAGGTTTGCTCTTTAACAAATCTCACGCCGGTGGGTGTGAGTAAGAGAATAAGAAAAACAATTCATCGGCGACCCGGAAGGGCTGCCAAAACAGGAGAAAAAAATGGCAAAGATAATAATAGTATTGGCATTTGCATTGGCTTTGTCGGCGTGTTGGGATGTTCCTGACACTCCTGAGCAGGGCATAGAATACCTGGGCTGTATGTGCCTGGGAGTTTCGTCTTATGGCTTCTCAGAAGAAACCGAGGAATATCTTCAGGAGAAGGTAAATACCGTAGGGCTCAAGGCGGCGTTACTTATCCTGCAAAATAAGTATGGGTGCGATTGCACCGATGCTCTCGCCGCATTGGGTGACGATGGGGATAAAGAGTTTGAAACAGAAGACGGCGACGAAGAGACAGAGGCAGAAATTCCAGCGCCCACTCCCGAAGTAGAGTGGGTCGTGGGGTTCGATGGCCCCCTCACTGATCCGGTCACATCAACCGGTGATGTATTTGTGGGTGTGGGTAGTTTCAGCCCCAACCCAACTGATGATGGCTGGATGTTTGGGGTATCAACTTCCGGTAAGAAGGATATCCAGGTCAGCATGTCTACCCCGGTATCCGTGAGACCGGCAATCAATCCATATACCGGAGAGATCGCTGTCGTCAGTGGTGATGAATTCAGAGTAATTCATCCCGAAGGGTGGACCGTGGCCATTCATAAGTTTGAGAATCAGCAACTCGGCGCCGTGGAATGGGTCACCGATACAGAGCTGGTGTTTTATACCAGCGATGGCCAAATGGTGAAAGTTGCCATCGCCGATGCCGCCGTGGTGGTTGACTGGACTCTGGATATGTTTGATCCAAATAGTTCGGCAGCTGATTTGTTTTTCTTGTCCGACAAGCCCTTGGCTTACTCGGATAAGATTTTTGTCGGTGGCGACTGTCTCCGGATGATTAATTTATCAACCGGGACAGTGGTCCATGAGTTCTGCGGGGATTCCGGAGAAGTATTCTGGTCCCCGGTGCGAATGAGTCAGCTCGGCGAAGAGCTGGCCGTCGGGTGGATAAGTTCAGTGGGGCGATATGGGATAGGAAACGAGAGCAGTTTTGTCGAGACCTATTTTGTTATCAAAACAGGAGAGGTGTTTGCCACCCGACCGATATATATATCTAAGGTTGGGTTGGTCTCGGCATTGTTTAGAGGTGATTTTACTCGTGTTTTCGGTTTTAATCCGGAGACTGGTGATGTCACAGTCGCTTTTAGCCCCGAGCCGGTTGACGGTTGGCTCTCCGATCCCGTAGCTTTCGACGATGAAAGTTTTGTCGTCGCGACTGCGACAGGGCTGGCTTTCATCGGCTTAAGCGGATCCGAGGAGTTTCCGGTGGATTATACTATCACCGGTAACCCAGCCGTTTCCTCCGATGGCAGTCGGGTGTATATCACGACCGCCAACGGAGAGTTGGTATCAATCAGCATCCCCGCTGAGGGCGCTGAATAAATCTTATTCTCTTAAATCCGGCACGTCTCTAATTTGTAAACAGAGGCGTATCATTAACAAAGCCGCTTGGTTCATCCAGCGGCTTTTTTCTTTGACAAAGCTTTGTGTTCATGATATACTATTCATGTAGTAAATATGCGTTTTGGCTTAACCAGGCGCATTTTTTGCGGAAAAGGTCGACCTTTAACAACGCTCTTACCAAAGAGCCACAACTAACCACCACGCCTATGACTCTATTTTTCATTGGAATTATTGAGATGATAATTATGGCAACTTGGACTAAAGTGGTGTCTAACACTCAAATCGTAGCTAGCGGCATTATTACTATGATGAATATTTTTGTTTGGTATTATGTGTTGCGTATAGTAATTGATAACATTAACAATTGGCACTTAGTGCTGTTCTACGCGTTTGGTTGTGCCATTGGCACGGTACTCTCTACCGCGTATTTTCAATATCGGTCAAAAAATATTGAGAGGTCTGTGTCCGAAATTTAATTCTTAAATCTTCATATGGAAGATCACCCTTTGCCGGACGGCAGTTCGGCGAAAACTTAAAACTATCTTGTATTTTTGCAAGATAGTTTTTTGTTTGTCTTAATAAGGATATAGGTATGTAATGGGTCAAGACATCTGACACACTGGAGTTAAAAATAAATTGAGTATTTGGAGTGGTGTTTTCCCTTTAAGCCCCCAGTGCGGTCGTTCGCTGTTGTACATAGTCATATAGCTGGCGA
>JBAYNU010000019.1:0-18687 GCA_041678665.1 Candidatus Magasanikiibacteriota bacterium
CGTAGAGACTAGATACCGGAACGCCTGATCCAAATTGGAAGGCGATGATATAGTCCACGCTTCGTGGAAACACGGGGATAAGTGTAACGAGAAGGTTGTAGGTTCGAATCCTACCATCGGAGCCCAGTAGTCGAAACGAGGTTAAAAGCCTCGTTTTGCGTTAAAAATGCTGGTTCGAAAGCTTCGTTTAGTCGAGGCAGCCATTTTGAGAGGAATTCGAACCCGGGCGTATATTTAACCGTAATTTGCTTGTCTTTCAACCTAACCTCTGAAAAGATATAGCTTAAAAGCAATCTTTTCTGTTCAGTTGTAGTTTTTGGGTTTTGATATATTCCAACAGCTTTTGATGCCAATTCGTGGACAGCAAACCCGGCCTCATAATATTTCGCATTGCCCTCATCCAACTTTTTCAGATCACTTAATATCTGTTCCTTTTCCAATGAATACTCATTAAATTTCCTTTCATAAAATTCCGTGGTAATTTTACCGTCAATCTTATCCTCATACATTCTTTCAATCCGTTTCTGGATACGCTCATAGGCTGTATTCAACTCATTCCTTTGTATTTCATTGCGGCTTATTTCTTGTGCATGGCTCTTCTTTAACGATTTCTCCAACACTTTTAACTCATTGGGGCCGATATATTCCATCTTCTTCATGCAAGAAAACATTTGCTCCTCAATAAGTTCTTGCCTAACACACCCCCTTTGAGAACAAGTCCCGTGATGCTTACAATCGCCATACCAATGGCCTTTTTTGGTATACCAAGCAATTGTATTACCGCATTCGCTACAAATTATTTTAGCCTTAAAAACAGGTAGATGAGTTTTAAATTGTGGCTGGCTTAATTTCCGATTTAATTTCCCTTGAACTATCGTAAACAAATCCCTCGCAATCAATGGCTCTTGTTTCCCCTCATAAATTTGCCCCTTCCAGCACATTTTTCCGTAATAGAATGGATCGGACAATAAATCGTGCATTCTTGACCTGCCGACTTTGTTCCCGCCCCGATTTCTCAACCCAAAGCTAAACATTTTTTCAACCAAAGCACTTATTGAATAATTGCCTGTGGCATATAACTCAAACATTTGCTTTATGAATGGTGCCCGTTCAGGATCAATCGCATTTGTTTTATGCCCCCTTTCTCCAATTGTTAAATAGCCAAGTGGAGGAATTACTGGTAGCCATCCTTGCGCTATTTTTTCTTTTTGCCCTTTTTTGACCTCTTCGGAAAGATTATTGGTATAAAACCGCGCGATAGCAACCTTCATATCCCACACAAGATTTTCGTGCGCCCGTGTATTCTGACTAACAATAAAAGATTCCTTCACAAAATGAACCGACCTTTCTTTATCACCCATAATCCAATCGTTTATTATTGCCGCGTCTTTTAGATTTCTAGTCAAACGATCGATCTTTTCGCATAGAATTACCGAAACTTTATGCTTTGTTGCATAGTTAAGCATCTCGTGGAACATCGTTCGAATCTGTTTGCCGCTGGCAGATTCGGTAATTTTATATGCTTTTACAACTTCAAATTGTTTCTTTGAAGCATAGTCTTGAAGCAACTTTTCTTGGGCATCCAACGAATACCCGGTTTCTTCCTGCTCTCTTGATGATACCCTGGCAAATATAATTGATTTCATGGTTTTTGTAACTTAAAGGGACAGTCTGGACACCCAATCCGCTTGCTCCGAAGAGTAGCCTCATTGGCAGACTGCCCCTTAAAGGCAACGAGACAAAATAAACCTCTTCGGCTTGTTGAAGTGGATTGGGTGTCATTTTTAATTTACCACAACACACTCAAATTACAATTTATCTGTTAATTTCAAACCATCGTTTCTTTGACCTTTCGTTTAACCATTCTAGATTGCCCTGTGGCACGAGATTCAACAATACATCTGACATAACGGTGCCGCCCGACACAAATTCCCTACCCTTAATCTTGACCTTTATTGTATTGCGCATATAGCGGCATTTATCACCCCCAGAACCAACCCTTTGTTGCAGATCGTGATCAAGAGGGCAAAGATTTTGAGAACAGCTCTCATAATGGGGACAATTACAAATGGTTTTTATGGTTTTATTATTTGTCATATCTTTAAAAAAAGTAGTCAAATGTAAACATTTGCCGAACCTAAAAACCTCTAATTCCCTTTAAAATCCGATACCCTTGCTGCCTTGCAGTTCGAGCGCTATACCCAGCGTCTCTCGCTGCTGCTGCCGAATTACCTCTGTTCGCGAAAAAACCTTTTAAGAATAAATACTGTCTATATCTCTTACTGTTGAATATGCCCATTCCAACTTCGGTCTTATTTCCGATGAACCTAACGGCATAGAAGAAAGCTAATTCTTTCGGCTTATGAAAAATCAAATCCCTAATAAACCGACATTCCTCAACCGTAAATTCTGGAAGAGGATTTGGTTTTCTGAATTTCTTGCTTTCCTTAAACCTTCCCAAAATATCTACAAGCAAAGAACTGTCGATCTTTTGTTTACAGCTTTTGATCATTTGATTTGTTGGATAAATTTTTTTCGCATAATTCGTCCAATAATTTAGAAATTGTTGTGTTTTGACGAATAGCCTCAAATTTAACCATCTGATGAACATGTCGGCTGATCCTTACTTGCCGGGTTATTCTTTTGCTATGATTATGTGGATTTGTCGACATAATAGTTTCTCTCCGGGATTGCCTGGATGCCTCCCTCTCCGCTCTCTCTGCCCGAATTATATATACGGGGCACCCTTTATTCGGTATAGAGTTTCGCGTTAGAGGTCGCTCATAATCTCCGCTTGGCTTTGTTTTGTGTCGCCCACGCAAGCGCTATGAGTGCGCCCTCTTGCGACAAGAGTTAAAAACCCTAGTTTATCCTTATTTAGGACAATTTAGGATCTTCGACTTGGTTTTTCGATTCGTGATCAATTTTGGCAAGCAAATCAAATATATTTGTCCAATCATCTAATATTTTGACCGCCTGCCTTTCGCTCAAATCAATTCCTCTATCTTTTTTGACCGCGGCTATAAATTCTTGTGCGAGTTCTTGATCTACCATAAACAAAAATCACGATGTTATACCGTGATCTTAATTCCACAAAGAAAGACTTCCTAACACAAATAATGAATCTCTATCTTGTGTTAAATCAATAAAGTTCGATACTATTCAAGTAATCTTTATATTGTTTTATATAGTGACTAACGTGATATAAATCTATTTTTAAAACTTCGGAAATCTCCTTATTAGATTTTCCGTTATACCTCATATCATAAGCTTTCTTTCCGATTCGATAGCTTTCCTTAAAATAATTTTTTCTAGGTTTGATTAATTCCGATTTGTAAACGTTACCCGGATTAAGAACAAGAAAATCGCCCTTGATCCGCTCATTTTTAACGATACCACCAAGTGTTTTTAATGCTGTTTTCTGCCGTTCAATTGCCTTCCATCCCTTCTTAATATCATTTAGGGTAGTATTTCTATTTATTTCGACTATTACGCTGGTGCGCTCTTGATTAATATAATAATCAAAGGCAGATGGAAACACTGAATCAGAGGCTCTATTAAATATCAAAAAATAACCGAAAGTTTTTTTCCAACGGTTACTAGCGTGAAAATCTTTTAATAATAAATTCAACTGTTCATCAAACGCTTGTTTTGTATTTTTGTCGTTGAATAATTTTTTTGCCCAAACTTCATATTCATTCATTGTTGAATCACCCTTCGGGATCTTGAACCTATTTTTTAGTTCAAGCACGCGCTGTAATAGTTTATGATTCGAATCAAGACGCAATAGCCCAAAATTTTTCTTCGATGTCGGGGAAATAACCTTTGGTGATTCATAATTACATGGCCAAAATTGATAAAGCCATTTAAGCGCAGGATCAGTGACCACTCCATCTTTAATTTTGACCATTAATTTATTGACCATACCCTAAAACAAATGTAAACTAATGTTAAGTTATTTGCTCTAAAAATACAACTATGACAAAACAAAAGTCGTCCGAGATTATTACTCTTAAACAAGCTTGTGAGTTGTTAAATTGCCATCCCAATACCCTTCGCCAATGGGATAATAAAGGTATTCTTACGGCCATACGCTTTGGTGCCCGAAAAGATCGAAGATACAAAAAATCAGATATTCAAAAATTGATCAATCAAAGTTAAAATGGGTTCGATTTGATAAGATTTAATTAGTCATAGCCAATAAATTAAATTATTTTACCTCAAACAAGCAATTTTTATGGATAATATACAGAACTTTATTAAGTATTGCCTTGGCTATGTAAAAATAACCAGAGAAAGAACAACATTGGCACAACAAAAATGTTCTGTAAATTTACCCACAGAATTTTTTGGTTTACTCGGGTTATTGAATGGAGACACTGATGGCAAGGTTGGAGAGCTAATCAATCTAAATACTTTTTATAAATATGACCCTAACGATGTTCCAGAAAGCGAATTAGACGATTACGAAAAAGAAAAGGAATTGGCAAACAAAATAGAGGATATTTATAACAAGCATAGGAACGATCAATATACGAAACAAGTGATTCTCAATTTCGGATATTTTGAAATTGAAATTCCAGTTGAATGTAATGGAGATATTGTTTCCGAAAATGACCAAGAAAACGAGGAAAAAGAAAAAACCGCAAAAACCAGAATTGACCATTATCCATTATTTGCGTTACCCGTAACAATCCAAAAAGAAATTAGCAAAAAAGGCGTTGGAGAATATTCTTTATACTTCTCCGATCCAGAAGTTCAAGTAAATATAGGCATGCTTGAACTTATTCTTGGGGAGGAACTTTATTTCCAGCTTTTGGAACAATTAGGCAAATACGAGATTGAAGGGCGCCTAACCCTGCCTTTAACCGACTTGGAAGTATTTACGGAAATTTGGCATAAAATAAAAGCCCAATTAAGGCTCAAAGAGGCCAATTTCAACGAAAAATCTTTTGCGCTTGAAGAAATGAAAATTGCTTTGAGCCCGAAGGCAAATTATTTTCTTGCAGAGGATCTAGCAAAGCTCTCGCAACAAACAGAGGAAGATCTAGAAAAAACAGCACTTATCAGCTGGACACAGGACGAGGAATTGAATATTGAGAACGATCTGCCGAAAGAAAATGATCTATTTTTCCCATTTCCCTACGATAAGTATCAATTATCTACTCTTTCCATTATTGGGAATAAAGCCGCAATTATTCAAGGCCCCCCTGGAACAGGAAAATCGGAGACTATTTCAAACATACTCTGCCATTTAGCCGCAACTGGCAAGCGAGTTCTTTTTGTTAGCCAAAAAGCACAAGCCCTTAAAGTAGTAAAAGATAAACTTAAAAAGCTCGACGTAAAATACTTATTTGGATATATACCTAACCCAAATTCAGCACAAATTGGAGAGGAAGATGAAGAAGATGGAATTGCCCCACAATTGAGCGCCCTTGGGTCGCATATTGAAAATTTAGGGTATAAATTAAGCGCAAGAAAACAGATAATAGGAAATAGTGAAGAATGCAAAATTCCATCACCTCTCGATCAAATTGTTAGAAACAAGAAAACGAATCAGTCTTTAATAAATGAAATCATTGGCACGCAAAGAAAAATATACCAACTCGCGCAAGAACTTATAAGCATTAAGGATTACGATATAGAAATTACAGATTTTGAAAATTTTTCGAAGAGTTTTTCGTCTATCGAATGGGTAAAAATAAAAGAGGCAAAAAAAGCAATAGAAACATTGGATAAGTGGATAAAAAAATACAATTCGAATGACGAAAAAAATAAATTCGACAATATCTTTTTAATAAACAATAAAAGCATTAGCGATTATGTAGATGCGATTGGAAAAATAAGGAAAGATGTTGCAAAAACTGGGTATGATAGACATTCAAACTTATTACGTCAAATCAATAACTTAAATCGAACTTTAAGATTAAGTGGCGCTCGCGGGAAATTACCTCGCGAAATCATAGATTATATAGACCATGTTTTGGCAAGCGACATGTCTCGCAATGAGCAAAAAATAGCAATGGACCAAGTTTATAAGTATTGTTGCTATTACGATAATATCCAGCAGCTAGAAGTCGCGGAGGATAAACTAAAACAAAAATTGAGTTATTGCGGCGTTTCTGACCAAGAATTTGAAATAATAGATGAAAAAATAGATAATTCGTCTTTTGAAGAGCTAGAAAAAACTAAAAACAAGATTTTACGTGTTCAGGAGATTAAATTTGAAATCGAAGAACTTTCTAAATCAAAAAATTTAAATGATGTTAATTCGGCATTGAAGAAAGCCGAGTATGCACGAAGTGCGCAAGTGGCGTTCTATATCCAGAATATTATCAACAAAGGAATTATCGAAAAATGGAAATCTGGCGTAACCATTAAGCAAATAGTAAGAAAATTGGCTAGTGCTTTTGGTAAATCAAAAAAAGCTTTTAAAACATTCGATAATTTGCGTAAAGACGTTAACAATTTTAACGCAATTTTGGATCTAATTCCGGTTTGGATTATGGAACTTGACGATGCAAGTCGTATAATTCCGCTAGAACCAGGACTGTTTGATTATGTTATTTTGGATGAAGCATCACAATGCAACGTAGCTTACACTCTGCCGGTAATGTATCGAACAAATAAAGTTTTATTTGTTGGTGATAGCGAACAAATGCGGGATAGCACCATCATGTTTAAATCAAATCGTATTTTTGATGAATTGGCGCATCGCTATCAAATACCGGAAGAAAGACAAATTAAAGCTACGGGATCAGCTGTTCAATCGGTCTTAGATATAGCCTACAAGCGTGGATTTATGGAGAACCAATTACGCTGCCATTATCGATCAGCAGCAGAATTGATCGGTTTTAGTAATGAGTATTTCTATAAACCAAAAGGAAAAGAGTTAATTCCGGTAAATAGTAATTATCTTACATATAAGGATACGAACAGAGTGATGATCATCCATGATGTTGATCAAAGCATTGAAAATGAAATTTCAGATAGTATAAATGTGGCCGAAGCTAATGCAATATTGGATTTATTCAAGGAATTAAGAGCAGATGAGCGTTACAATGGTAAGTCGATAGGAATTTTGTCTTTTTTTAATGCCCAAGCAACTTATATCCGTGATTTATTCGAAAAGGAAGGGTTTAAAGAGGAGAACGATAATTACAAGGTAAGTATCATTGAAGGTATACAGGGCGATGAAAAAGATATTATCATTTACTCTTTTGTAATTAGATCAATAGACCAAAAGAATAAATATACACCTCTTACCGGAGAAGGTGGCGATATTCGCGCCGATATCAACAAAGGAAGGGTAAACGTTGCGTTTTCGCGAGCTAGATTACAAATTCATTGTTTTATTAGCTTACCCATACAAGAGATGCCGGAAAGGATCTGGCTTAAAAAATATCTTGAATATGTGCAAGACAACGGAGAAATTAATTTCTATTCAACAGACATCAAGCCATTCGATTCATATTTTGAAGAGGAATTTTACAATCTTCTGCGCTTAAACTTAAAACGAGGTTATAAAATTCAAAATCAAGTCGAAAGTTGTGGATTTAGAATAGATTTCGTGATCAGCAATCTGAAAACCGGAAAGCGGTTAGCCGTGGAGTGCGACGGTCCTTGTCATTTTAAAGATGAAGTTGATGAAGCGTATGGAATTCATATTGGAAACGACGAGGAACGGCAAAGGGTGCTAGAAGCTGCCGGTTGGAAATTTTATAGACTAAAATATTCTGATTGGCTTAACGATAACGCTGATCGCAGTTCTTACGTCCAAGAAATAACCGATTTATTGTGTTAATAAATATATTTTGAATAATATATGATCAAATCATTTAACAATATAATTGAAACTCTTAAAACTGCTAAAAAAGTAACGGAAAGAATTATTGGAACAATTACAATTCTTCTATTTAAGGCAATTTTAATTGGATTGCCCTGCTATGCAACAATATTTCTTCTTAACTCGATAAAAGGAGAACGATGGCAAGGCTATTATTACCCCAATGAAGATAATTTAGCTTATAACCTACAAAGCCCTGAATTTAAGAGCCTCGAAGAATGTAGGTTTTGGGTTAATTCGCAAGTTGCAATTTATAATCCAGCTGGCTATGGATATGATTACGAATGCGGTAAAAATTGCAAATTCAACAAAGATTTTGAAGCCTATGTTTGTAAGGAAACCATTAAATAAAGTTTTATTATCTGGCCCAAAACTTTTCGCGGCGAACTATAAAAAATGTTTAATAAACCAATTTCACAATTAAACGAGAGCGATATACAATCCCTAATCGACAATAAGGAAAAAGAGAGTTTGGTTTTAGAATTTAAGCAAGAAATAACGGGAACCGATCACGAAAAAAAAGAAATATCCAAGGATATTTCGGCTATGGCTAACGCGGATGGCGGTTATTTAATAATTGGCATCAAAGAGGCCAGCAGCTGCGCAGACAGCATTACGGGAACTTCGAAAGATATAGGACGTCAACCGGTTGAAGCTTGGATCGAAAATATACTAATAACAAACATTAGGCCAAGGATATCGATAAAGCCACAAGTAATAGCATTAACTTCAATTTCGGATCGCGTGGTAGTTGTTATTTATATTCCCAAAAGCCCGCGAAGACCGCATATGGTGGTTGCCGATGGCCGTAATGCTTATTACATACGGCACAACTTTCAGGCAGCTTATGCCGATGAGCACGAGGTTAGATCAATGTTTTTAGAAAGTAAAAGTATGGGTGATGAAATGAAATCTTTTTTAGGCGCAAGGCATTTAAACGATCCATTGGATGGTGGCTTTGCCATAACACCTCTTTCCGAAGAACTGTCGAAATCATTGATTTTACTCAGAGAATTGCCAGAAAAATTTAATAGCAAACCTTTTGTTTTATTTGCGTCCTGCCCCCGATATTTAGAGGAACGGGTCGATATTGCATCTGCTGATTTCCAAAATTGGCTTGAATTAAACAAGAAGGTCAATCTTTTTGGTCTCGACATTGATTTTTTATCTTATGACAAAACTGTATCCGCAGATAGTATTTATTCAGTTGAAGAAATTCGATCTGACGAAATACCGGAAAGATTGCCATACTATTATACCGAAATAAATCGAAACGGATATTTAGAAAATGGTCTAGGGGCTGATTTAATGTGGCCTAATAAAGATATTCTGCTATTCAATATCGCTCGTTTTACGGCGGCTTTTTGGATGTTTATGAAGTTTACCCGTAGTTTATACGAAAAAATTGGATATTCTGACGAAGTTAATGTGATTGTAGCCTTGGCCGATATGAAAGGATTAATGATCCACGGTTTTGGGAATAAGGATGAAAAGACAAAATGGGCACAACCATACGACATATTCCATTCATATAAAAAACCGATTTGCAAACAGAGAAATGTAAAAATCGAGAGGAATATGATGGCCTCTGATCTTAATGACGATAAAATAGAGGCAGTAGTTAAAGAAGTGGCTAAGAGAGTTTCCAACGCGTTTGGCGAAAACATTGCAAAATGTTTTGACGATGCAGGTAATTTTGATCCTAATTTAATAAGAGGTTTTCGAAATATTCATTGATTATATGAAAAAAATTTGAAAATATGACTATTTATAGTAAGATGAGAATCGACAATTGAATATCGGCGCCTAACCCTTGCAGGTAAAATCGCAAGGTATGGCACAAAATACCAACCACGTCATTAAGCTCTCCATTGAGCCTGCCGTGGTTGGTCATACGCCGAAAGGCGCGTGGGTGGTCGCAAGACTACCGGCTCGTGGGGAGCTTTGTGCGTCTCACGGGATAAAAACCAACCACAAAAATGAATCGTTTTTTAAGTAAAATTTTAGCAATAGCAACATTTGCTACCATAATTTATATCTGGATTTTACTAATGGAAATATTTAGCGGCATAGGCGCGTTCGCTCCTTTTATAGCCCTTTTCGCCTATTCATACGGAGAAACAACCGGTATTTCAAAAGGCATAGAAGAAGGCAAAAGGATTGAAAAAGAAAACATGATCTGTCAATACAATTTGGAAAAATTCGATAGAGATTTGGGTAAAATTTTCAGTAAAAGCAAATAACCAAATTTATATGACCAAACCAACTACTCAATCCATTAATCATCCCCCTCTAAATCATTCAAAATTAAGCCACATTTATTGTCATTTTTGCAATAATTGTAAAATTAGCTACGAGTCAGGCATTGAGAATGAATTTTGCCCTAATTGCAAGAAAATACCGATTAAATCCGACCTCATCGCAATCCGCGATTACGCCCCGCGTAGTTTTCGGCAAACAATAGCACGTAAAATAAGGAAATATTTGCCCTAAACGAGTTATTCCTCCTCTTTAGCCCATTAAGCGCACTGTAACCAGCTTAAATGGCTTACAGGAGTATTTAAATCCATGATTTCAAAAGTAGCATTAGAAGAATACAAAAGAATATGGAAAAAGCAGTTTAACGAGGAAATTTCCGACGACAAAGCACTCGAATCAGCAACCAAGTTATTAACCCTTATGGAGGCTATTTATAAGCCTATAACCCAGAAAAATTTAGACAAATTTGAAACCCGCCGCAAAAAACCTCAAAAATAAAACACCAAAGCCTTTACAGCTTTGTTTTTTTATTGCATGAATAATAAATACATCGCAAAAAAACATGGAAATTTATGAAATTATTAGAATAGCGCCGCCGTATTTAAGGAAAAAGTATTCTGCCATTCGCTCCTACGTTAAAGAATCTCTGGAACCATCCGAAAAAAGAAAAGAGAATTTAAAACACACCAAAAGAGAACTTTTAAGAGAGAAGCGTTCAATAATAAAGTCCTTAATAGATGAAGCAACACTATTATTGTTCATTTTTGACATTTATAGATTCTTTATGCGCGGGACAGAAGAAGCAAAAGATACGGTTGATACTTTTAGAAAATTAGATGTAATGGGTTTCTCAATAGGAAATCAGCGTTTTGAAGATCGAAATGAAAACGTTATGCGCGGAGAAGTATTAGCTAGAAATATCTTATCCATTGTAGATAAAGAGACAGAGGCAACCATTAAAAAAGCCATCAATTTCCGCGAGATTCTGGAACCGTATAAAGAAAGAGCTCAAAACATATGGAGGATAAATTAAACGATAAAAAGCAGAAGGAATACTTGTTTGATCAGGAAAAAGCAAGAAATAACCTTAAAAAATACTTTGAGACAGAGAAAGCTGATCTATATTCATTTGGAACAACCGTTAACCAAGTATTTGAAGCATATACATTTGCAGAAACAATTCAGTGGTATCAAAAAAACCATTGGCAAGCAAAAATAATCAATCCTCCCGAAGGTTTTACACTAAAATTTTCCACGAGAGGTAGGCCATTCAATTACAGTTATGTAATATGCGAAAAAGATATAAAAAAGTGCCAAATAAGACATCAATTAAGAGTAAAAACAAAAGCTCATAAGCAAAATAATAAATACGCTGCTAATATTTGTTGCGACATAGTCATAATGGAAGATATGCCGATAGACTATTTTTCGACAAAAGATGCGATTGAAAACCAATGGCTTATTGCGTTTGGCGAAGTGAAGCATATGTCGGCCTACGCCGAACTTATCGCTAGTTTTATCGGTATAGTCCATGAATTACAACCGAAAAGATTAAAAAATATAAGAACTAAAAAACAATCAAAAATGCCCCATGACCATATATCGTCATTCTTAAATGTAAGCGGTGAATTATGGCCAACCGCGAAAGGATTAAATGAAACAATCGAAAAAAGAAAATACGACATAGACGTATATTGCCATAGTAAAAAAATATGAGCTTCAAAAGCAAAGAAAAAATGGAAAAATAATCACATCTGTTTTATCCGCTTTGTTCAAAAGACGGCCAAATTCATATGGATAAGTCTAACCACGGCAAAAATCGCAGCAAAAAACATCATTACTTGCCAAGATACTACTTGAAAGGCTTTACTGATTGCGATGACAAATTTTTTGTCTATGATAAAAAACAAAAAATAATTTTACCAAAACCAATTTCACCTCTGGTTTTTTTTGCAGAAAACGATTTAAATACTATAACCTTACCAAATGGGAAAACTTCTGATTTTTTAGAGAATTTATATACTAATGTTGAAAATCAAGTTTGGGGCCCGTTCGATAGAATCAGACATTCAAAATTGAATGATCCGATTAATATTTTAGATAAAATGAGCGTTTTTCTTTTCCTTCTTTTTTTACATTGGAGACTCCCTAGCAACATCAAGTATGCTGAAAACTTATCAAGAAATTTATTTTTAGAAAATTCCAATCTTAACTATGTCACCTTAAAAAATAAAAATGGCAAAAATGTTTCAGAAGAAATAAAATTTCTACTAAAAAACTCACCTGCTTTTAAGAAAGCAACCAAGCTTTTAGCGCCCTTTGCTCCTTTTTATGAAAATAATTGGGTTGACAAACTAGAAAATTGGCGGTTTTTATACACAGAAGATAAATGCGATTGGTATCTAGTAGGAGATAACCCCATTATTACTAAAAATATTAATGACCATGATCCGACGCATTGTTTAGATGAATTCATATTCCCAATATCTGGTAAATTAATTCTAATTAATACGGCGAAACCTATAAGCGAAAATCTAAACAGAGAGTTTATAATACAGTTCGGATTTTCAATAATAAAAAGAGCTGAAAGATTCATAGCATGTCCGAGAAAAGATCTCTTGGAAGCCTTTGTAGCTGACTACACAAAACATGCGGGAACGCAAAGCGAGATGGACACCATTAATCAATTATTTGCTTTACTAGAAAAAAAATAATCAATAAAAAAGCCATTTCATAATCGACTCGCTTATTTTATTGATTTTTAATAATAAGGCTATTTTGAAACAAATAAAAATCTATATCTATCAATGGGACCAACTCTGATTTTCGATAAATCATTTTTAGAAAGCCTTAACCCAGACGAATCAGTTTGGCTCGATCAATTCTATCTCACAAACATCACTCCTCTTTTTTTCGTCGAAACCCTTGCAGATCTAGATAAAAAGGCGAGAGCGGGAAAAACACCAGAAGATATTGTGGGTAGTTTGGCTTATAGAACTCCTGATTTAAACGCAAAAGCCAATGTTTATCACTATTCCTTGCTCGAAGGAGAGTTATCTGGGCAAAGTGAAGTTGATATGGAACACGGTAGACCGCATATTGGAGGAGGTAGATATGTCGATTTAGAGGGAAAAACTGGGGCATATTTCGAAGCTTCTCCCGAGGAAGAGGCCATGAGAAGATGGCAGGAACACAAGTTTCTTGAACTCGAAAGAGGATATGCTCAACAATGGCGAAAGAGTTTAACCAATATTGATCTTGAAGAAATATATTCCCATTATAAACTACGCTTTGTGGACCATCCCAAACCGAAAACGATACAGGAGGTAAAATTAATGGCAGATAACTTCATCGATAACCCTAATCAGGAATTGATCTTGCGATCCGGGTTAGGCTCAATCGGCGCAGCGCCAAAATTCATTGAAGAGATCATTAAGCGTTGGCATGCGACTGGCCAACCGTCTATAAAAAAATTCGCCCCCTATCTAACACACATACTTATTGTCGATCTTGTATTCATGTTTGGTATCGGCGCTGATCTAATCGGTCGAGGAAGACCGAGCCACAAGATTGATGTATCATATTTATATTACTTGCCATTCTGCAAAATATTTACCTCAAATGATCGGCTTCACAAGCTTTTAATTCCGCTTTTCCTTCAACCCACACAAACTTTTATCCCTGGCGAGGAACTAAAAAACGATTTGGATAGATTAGATAAGCATTACTCCAATCTACCTCCCGAAGATATTGCAAAAGGAGTATTTTTCTATGCAAGCACACCACCTCATGACACAACATTTTTGACAACCCGCTTGTGGGATAAATATCAAGCTTCGGAATGGCGAGAAATCAAAGGCATGGCCCCACGACCAAATAATCCAATACAAAAAGGGTTAATGGATAACATAAGAAATCTTGAAAAAAGGGCGAAAATAGAAGGAGCATTGCAACCCTCTCGGCCAGGAGAATCCGACCAAATGGTCATAAAACGTATGGTAAGTATTAAAAGAGGAAAATGGACCCGTTTTCCACCCGAGATTACGAATCGACGCAAAAATGTTAATGGCGAATGGGAAAATATTCCGCCCAATAAATAATTTACCCAATTTGATATGGCCAAAATTAAGAAAATCGAGATACTATTAAATTTATGCAAAACATGCGGTCAGCCAGAAGAAAAAATGATAATGCAGATTGTTGATGCGTCATGCCGGGATTGCCATTCGCAAATGAGATTGGCTTTAATTTTATTAGCAGGGTTATATTTTGGACCCGAGAAATTTACAGCCCAACAAATAAAGGAAGCTCAATCGAAAGGCGTAATAATCAAAAAACAGGATAGCAAAACGAGCAAGTCAACGTATTTTGCAAATACATGCAATAATTGCAATTCCTTTGTTGGCGAATTTTTTATCCACGAGTATCTCGATGTGGATAATGCAGAGAATATTGACCTTGGGTATTACTGCACTACTTGCGATCCAGAAAAGCATTTCGATTTAAATCAAAGCTAATAATTCCCTCATCTGACTTATCGCCATATCAGGCACAGGGAAAGCCTTCTTCCAATCGTAAGTTAGAAACTCGACCCGTATGTTTATAAAATTGCTACAAAATGAGAAAAATAGAAATAAAAACTTCATCAGACATTGAATTTTCCCGGGATTATTCATTTGAATATTTCAATAAATCAATCCAGAGATTTGACCTAATCAGTTCTTTGATGAGCATGCAAAAAATAAGTGCCCTAATATGCAATCAAACAGCCGTTAATCTAAATCTCGAATTTGAATTTTACAATACGCCGAAAATAAAGAAGCGATTAGGCATGCTTACAAAAGATTTTATTGCTTTCACCGCGAAACAAGTTTTAATAAATTGTGAAAAAAGCGAACTTAAATTTAATGATCTTGATCTAGCAAATACAGTTTATTCATATGGTAATTTAGAAATTGATCTACACAAAACAGGAGATGGCGAGAAAACAGATGGCAATGAATGGCTATGGCTAATTCGCACAGCCAATCACCAGTGGCCATATCTAAGGTTTCACTCGTCTATTATCGGTAGATATTATTGGATATTCTCGAAAATATTTGAAAAAAACGGCCAATTTGGAAAAATTCTAGATCAAACATTAGGCATGGCAATTTTCGATGCTATGAAAATTGGCACATGTATTTGCTCGAACTATTACCCACGCGAAAATGAAAAGTTTGCTACTTCATTCTTAATGGAAAGTTATACAAACGCTCCCATATCGATCTCAAAAACACTGCTAACTGAAAAGAATATCTTAAAATTTTTTGATATTTTTGCAATTAATCAGGAAAAATTTAAGGAAGAATTTAAAAAATTTGAGATTACAGATCATCTTTTGAAAAAGTATGAATTTAACCCTCTTAAGAGATTTCCGGTCATAAAAACGGATTCCGATAAAAAGAATGAACAATATATCATTCCTTCATTACCCGATTTTCTATACGGAGTGTTCGAGGGATTATATTATGTTCTTCTGGATAAACTAAATTCGGACAACAAAAAAATTCTATTTCGGGAAATTGGTTCTATTTTTGAGTCTTATGTTGGCGAATTAATAAAAGAATACAATATTGATATTTTAAGCCGCGCAACATTATTACCCGAAATAACATATGTGCTTGGTTCAGAGCGAAAAAGTGCTGACTGGCTATTGGTTTCCGATGAGTATATATTTCAAATAGAATGTAAAAAAAGGAAAATTAATAATTATGCAAAAGCTGGTATCCAGAGCGAAGACGGAAAGGGAATAATAAGCCTACTATCCGAAATCGCCACAGAAATAGATAAAATGATCGAAAAAGAAGATCACATTAAATGCAACAAAATTAATGGAATAGCTTATAAAGGTCAGAAGATAATTAACCTAATCGTTTTTTTGGACGAAATGTTTTGTATGAATCAATATGCGAGAAAGGAAATCAAAAAATTAATGAAAAGCCAAAATAATAATTTTAATATTCTAGGATGCTGGGAACTTGAGTTAATATGCCAGCAATCAAAAAATAAACAACAAAATCTTTATAACTCTATACAAGATTTATTGACAGGAAGAACGGAAATTTACTCGGTCGATTTCCTTGACCGAGTTTATCACGACTTCTTTGATCAATTATTAAAAGAATAAAATTTAATTGCTGATGTCTCATACCAATTCCAACAATTCCTTCATCTGTCTTATCGCCATATCCGGCACAGGAAAAGCCCTCTTCCAGTCATAAGTTCGAAACGCGTCCTGCCACGCGAGCCCAGTAGTCGAGAACGAACCAGTTTCAGCAAGGAGCGAGTCCAAACTCGCTTTTTTGCTGGCAAAATTTGGCGCGCGACGCGCGCTATTGTGGGGGGAAGAGGTGGAAACCGGAATTGCTTGATTTTGAAGCAAAAACAGGCCGATTTTAATATTTTCCTTTGAAGGAAAAGCGAAAGAGCAAAAAGAAGCACCAGTATCCAGAGAACAATTAACCAGCGAAGAGGAGCCGGAAGATGATATTAAAAGCGAGAATTTGGGAAAAACAGAGCTTCATTATAATATTCAAATTCACTTGCCGGAATCAAGAGACCCGGCCGTTTATGACGCTTTATTCAAAAGCTTGAAAAAGCATTTGTTTTAATATGAATCACGATAAATTATATTCTTTTGCTTTTAAGGGGCTCTTAACTGAAGAGGCGCTTGATAGAGCGGGAAGAAAACCAAAAGGAAATTTCTCGGAAATATGGGAGTTGGAAACGGCTGAACGGCTTGGGATTCCCCTTATGGATGAAAGCCTCGTTGCGAAATCTAGGAAAATGGCTGTTGTTTATATAGCGATATGCGCTTTTGAAAATTCAGTTAGAGAGTTTATCGCTAAAAAATTACTAGAGGAAAAGGGTGAAAATTGGTGGGAATTATGCGTTAAAAAGGAAATTCGAACTAACGCAGAGAATAGAAATGACTCAGAGAAAGATGTGCGCTGGTTAACACCTCGGGGAGATTCAATGATTTATTATACCGAATTTGGAGATCTTATCTCTATTATGGCAAGCCCGGATAACTGAAAATTTTTCGAAGTTCATGTTGGTAAAGTAGAGTGGGCAAAACAAATTGTTGAAACGCTTCAAAAATCGAGGAATATTATTATGCACAGTGGTGAACTAGCGCAAACAGACATTGAAAGGGTCGGCATGTATATTCGAGATTGGATCCAGCAGGTCGGATAATGGCGAAGTAATAAAATCAGGTTAATTATTTTAATTTTAATTTAAAAAACCCGCCGTGACGCGGGATTTTTAATAGATAAAATTTTTATATTATTCTGTTTTTAGTTTGAGATTTGCCTTTTCAGCAGTTTCGCGTTGTTCTTTGTTTGCGCAATGTGCTGCGTTCGTAAATACTTTTATTTTTTCTTTGGTCGGCGCATTAACTAAAAAATCAGAAAAATTCTTTTCCGTTCTTTTAATATTTGGATATATAACCTTTTTTAGCGATGCAATAAATTTCATAATTTTGTATGCTAAATATACTAATTTATTAAGTACTCGTCAACTTTCTTGCCATCTGGCCTTATTTCAACTACATATTCAACTGAGTTTTTCTCAAAATCCTTCTTGACCAAAAAAATTTCAACTTTTTCATCATACTCTTCTCTAATGCGAGCAACGGTTTCTTTAGCGTTAATAAATTGCTCCTCAAATTTTTCTTTTGGAATATTCCTACCTTCAGCTTTCTCTCGAAGCTCTGTAAATTTCCAAGCAACTTCTGGTTTTTGGTATAAATAAAATATGGATACTGGTCGTCCAGATCTTATCGACCGATCGATATTCTCTTTAGCTTTTTCGTATTTAGAAAAAGTTCCATCAAAAATAAAATTCTGTTTCTGCTTTAATGCAAAGTCGTGAATTTTTTCTACTACCAAAGAAATTGCCCCTTGGAATAAATATGAATTATTCCCCGTGTATCCCGGAAGGAGCGGTCTGATATCATCCGGATCAATCCGGATAACACCATTTTTAAACATGGAAATTAAACTTTTCGAAAATTCTGTTTTACCCGCACCGGGCGAACCTGCCATAAAAACCGATACTGGCCTTGTGTCAGGTTTAAAAATATTTATATCGGTAAACTCTTTTGCAATGCGGCTCTTGTTTCGTTTCGCAAATTCTACCGCTGCAATACGAATTTGTTCATTATCCATACCTGTATTTTAGACAGAACACAGCCAAATTGTAAATTATTTTATCACCATAAAATAAATAATTCATTTCAACCGGTATGGGGCGGAAAGCAGGGCGTTTCGAGGGCAGCCGCGGAAAGGCTCAAAGCTTGAGATAGCCACAAACCAAAGGCGCTGTTTCCCTGTAAGCCCGGAGTAGGCGGAGCGCCGCCTACGGAGGGGAAACAGCGCCGGAACAAGGTCTCAGAGCTTGGATTTGGCACTGACCCGGCTCGAATTGGGCTCTTAAAAACTCGTCATTCCAGAATGTCGACTCAATGACGAGTTTTTAACCTGCCAACGCACACCTTTTTACCCCCACCTGCGGCTAAAATGCGTTGGCCTGAGCCC
>JBAYNU010000020.1:0-18234 GCA_041678665.1 Candidatus Magasanikiibacteriota bacterium
CTCCCCACACCCCTTCCTTCCGCCCGCGCCGGACAAACGAGGGCTCCGGCGGGTAAAAACCGCCAAAGAACCCGTAAAAATGTCGGCTCGAACTTTATGTTGGCCAAAAGCAAACTTTTCTTTTTGGTTGGACAGTTGTATTATACCACAATATTCAAACTTTGAATATTCGTGATTTGAATATATCATATATCTATGCCAAAAACAATAAGAACAAGCGAATATAAGCAAGTTGTAGAGCGTCTTAAACAGGCGCGTTTAGATGTTGGGCTAACACAAAAAGAAGTATCGGAGAAAATTAAAAAGCCTCAATCTTATGTTTCGAAAGTTGAGGCGGGGGAACAGAGGGTGGATATTATTGAATTAAAAGTTTTTGCCGATTTATATAAAAAAGGATTAAATTTTTTCATAAAATGATATGGGCAAGCACGAACGAGGTGAGATAAAAAAGGCAGAAAAAATTATAGTTAAAATTTTGAATGAGGAACCCGTCACTTCTGTCGATAGAGAAAATTTATGGTTTAGTCATGTAGTGAAAATTGCCGAAACTCTCGTACATAATTACCCAAACATAATATTGGCTACCCATCTTGGCGATACTTACGAAAATGCTGGTGACATTTCTTTGAAGTTAGATAATAACAAAACAGTTGTTATTGAAGTGAAAATGAGCGAGACTAAAACAGGAGTAGGTACCAAGGCAAATATGGGTCAAGATTCTTTGACTAAATTCGGTTTATTTATTGGAAATGTGATAAGTTGGAGCCAATTTAGAGAATCAAAAAAGCACACCGTATGGGTTAGGAGATATTTGAATATTTTTAAAAATTACCCAAGTAATTTTAAAAAAATATCGACCATCCAAAAGTTAATAGAGACCCAAGCTAGATACTTACGTGATAACGGCAATGAAGAAATTTTGACGAAAATTCAGGAACGTGATCGAAGTGAAAAAATTAAATATTTGAAATATTTAAAACAACAAAAACAAAATTGCGAAAATATAAAAAAATTTTACATCTTATTAATGCTTGGAATTCACAAAGAAGAAAGTATTTCGGATTTAATTAAACGAGATAATTTAGTTTCGGAACTCGAGAATCTAATAGTTTATTATAGTAATTTTAACGCAGGAAATGTCGTTGTAACCACAGAAGATGTTGGCGGTAGAATAGTTGATTTGGTAAAAAATTCTGTTTTTGAAATCGAATTTCCTTCAAGGAATACCCACTGTTTGGTTGTTCGAAGAAAACAGAGCGATAAAATTGAAAAACTTTTACAAATTGCCTTTCATTGGAAAAATGTAGCACAAGGCATACAAACACCCTGTTTGAATATTTTTGATTTACACAGTAAATCAAATTAACACTGTATCTCTAAGGGGAAAAGTTTTTCTAGCTCAGTTTTGGATATTTGAGTATTACCGGTAATATTTCGTACCACCTTTAATTTGTCCGGAGAAGATAACTGTTTGACAATTTCGTTTAATGAGATAGAAAGTTTTTTAATACTTTTATTCAGAAAACCCAATTGACCCTGTTTTTTATCTTTGATCTGTGTGATGACATTTACATGATTTTCAGCAAAGAACTTCATTCCTGGCGGCACTATGGCCGCTTTTAATTTTGCCGATTTTACCGTTCCGGTTATACGATTAACCACAATGGCTGGTCCAATATCAGGATTTTCCTTGGTAATGTATTGAGGTTTTTTGTCATTAGCGGATAAATTAAGGCTGTTTGAGCCAATATTTTGAGACCAAATTAGTGGTACGCCCTTTTTGGAATCATTAGTTAGAGAATTTTTGTGTTCATTCCATATAACCCTGCCTGTTTTTACTTCATATCCAAGGTCATAAAGAGTGGCCCTATCCTTAAACGCTTCTTCCAAAAATTTAACCTCTTCGCTAAAAATAACGACTCCATTTTTTCTAAATATGTAATCACCTTTATTCTTACCTTTCTTGAGAATCAACAACATGGTAGTTTGCTGTGCCCCGTGAAATAATTTTGGATCACTAAGAACATGTAAATATTCGATGTTGGCGTTTTCTACTATAAAATTTCGTAATTTTGCGAAGTATGCGCCATTATTCATTGAAGGGGGTATAACATATGCCAAATAGCCACCTTCTTTTAACCACTTTAATCCTTGGTATATAAATAAGCTAAAAATATTTGTCCGACCGCCGATGATTGTTTGAAATTTCTTTCCAATTTTTTCTGAAGGTGTAAATTCAAAATATGGCGGATTGCCAATGACCAAATCAAAAGTACCGTACTGCTCGTTTTCAAGCGAATCAGTACATTTTAATTTTGCCTCGGGCGCATTTTTTTGAGATATTTTAATTAAATTTTTATCAACATCCCAACCAAACAATTCGGCGTCTGGAAAATATTTTTTTGCTGTTAGCAAAAATTCACCGGTGCCGCAACCAGGATCAAGTATTTTTGGATTTTTAATATTTTTTGGTAATTGTTCAATCAATGCTTCGCGAACTGGTTTTGGGGTAAAATATTGTCCCAATGATTTTCGATATTTTATATCCGCTTGATTAATATAAGAAACAGTATGTTCTGTAAAGTCGTCGGTTTCATCCTCGGTATTGTTAAAATTTCTTATTACACTAACGACTTTGCCTTGGATAATTACATTCTTTGCAAATATCGGTCTAAATGCTGGATTAGCCGGCTGTAATCTGATTTTATTTTTTTCTACAAAGAATCTTTTTAAAGTGGCTTCTTCATTATTGAGAAGGGCGACCACCATATCGCCGTTTTCGGCGACATTCTGCTCTCTAACTATAATATTGTCGCGATCAAAAACTCCGTCGTTAATCATACTGTCTCCTTTAACCTGTAAAACAAAATGTTCACCGGATTTTGCTAGCAAGTTTTTTGGTACATCAATGGTTTCATGTTCCTCGACAACCTCGATAGGAACGCCCGCAGCGATAAAACCTTTGAATGGTAAAGAAATCAATTCATTATTTTTAACAATTTCAATACCACGAATATAATTATTCTTTTTAATCAAACCTTTTTTTATCAATTCCTCGATGTGTTCATGTATGGTCCCAACCGCGCGTTTAAAATGTTTCCCCACTTCTTCTATTGTAGGGGATACGCCATGCTTATTTGTATAAGAAGCAAAAAAATCCAAGATTTCTTTTTGTTTTTTGGTTAGGGTCGCCATATTGTGGATAATTAATTGAGGGCTCGGCTTGACTGGTTTTTGCCTAGTGATATAATTATACCATACCCGAAAGTTTCCCGAAAGTGTAAAGTTATCCACATGTCTTATGCCTAAGAAAATCTATTCAGAAAAAGTTGATTTAATCATGAAAGCAAGGGAAGCGATGCTTTCGGCTGTTCAAATCTATAACAATCCGCTTATATCCTTCAAAACCGAGAGTTTTATCGTCCTTTCTCTTATTGCTTGGGTGTATCTTCTGCACTCATATTACAGAGCGATAGGGGTGGATTATCGTTATTTTACTAAAAAAGGTAAGCGCAAAAACTATGTAAAAAATTCGGACGGCAGTATTAAATATTGGGATTTGACAGAGTGTATATCAAAATCAAACTGCCCCATAGATAAAGATGCTATAAATAATCTGAATTTCCTTATTGGATTGCGTAACCAGATAGAGCACCGCAAAGCGAGCGGACTCGATTCTTATTTGTCCGCACGTTATCAAGCGTGTGCGCTTAACTTAAATTTTTATCTGAAAAAATTACACGGCGAAAAGTATGGTCTCGATAATAATCTTGCATTGAGCTTGCAATTTTCGGCGTTGGATTATTCGCAACCCAAAGTTACCAAGGATGATGAAAAATATATTCCTCAAAATGTCATTTCATACATTGCTGATTTTGATAGCAAACTTTCTGAAGAAGAAATCAAAAGTGATAAATTTGCTTACCGATTGTTATTTACAAAAATTTTAGCGAAACGCAAAGGTCAAGCGGACCGTGTGATTGAATTTATTGATCCAAAATCTGAGTTGGCTAAAAATATTTCTAAGGAATATTGGATTAAGGAAGAGACGGAAAAACAAAAATTTTCCGCAACACTGGTAATACAAAAAGTTAAGGAAGCCGGAATCAAAAATTTTGGAATGTACCAGCATACTTTATTTTGGAAAAAACATGACGGCAAAAACCCAGCCAAGGGGTTTGGGGCTATGGTTGTGAAGACTTGGTATTGGTACCAAAATTGGATCGATTATATAATCGGTGTGTTGGTAGCTAAATAATTTGCCGCCAAAGGTGAAATATGATAATATTTCACTGTGAACAACTTTATTAAAAACCGAAAAGCGTTGTTTATCAGCAAAAACATAAAACTTATAATTAAATAAATCAAATTTTTATGTCTATCACTTGCCCTAAGTGTGGTAATATATTTGACTTCGAAGAAAAAACACAAACAGCAGATATTGTGCCGCAATTTTCAGCTAAAGAATTATTTGTCAATTCTTCTGACGGATTACGTATGCGTTCTAGTCCGGATAAAACTAACAATGATAATATCATCGCAAAACTTCCTTTTAAAACCAAGGCGGAAGTTGTTCAAGAAAATGGTGATTGGTTCGAGGTAAACGCCGACGGTAAAACAGGCTGGGTTTCGAAGTTTTATCTCGAAGAGGAAACTCCAATAGATTTAGAAAATTTACAGAAAAAAGAGATAGTGCAAGATGTGTTGCCAATTTTTCACAATCATGAAAAAAATTTAGCAACTGATGCCAATACTGTAAAATTACGAAAAATTATTAGCGACGAATTCGGCGGAGGGGCACGAAGGGATGACCTTCAGTGTGTTGAATATGTTCAGTATAGGGTTCAACAAATTGGAATCACTATCAAATGGCCGAAAGAAAGACCGCGTAATGGAGGGCTATGGGCAGGAGTTTTTCAAAGAAGCGGCCAATATAAAGTTTTAGACGAACCCAAAGCTGGCTGCGCCATGTCATTTGTTGGTAGCTTAAAAAATCCTGCTGTAGGTCACGTTGCTTTTGTTGAAGAGGTGTATCAGGATGGTAGTGTAAAAATCTCAGAGGCAAATTGGCCTCCACCAGGAGTTTATTCTGAACGCGTCCTCCCTAAAGTTTTATGGAAAGATAAATACCAAGCTAAATTTATAGATTTTACCTGATCTACAAAAAACTGGAAATCGTCATCCGCCGGAGCCCTCGTTTGTCCGGCGCGGGCGGAAGGAAGGGGTGTGGGGAGGGAATTCCGCCCGCGCGTCCCTAAATTTCGTCCAAATCCGTTCGTATTTTTTCGTAAGTGGTGAGCATTATAAAACTGTGAAAGCGACCCGACTCTGTCCGGTCGCTTTTGTTTTTGCTTTAGCCAAAAATGACAGGGATGTAAAAATGGTGTTTTTTATTCTCGTTCCTGTCAAAAATAGTGTTTTGTAAAATTCGTTTTGATTAACATAAAAACGGCGGTTCGAATCCGATTGCTGGTCAAAAAAGATCTTTTTGTGTTAAAATAGTCCTATTGTTATAATTTTATAACCTAACCAAAAATCCTATGATTGAAAACAGCGTTGTTTATCGTAACATGAAAAAATACAACTTTTTTAGGATATCAAAAGCCGAAGGGTCTTTAATTTATGATAATAAAAATAAGGAGTATATTGATTTTACATCGGCATGGAATGTTACCAACTTAGGATGGAACAATCCAGAGATTAGAGAGACGATAATTAAACAATCAGAAAAAAATGTCCAAGGATTATTGTGGGGTTCTGATCCTATACAAGAAGCCTACGCAGAAAAACTTACTTCGGTTTTACCAAAAGAATTAGATGCTTGCGCCAAAGCGACTGGCGGCACCGAAGCGATTGAAGAAGCAATTAAAGTGGCACGCGCGGCCACAGGCAGACGGAAAATAATTGGATTTAAAAATTCTTACCACGGTCAACTTTTTGCTTCAATGGCTCTGGGTTACTCTCCTGAAATGGTTGAAAAAATTGCACCATTAGTCCCAGAATTTATCCAAATTAATTTTTCAACCGAAATCTCCGAAGCTGAAAATTTTAAAAATGAACTTGAAAACATTCTCTCTCAAAAAGATGTCGCCGCAATTGTGACTGAACCGGGAATTATTACCGGCTGGGGTTCTACCTTGGTTGGGTTTCCTGGCTTTTTGGAATCCATAAGAGAATTAACTGAAAAATACGGCACGCTCCTAATCGTCGACGAAGTTGGCACTGGCTTTGGTCGTACCGGCAAGCTGTTTGGTATTGAACATGAGAATATTATCCCCGACCTAATCGTCTTTGCCAAAGCAATTTCTAACGGTGCGGTGGCCATTGGTACTGTGGTTGGTAAATCCAGTATCTTTGAAGCGACATTTCCTTACATAAACCTAATTTCCACTTTTGGCTGGACACCGCTTGCTTGTGCCGCGGCGTTGAAAACGTTAGAAATCCACCTGCGAGAAAAAACTTGGGAACAAGCGGAAGAAAAAGGTAAATACATAATACAAAAATTAAAACCCCTAGTTGGTGATTCAATAATCAGTATTAATGGTCTCGGAATGGAAATTGGGCTTCAACTTAAGGATAGCAAAACCGCCCGCAGAGTAATTGACGCATCCTATAAAAATGGTTTGCATGTGATTGTTGGCAGTGAAAATAATCTGCAAATTATGCCGCCACTTATAATTTCTCATGATTTGCTAGATAGTGGTTTAAATATTTTAATTAAAGCAATTAAGCAAGAATCATAATTTCATAAAAATGGGAAAGAAAAACTAACAGAGCAATGCCAATCCCATCTTGAGTTATTTGGAATTAATGAAAATGATTTAATACCAAATTCCTACAGTGATTTATTGCCGAACCATCAGTAAAAAATTTATATGACAAAATTTATTTTACACGGAGGTGAAACCAGCATCCCCAACGAACACAACAAAAAATTTTATCAAGAATGGATTAAAGATTTTAGCGGTGATAAAGTGCCATTCATTTTATTAGTTTATTTTTCTAGGCCAGATGAAACTTGGCAAAAATTAGAAAAATCCGACAAAGATAGATTTGCAAAATTCACAAATGATAGAAAAGCTGAATTTGTGGTTGCAAACAAAGATATGAACAAATTTAAAAAACAAATACAAGAAGCCGACATAATTTATTTTAGAGGCGGCGAACCACAAAAAATAGTAGACACGATGAGCGCGATCAAGGGTGAGTTTCTGTCTTTAATTAATGGAAAGATATACGCCGGTTCTTCGGCTGGCGTTATGTTTCTTTCCGGGTATTCAAAAAGCCCAGACAAGGATTGGCAGAAATGGCTAGGTTTATTGCCTGTTAATTCGATTGTTCATTACTCCGAAAAGTTTAAAGATGGTTTAGAAGAATTTAAAAAGAATCATCCTGACAACAAAAATGAATATATTCTTTTACCAGAATCGGAATTCGTTGTCAGAAACTACTAATCGCTTTATCTGTAAATCCGAATCCGATTGCTATTTTAGTGTAATACGATTTTAAACCAATCTTAGCCAATTCTAAATAAAATCAAATTAAAATGCAGACGTTGTTACATTTTCGTCACTGTGCTAAGATTAACTTGTCAAGGTCGAAAAATCAGTGGTTTTAATAATTTATTAAATACGCTTATGTTTAAAAAATACAAAAAAATTCTGGTGGCGGTTTTTGCTTTGGTAATTGCCTTTTCCGCTATTTTTCCTTTGTCTGCCTCGGCCTTAACCGCCAAAAGCGGCGACAATATCGTGACAACTACAGACACCAATTCCAACTTTTTTGGTGCCGGTAATATGGTGATAGTGGATGGCACGATTAACGGTGATGTGTTTATCGCTGGCAATAATATAGTAGTAAAGGGCACGGTGAGCGGTGATGTTTTCGTGGCCGGAAATAATATTGATATTTCCGGAACAATTAAAGGAAGTTTGCGGGCGATTGGCTCCAATATTAATGTACGGGGTAGAGTAGAGCGTAATATTTTGTCCGCTGGCAACAATTTGTCAATCAACGAGGGTGCTTTTGTAGGTGGACATATTACTTATGCCGGCGTCACTTTGGTTTTGCAAGCTCCGGTCGGCGGTCAGGTTGACGCGGCCTCGCCTAGCATAGTATTTAACAATTCTATTGGCGGCGATGTGAATTTGGTCATGGGGAATCAAAAAAGTCAATTGTCTCTTTTGGATAAAGCCGCGCTGGCTGGTAGTTTAACTTATAAATCCAGCTCCGAAGCGCAGATAACCACTGGCGCGAAAATTTTGGGAACAGTTAATTATAAGCCCTGGGAAAAACCCCAGACGACAGATAAAGCGCGCGCCCGGGCTGCTTTTGTGGGAATAGCCGTGGCAGTTGGTGTTATTGGATTTTTGGGATTGTTTTTGATGGGCTTGATTCTAATTTATCTCGCGCCCAAATTAATGGATAAAATTTACACCAGCGCAAAAGAACAAACGTGGTCTAATCTTGGCATTGGCATGGTCGGACTTATTGCTACTCCAATTATCGCCGTTTTATTGATATGCACAATTGTAGGCATACCCTTGGGCTTCTTGGTTATGTTTGGTTTAGTGGCCGCGATGTATTTCAGCAAAGTCATAGTGGGTATTGTTTTGGGTCGATGGATTTTGGAGCGCTTCCATTGGCGTTGGCACAAGGTATTAAGTTTACTTTTGGGACTGGTGGTGTTTGTGCTTGTTTGTTTAATACCTTTTGTTGGCTGGTTAGCAGCGTTTTTTGGCGTTATCTTGGTTTTTGGAGCTTTACTACGCGTTGACTCGCAAATTTTGAAGGAATGGCGATAAAATTAAATTGGTTTTTGCTAACTAAATACACCATGTTAAATGGTGTATTTAGATTAAAAATTTTCTATGTTATTGTTTATTTAAATAGTTATCAAGAATGCGGCGCAGAAATTTAATTTGAATTTGTTTTCTCTCTTCCAAAGGTAATATTGTGGTAGTTTCCAATGCGAAATTATGCCCTGTGTATTTTTGGGCGAAATCTTCAAGCATAAATTTCCGTTTGAAGCGACATTACATTTTGCAGCTAGCACAGCGGTTTCTAATCGTGGGGCTCTGATACTAAAAAAAGACAACCCTTCTGGTCTTTCTCAAAACGACGATGCTCTAGAAATTCCTTTAATATTGGTTGAGGAAAATAGCCAGCCTATTGCTTGCACCGCTGAAGCTAAACTCTGTCCAGATGGTTCGGCCGTTGGACGCACAGGCCCAAATTGTGAATTCGCCCCTTGTCCATAAAACGTTGGTTTAATATCGAAAGCGATCCGATTATTGGATCGCTTTTTAATTCGGCAATCAAATGATAGGGATGGGGGGCACTATTTACACCCTACTTGCGAACTATTCGCAGTTATGTTATTATGTTCACATATGAAAAAGCTCAAAAAACAATTAATTGACGCAGGTTATAAAATGACCACCCCAAGACAGTTGGTATTGAGCGAATTGTTCGCCTGTCACCATCCGATTTCTGCACGTAATCTGCACAAAAAGATCAAAACCGTTGATCAAGCTTCGGTTTATCGCGCCTTAAATTTATTTGAAGACCTGCATTTAGTAAATGTAGAAGTAATAAAAAAAGAAAAATTGTATTGTTTGGCTGTTGTGCCTCACCACCATATCATTTGTAAAAAATGCGGATATACGGAAGAAGTAAAGTGCTATCATGATTTTAATAGTTTTAAAAATTTTTTCAATGTATATCATCAGTTGACACTAACTGGGATATGCAATAAATGCGTAAAATAGTATGTATAAAAAATTCATTTTGGGAGGAGCATTTTTATTTATTGGGATTTTATTTTTATCCGGATGTAATTTTAGCCACAAAAATGTTGACAATACCGACAAAATTAAAATTGCGGCCACTATTTTTCCGCTTTATGATATTGTAAAAACAGTGGGTGGAGAAAAGATTGATTCAATTTTAATCTTGCCGCCCGGATCTAGTCCGCATACATACGAAGTTTCTCCGGGGCAGATTAATGATGCCCGGGGCAGCCGGCTTCTTTTCACCGTTGGCGGCGAAGTAGATAATTGGGCCAAGGATATTGCCAATGTGATTGACGGTGTAAAAATTGTTGAATTGAATCAATTTTTGAAACTCAAACCATTTAATCCATTCAATTCTAATCATATCAGTTTAGACGCACCAGAGTCGGGCGGTGGTAGTGTCGATATGGATCCTCATGCTTGGCTAGATCCAAATAATGCGCAAATAATGGCTGAACAAATTTCTACTGATTTGGGTGAGGTTGATCCGATCAATAAAGATTATTACGAAACTAATGCCCAAAATTTTGTCGTCAGTCTAAAAAGCAAAGATCAAGAATGGCAAAACAAATTGCAAAATTTAGCCAAAAAAGATTTGATAGTTTTTCATGACGCTTGGGGATATTTTGCCGATCATTTTGACCTTCATATTGCTGGTGCTTTCGAGCCTTTTCCGGGCAAAAGTCCCACCCCCCAATATTTAATTAACCTTCAGAATTTAATTAAAAAAGATAATATCACCGCCTTGTTTGTTGAACCCCAATTATCCAAAGAGGCAATCAGCACCTTTGCCAGTGATTTAAAAGTTAAAGTTAATATTTTGGATCCATTGGGCGGTATTGATGGGCGAAATAGCTACCTCAGTCTAATTGATTTTAATGTTAATAATATTTATGAGGCGTTGAAATAAGTTGATTTTGATAGTATAATGATTTTGCTATGAGCCAACCAATAATTGTAGTAAAAAATTTAACTTATAAATTTGGTAATTTTGTCGCTTTGGACAATATTAATTTTGTAATTGATTCCGGCGATATGGCCGCGATTATCGGTCCAAATGGCTCAGGCAAAACCACGTTACTTAAAAATATTATTGGAGTTTATAAACCGATTGTCGGTGATGTAAAAATTTTTGGCAAACAACCTTGCCAAGTGATAAAAAGTATCGGTTATGTTCCGCAAAAATTTGAATTTGACCACGATATTCCAATTACGGTTTATGAATTCATGAGTTTAGAAGCATGCGGAGAAAAAAAACATAGTGGTATCAATATCCAGCGTTCTCTTGGAGAGGTGGGTCTAAATAATATCGAACGGAATAAATTAGGTGAATTATCGGGTGGTCAATTTCAACGCGTCATGATTGCCAAAGCACTTTTACACGAAAAAGCAATTTTGATTTTTGACGAACCTTCTACCGGGATAGACATCGTCGGCGAGCAAACAATTTATGATCTTATCAAAAAAATCAATCAAGAACGGGGCACTACCTGCCTGATTGTTTCGCACGAGCTTAATGTGGTAAATAAATATGCAAACAAAGTCATCTGTTTAAATAAAAAAATGATTTGTTCTGGTAGTCCGGAAACAGTTATTACCCCAGAAAATCTTAAACAACTCTACGGTATCGGCGCCGGGTTGTATCACACACACTAATATGTTGGAAGCTTTGCAATATCCATTTATGATCCGCGCGCTCGTCTCGGGAATTTTTGTAGCCGTACTTCTGGGTTGGCTGGGAACTTTTGTGGTAACTCGCAAAATGAGTTTAATAGGGGATGGTATCGCTCACGCTTCTTTATCCGGCATCGCTCTCGCTTTGCTTTTAGGTTGGGCGCCGATTCCGGTGGCGGCAATTTTATCAATGTTTATTGCGGCCTTTATTTATTTTTTGGAAAAAAAGACCAAAATTTCCAGTGATATGGCGATTGCAGTCATGTTTACCACGGGTATGGCTATTGGCATTGTTCTGTTGCATTTTTATCAAGGATACCAGCCAGAATTAATCAGTTATTTATTTGGCAATATTTTAACGATTAATACTCACGATTTGTGGAATATAATTTTAATTGGTTCTATAATTTTAATTGGTTTATTTATTTTTTATCGTAAAATACTATTTAGTACGTTTGATCCAGTTGGCGCCTATTTGGCCGGAATAAGACCATGGATATATGATTTAATTCTGTACATGTCCACCGCAGTTGCTATTATTTTAAGCATCAAATTGATCGGCATTATTTTAGTCAGCGCTCTTTTAGTTACACCCAGCGCCATCGCCAAATTATTTTCTCAATCTTTTAAACATTTTACAATTTTGGCCATTTTTATCTCAGCCCTTATCGTTTTGGTTGGATTAGTATCTTCTTATTATTTAGATCTTCCTTCCGGAGCAACCATCGTTTTGACCGGGACGCTGTTATTTTTATTAAGTTTCGCGTGGTCGTTTGTAATAAAGCTTTTTAATTAAAATTTAATATATAACACAGCTAGTTATATATTATTTTTTATGATACAATCATTATATGAAGATTGCGTTCATCCACCAAGAGAAAAAATTAAAAACCGGAGCAGGCTATATAAATAGCCTGATTTCTTCTAAATTAGAAGGGAACGGTATCGAGATGGCGCACTTTTATCCCAAAGTAAAATTAGTAGACGCTCCACACCACTTGAAGGGTTTTAATAATATATTATTCTTTTTTAGTTTATTAGAACATAGAAATAAAGTTTTAGGTTGTGATATTATTCAAGGAACCACATATACTCCGATTGCTTTTTTATCTTTTTCAACGCCTATTGTTTCTCATTTCGGTTCAACCACGAGCGGTTTTATCCATGCGACACCCCGCACAAATCAAACCGAGCCGAAGCTAAGAGAAATATGGCACGAATTAAAACAAGCCAAAATTATTAGTGAACTTAACATAAAAACTAGGCGGCCGTTAAGAGATATAGCGGATATTGAAAATTTAGTTGCCAAACGAGTGGTGGCTATTGTAGCCACTTCGGAGATAGTAAAGGACGACTTGATAAACGACGGAATTGACGAAGCAAAAATTCATGTAGTCCATAATGCCATAGAAGATTTTTGGTTTGATGATAGCCCGAGAGAAGTCGTAGCCACTCCCTGGCTTATCTATTTGGGGCGTATCGGACAAGATGTATTTACTTTCAAATTAAAAGGGTTGGATCGGCTCGTTTATGCTTATCGGGCGTTCAAAAACGTGCCCAAACTTAGTATTTTAATGACGGCTAATAAAGAGATTAACTCTTGGTTAAGATTGTCTGTCAATCTCCATACCGTTTATACAAACCTATACAAGCTGGAAATTAAAGAAAAGTTAAGGGCTCTTTGCGGCAGTGTGATGCTAATTACTTCCCGCTATGAGGGTTTCTGTTTAAGTATGGTCGAAGGAATGTCGCAAGGAATTATTCCGGTGGCGTTTCCTGTCGGAGTAGCTCCAGAAATAATTATAAATGGTGTTAATGGATATCTGGTTAACTCTGAAAAAGAAATGATTGAAGCGATAAAAGGTATTTTGGACAATAATGATTTGCGCAAGCAGTTATCTATCAACGCCATGAAAACAGCCAAGCAGTTTAGTTCTGAAAATATGACTAATAAATTAATACCAATATATAAAGAAATTATTGCCAATAAACCAAATAAATACGAAAAAAGATTAAATATCAACAAATAAATATGAACAAGAAATTTTTTTTAGCTATTATAAATATATTTACGCTTTGTATTGTAATTGGGGCGGTTAGTATATTTCTTATTAATGACGACTACTGGATTGGGCCAATGTTAATTTTGTTAGCCGTAATTTGCTTATTGTCTCTTTTACCTTTTAAGATAAATTTAAGATCTGCTTTGCCCGATGTATATTTTGGGTTGATAGATAATGGAATATTGGCGGTAATGGCGATTTTCGGCGGACATTTTGGCGGAGTGACGGGGGCAATTTTGGGTGGTGTTGTTGGAAATGCTATTACAGATGGTGTGGCAGGGATTTTTGAAGGATATTCTGCCGAAAAATTAAGACTGCAATTGGTGTCTGAAGAGAGAACAATGCTTAAATCGGCAGTTGGAAAAATGGCCGGTTGTCTTTTTGGCGCGGGTATTATTTTGTTTGTTGCTAATTTTTTTAGATTTTAAATTAAAGGTCGGATATTTTAAAATAGTAACTTATAAAAGTATGAATAAAATAATTTTTATTGTTGGTCTTCTTGCAGCCTTTGCTTTATTTGGTAGTGGTGCGCATGCCATGGGTCAAAACGGCGGCGGCCAAATTAATAAGGGTATTCACGAACCTACCACTGGTATTGAAAATCCGGAATTAAAAGAACAAAATCAGGGAACCGGTCAAGGTTTACAAGTAGAAAATACAAGCAGCGGCCAAGTGGCCGATGTTGATGTTACTGTTCAGCAAAAATTACCAGAACGGCTACACAATGGAAGTGAATTAGGCAATGCGATTCAAAATCGCGAACAAAAAGAAATAACGGTACAAGTCGGCGACGAGGCTAGTGTTGGTGAACAGCGAAGAAGTCAAGTAGCCAATGCAGTACAAGAAATACTACAAATTGCTGATAAAAATAGCGGCATCGGGGAGCAAGTGAGGGTCATCGCTCAAGCTCAAAATCAAATTCAAGAAAAATTGGACGCGAGTTTGCAAAAGATTCAAAATCGAAGCAAGTTGATAAAATTTTTTATTGGTTTAAATTACAATGAAATTAAAAATACCAAAAAAGTATTAGAACAAAATCGTGAGCAAATTGAACAGCTAAATGAACTACGGACACAGTTAGTTAATCAAGTGGATTTGCAAAATTTAACGAGTCAAATTCAAACGTTGGAACAAGCTAATACGATGGTAGAAAATTCTTTAAATAATATTCAGTCTGGATTTAGCTTGTTTGGCTGGTTGGTAAAATTATTTTAGTAATTAAATTCAAGTAAAAAACAATGGCCCGTTCAACCATTGTTTTTTATTGTCAAGATTTTATGAGAGTAGTATAATAATATAAAAATATCAGGAGAAAATTGATTAAATTACCTTGTAAAGCAACAAGCATGTACTATTATTTATATATTCTTAGGTGTTTCGACGAGACGCTCTATACCGGCGTTACTACCGATTTAAAACGAAGGGTGAGGGAGCACAATACTTCTAAATTGGGTGCTAAATATACCCGCGCTCGTCGACCAGTTAAGTTAGTTTATTTCAAAAAATTTCGCAGTCGATCGTTGGCTCAAAAGGCAGAAAACCAAATAAAAAAACTCTCTCGGCAAGAAAAACTAGCTTTAATTGCCTTATAAATAACCCTCTTGACAAAAGGGTGTTTTTGTGCTATACTATTGTATTCCTAGTTAATTTTTGGCTTAAATAAGCCAACGACTCGAATCTTTTGTGTCATTATAGGTGGCCTATCCCGATTTCGACTGTGGTCGAAATCGCGGATCCTCGATTTTGTGCGAAACAAAATCGGGAGAGAACCTCGGGTCATAATATAATAATATGTCACAAGCACAAAAGATTGCGCCTAGTTTTAATGGACTGGGCATTTCTCCTAAACTACTCGAGGTAATTAAATACCTCGAATTTACTGTTCCTACACCCATCCAACACCAGTGTATTCCAGCGGTTTTGGAAGGTAAAGATATTGTAGGTATTGCTCAAACCGGCACCGGCAAGACGCTGGCTTTTGGCGTGCCGATGATTCAATTGCTTGGTCAAAATCACGGTCAAGGTCTTATCATGCTCCCTACGCGCGAATTGGCGCTTCAAGTGAATGAAGTATTACAAAGTATTGGTTCAAAATTAGGACTGCGCACGGTAGTTCTGATTGGTGGGGCTTCTTCTTATCAACAGATACAGGCGTTGCGTAAAAATCCGCACATTATCGTTTCCACCCCAGGTCGGTTAATCGATCATCTGCAACAAAAGAATTTAACTTTGGAAAAAGTTAAAATGATTGTAATGGATGAAGCGGACCGGATGTTTGATATCGGGTTTGCGCCACAGATTAAACAAATCTTAAAATATGCCCCCAAAGATCGTCAAACAATGATGTTTTCGGCCACCATGCCCAAAGCAATCGCTGATTTAGCGGCTCATTATATGAAAGCGCCTTGGCGTATTGAAGTAGCTCCGGCGGGTACGGCCGCCGCACAGGTGGAACAAGAAATATACATGGTATCCAAAGAATTACGACCGCAACTTTTAGATAAGCTGTTGGCTGATACCGTCGGTACGGTGTTAATTTTTTCGCGTACTAAGCGCGGTGCCAAAAAAATTGCCGCGTTTATTAGAGAGATGGGTCATACTGCGGTGGAAATTCATTCCAACCGTTCGCTGGCGCAACGTCAAGCCGCCATGGCCGGTTTCAAAACCGGAAAATATCGGGTGCTCGTCGCAACCGATATTGCCGCGCGAGGCATTGATGTGGAAGATATCGCTTTGGTAGTTAACTATGATTTACCCAGTAACGTAGAAGATTATGTGCACCGTATTGGCCGCACCGGCCGCGCGGGTAGCACGGGCAAGGCGGTTTCTTTTGCTGGTCCCGAAGAAAGAGGAGACATCCGGCAAATAGAAAAACTAATCAAAAAACCCATCCCATTGGCCGTGCTTCCGGTTTTGCCACCGCGCCGTATTTCTGTTGCCCCCATTCATCAAACTCACCAATCCAGCGGATCTTTTAATGGCCCCAGCCGCGGTCGTGTCCGCCGTACTCCTGGTCAGTTTCAAAACCGTGATCATAATCGCAATTGGCATCGTCGGTAAAATTAATCCAACAAAACTATGGCGGAAAATGTCATTTTAAGATTCGACAATGTAACTTTTGAATATGAAGAAAGAAAACCGGTGTTAAGCGAGGTTGGTTTTGGCATTCGTAAAGGTACAAAGATTACTTTAATGGGACAAAATGGTGCCGGTAAAAGTACAATTTTTAAATTAATTAAAGGCGATCTTAAACCCACTCAAGGCAATGTTTTTATCACTGATAATGCCACTATTGCCACGGCTGCGCAAATAGTGGATAAAAAAGATTTAAAATTGACTGTTGAAGAATATTTTTCTCAAGCTTTTCAAACTATTCCCGGTAATATTAAAAGTCAGATAAGTAAAGTGATGAACGCTGTCAATTTAACCGTTCCTATCGAAAGAAAAGTAGGGGAGTTGTCCGGCGGTCAACAGGCGCGTTTACTTTTGGCTTATGCGCTTATTCAAAATCCGGATATTTTACTTTTGGATGAGCCTACCAATAATTTGGATCGAGACGGTATTGATCATCTGATTCAGTTTTTAGTAATGTATGACAAAACCGTCATGGTAATTTCACATGATGCCGATTTTTTAAATTGTTTTACTGAAGGCGTGGTGTATTTGGATGTGTTTACTAAAAAAATTGAAACTTATGTCGGTGATTATTTTTCCGTGGTGGAAGAAATAAATTTGCGTATCGAAAGAGAAATTAAGAAGAATGCTCAGTTGGAAAAAGAAATTTTGGATAATAAAGAAAAAGTAAACTTTTTTGCCAACAAAGGCGGTAAGATGCGCAAGCTGGCGAGCAAGCTTAAAGAAGAAATTGAAGAGTTGGAAGAAAATAAAGTTGACGTCCGGCGTGAAGACAAAACCATTCGCGAATTTGATATTCCCGCCCAGGGGATTGTTGGTAATATTGTAACAATTAAATTCGTCAAAGTAATAAAAAATCATGAACCGCTAACAAAAGAAGTAAACATTGTTTTAAGACAAAGAGACCGTTTAATAATTTCCGGACCAAACGGCATCGGTAAAAGCACCCTATTGCGTTCATTGGTTAACGAATTAAATAATGATGCCATAATTCTTAAAGATACGCGTGTGGGGTATTATAGCCAGGATTTTGCTACCCTAGATTATAATCAAACCGTTTTTGATTCTTTGCAAAGTGTTTTAACCGCCGAAATCAATACCCAAGAAATGCGTTCGATTGCCGCCGGATTTTTAATTACTGGCGAACTGATGGGCTTAAAAATTTCTCATTTATCCGAAGGTCAAAAAGGATTGTTATCTTTTGCGCGTTTGGTTTTGATGAAGCCGGGTCTTTTGGTTTTGGATGAACCAACCAATCACATTAATTTTCGCCATATTCCGATTATCGCCAAAGCGATTGATAATTTTGATGGTGCGCTTATTCTCATTAGTCACATGCCGGATTTTGTAAAAGCTATTGAATTTAATAATGAACTGGATTTGGGGAAGATATAATGATGATATTTATCAATAAAAAAACGCCAGGTTTTCACCGGGCGTTTTTTATTAATCAGATAAACCACCCGCGTTAGCGGGTGTGTGCGTTTAAAAGCGTAGCTCTTGGTATAATAAAACCACCTCTCAATTCAGAAAGGAGGTGATTTTATGAGCATACGCACAAAATGTTA
>JBAYNU010000021.1:0-17010 GCA_041678665.1 Candidatus Magasanikiibacteriota bacterium
ATTAGTTAAAACACCACAATTATCCCATTTTAAATTCAAATCGCAAAATTGCAAAAAGTTGAATTTTAATGTAGAATTAGATAAAATATTACTAATAAATTTAGGTTAACGCAACAGTAGTGCCTTAAACATTATGCAAAATCAATCACATGCTAGAAAAAATATCTCTATGAGTCAAATAAACATAATTAATCTTGCTACCGATATTGTTAAAAAAGCGTGCGAATTGAAAAATAAGTTTACCGATGCAATTGACGCTCCAGTAAACTACGCTTGTGTGTTTTCTCAAAGCGATGATGAATACGACGAACTTAAAAAACTCACAGGTAAAATTGGCAAAGTCATTGAGCAAACTCCGTCCGGACCGCTTTACCATGTTAATCCGATTGAAACGGTTTCTGGCCAACTTAAATTGTTAAAAATAAGACACCCTGATGTGGCTAAGCCAGAACGTGGAGATGCTGATTTCACAATCAATAACTACCACGACTTTAAGGATAAATATCTGCAGCAAGAAAGATTTAAATTAATACCTCGTGTTAATTTTGAAATGATCGAGCTGATGGATTCAGATTTTAACATCCGCGTTTACTTTTCTTATCCGCCACTAGACAAACAGCTTGGTATTAACTAAACCGATATTTTTTAAAAAGTTTTTCAATCCCCGCATAATTTTTTAAAGAGAAAAAAATGTTAAAAAATTATTATCACTAATTAAAATCTAATTTATCAATATGGATAGAGAAGGTCAAAATATTAAGGAGCCATGGGAATCCTATCAAGATATTACCAAAAACCATACCAAAGACCGAGAAAAATGGCAAGGAGAAATAAAAAAATTGCAACTGCCTATTTCTCAAGCGAAAGAAAAAATATTTGAATGGTTAAAAAATCAAGCCAAAGAGAGCGCTTATTCAACCCCGATCAAGACGACGCAAGATATAAGTGGTGCGGTTGACACCAAATTAATGAGCAAAGCTTTGGCAAAATTTATAAGTATAATTAACAGCGCTACTATTAAAGATGTTGCTGTTAGAAATGATGACCGAATATTTGTATCGGATGTGTATCTAAGCAAAATAAAAGACTGCCCAATACTAAAAGAAAAAGAAATCAAACTCCTGCGCATAATGTCATTGTATGACACATTAAAATCGCCACCCTACCAAGTAGATCTAAACATGACAACCAAAGAAGAGCAAAGAAAAAAGTGGGCGATGGAAAATGAAGGAGAACTAAGACAATGGCTGGAAAAAAGAACAGAATTAGAAAATTATTTAAAATATTTCGGTGAGATGAAGATATCAAAGAATGGAACACTAACTCCCCCTTATTTAGAAATAGTGGAATAATTTTCCAAATACCGCGCATCAAATTTATATTAAAATTCCAAACAAAATCCCGCCCTTTAACAGGCGGGATTTTATTCGTGGTTATAAGCCGAATTTTGTGACCCGACACAAGGTCGGGACGACGATCATTTATCTAGCCGTGCTGTCGCCAGCACGATCAATGCGAGCGAACTTTTCCTCGACACAAAGTCGGGGCTGCTCTTGCATCAGGTAGGGCTTGGCACTCCGTCGCCTTTCAGCGCGGAGAGCACAGTGGCTTTAGACTCGAGATCTAAAACCTCCATGCACTTTTCACCTTTGATGAACAATTAATCGACGTTGCCGTCGACCAACCACTTCACTAGTATTGTCTCTGTGCCGCTATCCCGCTTTGAACTTCGCGGTTCAAATGGTGGGTATTACCCACTACCACTTTCCTAATAAATTAGGAGATGTTCGGACTTTCCTCCCCGATGTAACATCGGGACGATCGTCAACCACGAACTCGCGTAGTATAGCACATTTTGGGGTTTTTGTCAATAGATTGCCAAATAAAAAACCCTGCTAACTACTTTGGCCGCTCTGCCGGTCGGGGGGAAGCGCGAACTCTAAAGTGGCCAAATCGCAGGGTGCATATATATAACCATACTAAGCTGATACTGTCAATGCCAACAATAATTTAACAATTCTATCTCCCTCACCTTCCACCACTTCCCCATCATATTCACCGCTGTGAGCGGTAACACTGGTATAAATCGGCGCGCGTTGATCTAAATGTAAATTAAACGACCAATTGTCGCCCGCTTCTTCTATATACACATGAAAGCGTGGATAGAGCCCACCCGTGAGTCGTCTGGCGTAACTCACCTGCCCTCGACGCCTATCTACCACCTGCCCATATCCACACCGTCTAATGCCGGATTCGGGATTGGAAATTTTATTTTTGGGAATTAAGATTTTCATATCATAATTATAGCTAAAATTAATACAAAAAGCAAGATTAAATATCGTTTGACCAAACCGCCAAAATACAGTAATATACCATAAAACCTAACAGCTAAAAGCTGTCAGCTAATAGCTAATTTCTATGAAACGCTTTGAACTCACTTTCGCATTTCTTCAGCTACCTTTGGATTATTTAGCGCTGGTGACAGCCGGGATTAGCGCCTACGCCCTACGTTATACCGACTGGATCACTTCCATCCGCCCAATACTATTCAACCTACCTTGGGACAAATTCTGGCCCATCCTATTGATTGTATCTAGTGGTTGGATTATACTTTTTGCCTTTAATGGCTTATATCACACTAATCCCAATCGCAAACTAATCAACGACCTTAGCCGTGTGCTTTTTGCCTGTGCCACCGGATTTGCCGGCATCGCGCTTTATGTTTTTTTCTCTTTACAAAAATTTGATTCGCGATTTTTAGTTTTGGCGGGCTGGATTTTGGCCACTCTCTACGTATGCGCAGAGAGAATTTTGATAAAAATCCTTAAAATATGGCTACATCGAATGGGTTGGGGGTTACGACGCACAATAATTATTGGAAATGACATTATCGCCCAAAAAATTAATGAAGCCCTACAAAATAAATCCTTGGGTTATGTGGTATTAACAATAATTCCAAAATTTGAGAATGGAACAGAAGCGAAAATTATGAAACTTAATCCTGAAGAAATAATTTTTGCCGACCCCAAGGCGGATGAAGATTCGGCTTTGGCGGCGATTGATTTTGCCAATGCCCGCCATATTACTTTTAAATATTCTGCCGACTTATTTGCCACTATATCTAGTAATATGGCAATGTCCACCATCGCTGATGTGCCAATGATAGAACTATGCCGAACACGCTTAACGGGTTGGGGTAGTATTTGGAAACGCGGGTTTGACTTGACGGGCAGTATTATTCTCATAATACTATTCTCCCCCATCTTCATCATTATCTCTTTAATAATTCTAATGGAGACCGGCCGACCTTTAATCTACAAAAATGAACGCGTCGGACGAGTCGGTAAAAAATTCTTCACATATAAATTTCGCTCTCTCTACCAAAAATATTGTACCGGTGCGCAATTTGGGCAATCCGGCGAAGAAGCTTTAAAAACCGAAGCGGAATTAATAAAAACCCAAAGTTCAAAAGATGGACCGGTCTATAAAATTAAAGACGATCCGCGGGTTACTCCTTTCGGAAAATTTATCCGCCGTTGGAGTTTAGACGAGACCCCCCAATTCTTTAACGTCTTAAAAGGCAACATGAGCTTGGTTGGTCCGCGTCCACATCAGCCGCGCGAAGTGGAAAAATATCAGAAACATCACAAAAATGTTTTGGCAATTAAACCCGGCATTACTGGCCTACCGCAAATATCCGGACGAAGCAACTTAAACTTTGAAGATGAAGTAAAATTAGATACTTTTTATATCGAACACTGGAGTTTAATTACCGATTTAATTATTTTAGCAAAAACACCATTCGCGGTATTTCTAAAAAAGGGAGCGTGGTAAAAACTCATTAAAACCTAAAACAATTTTTTGTTCTTGTGTTTTCATGCTTTAATGCTTTTATGAAAATCGCCCTAGTACACGACTATTTATCTCAAGATGGAGGAGCGGAAAGAGTGCTTAAAGCCATGCACGAACTTTGGCCGGAAGCGCCAATTTTTGTTTTATTTCATGACCAAAAACGCATTCCATATTTTAATCGCGAACGTATTCATGAATCATTTCTAGCCAAACTGCCTTGGATCAAAACTAACTACCAATGGTATTTACCTTGGATGCCACAAGCCACCGAAAATCACGATTTATGCTCTTACGATGTAGTATTATCTTCATCCAGTGTATTTGCCAAAGGAATTATTACCGGCCCTAACACCATGCACATCTCTTACTGCCATACCCCTCCGCGCTTTCTCTGGGCCGACACTCACACCTACATGGCAGATTTAAAATATAATTTATTTATCAAATCTTTTTTGCCGGGAATTATTCATCGCATGCGCCTTTGGGACAAAATGAGTGCCGATCGAGTCGACCACTTTATTGCCAACTCTAAAACAGTCGCCGGACGCATATCAAAATATTACCGCCGTGATAGCGACATTATTTATCCTCCGGTAGAAACTCATAAATTTACTATCTCTCCGGATTTGGGCAATTACTTCTTAGCCGGCGGAAGACTGGTCCCCTATAAACGCCTAGATTTAGTGGTAAAAACCTTTAATCGCTTAAAATGGCCCTTGATAATCTTTGGCGATGGTTCAGAAAAATGTCACTTACAAAAATATGCCAAAGCCAACATCCAATTTGTAGGCCAAATTAGTGATGAATATAAAACTGAATTAATGAGCCGTGCCCTAGCTTTTATCCACCCTCAAACCGAAGATTGCGGTATTACCGCTATTGAAGCTATGGCAAGCGGACGACCGGTGATTGCTTACGAAGATGGGGGCGCAACCGAAACGATTATTGCCGGTGAAACTGGAATATTCTTTAAGCAACAGAAGTGGGAAACACTCTTGGATACTTTACTAAACTTTAATCCCAATAATTGGAATACTTATAAAATTCGTGAACACGCCTTACGATTTGGAACTAATAATTTTAAACCGAAAATAAAAAAATTAATTGGAGATCGTTGGGAAGAATTTAAGAAAGGTTGGAACCAACAACCGCTTCTGCGTTAATATGAATATCGGCATCGATATCCGCCCTCTCATGTCTCCCCTGCGAACCGGGGTGGCCGAATATACTTTTGAATTAATAAACGCTCTGGTAAATATTGATTTAACCAATCAATATTATTTGTTTTATAATTCCTATCAAGATATCACAGCCGACATTCCTCAATGGCAAAAATCCAATGTTCATTATATCGCCTATCACTGGCCAAATAAAATCTTCAACATGGCAATGCGATATTGCTATTATCCCAAAATTGATAATATCATATCAAAATCAATCGCTGAAAAAAAATTAGATATATTTTTTTCCACTAATTTAAATTTTTTAAGCTTAACAAAAAAAACTAAATTTATTCTTACTGTTCATGATTTATCTTTTAATCTTTTCCCCGAATTTTATCCTTTAAAATGGCAGATAAAAAACCGGGTAATTCAACCGAAAAAACAATGCCAACGCGCGAATATAATATTAACCCCTTCCGATAATACCAAACGAGATCTGATTGATATTTATAAAATTGATTCTCAAAAAATAACGACAATCTATCCGGGCATTAAGAAAAATAATAAACCTACGCCAACAGAACAACAAATCATCAGAAACAAATACCAACTACCCCAAAATTTTATTCTCTTTTTGGGAACCACGGAACCAAGAAAAAATATTATTGATCTAATCGCCGCTTTTGAAAAAGCTAGCCCCTTGCTCCCGGCCACTTATTACCTAGTTATTGCCGGCGCGCCAGGATGGAAAAACAAAAAAATCTTTAAACGCATTAAAGAGTCATCCTGTCATAAATATATTAAAATTTTGGGTTATATCGATCACCAAGATAAATCGGCTCTTTATGCCATATCCGACCTGTTTGTTTACCCAAGCTTTTATGAAGGATTTGGTTTTCCCGTGTTTGAAGCAATGACTGCGGGCACTCCGGTAATTACGACAAATCGCTCTTCACTACCAGAAATTACCGCTGGCGCCGCCTATCTGATTAATCCAAATAAACCTTCTGAATTGGCAACGGCCATTATCGAAATATTAAATAATAAAATATTAAAAAACCGCCTGATTGAAAGCGGATATGTACAAGCCGACAAATTCTGCTGGGAAACTACCGCCCAAAAATTTCTAGAAGTTTTAAATCGACTTAATAATAACCAATAAAAGAAATAACCAACAACGCCGCAGTCGCAACCAAAATACCAACAATAGTAAGCCAAGAAATAATATTGCCGATTGGCTTATTTACATGTTCCCCCATTATTCGCCGGTCATTAATAATCTTCATTACAAACAACAGAATAAACGGCAATAAAATTCCGTTAATATCTTGCGACAAAACCATTATTTTAATAAGGGAAATTTTTGGTATAAGAACAATAATTACCGGTACAACTATACAAGCCAAAATAATACCATAAAAAGTTTTGCCGCTCTTCCAAGTGGTGTCAAAACCGGATTCCCAACCAAAAGCTTCACAAAATGCATAAGCGGTGGCAGTTGGTAAAATAAAAGCTCCTAACATCGACGCCACAAATAAACCAAAAGCAAACAGTATCTGCGCCAATTGCCCAGCCAAGGGCTCGAGCGCCCGAGCGGCGTCGCTAGCATCGGTAATATGAATACCATGCTTATATAAAGTAGCGGCAGTGGAAATAATAATAAAAAAACTAACAATATTAGTAACAAAAGCGCCAAAAAAAACTTCCCAACGCTCAATGCGATAATGTTTGGCTTCCAAACCTTTGTCAACTACATACGACTGAATAAAAAACTGCCCCCAAGGAGTAATCGTGGTACCGATAAGAGCAATCATGGTCACCAGAAAAGGCATGGTCCACTCAATGGTTGGAGTTATTAAACTTTTGGCGGCCTGACCAAAATCCGGCCCAACCACAAAACCGTTGACAATATAAACAATATAAAAAAAAGAAAATAATAAAAATATCTTTTGAGTGGTTTTAAATGACCCCTTATAAAGAATAAACCATACCGCTAGAGCCGAAATCGGCACTACTAAATATTTACTCCATCCAAAGATAGAAAAAGCGGCGGCCACACCAGCAAACTCAGCGGTAATCGTACCGATATTGGCGATAAGCATGAGAATCATGGCAAAAGCGGTAAGACGCAAACCAAAATTTTCTCGAATCACTCCCGCCAAACCTTGGCGAGTTACCAAGCCAATGCGCACGCCCATTTCTTGCGTTATCGCCAAAGAAAAAGTAATTAAAAATAGCACCCAAAGCATCTTGGTGCCAAAATGAGCGCCGGCAATTGAATAAGTGGTAATTCCACCGGCATCGTTATCGGCATTAGCGGCGATAATACCAGGCCCGATCACCGATAATATAAAAGCCAATCTAATATACCAGCTGGAATTTTTGATATAGCGCATTATTTTCATACAACTAAGCCTTGGGCGCCAGACAACGCATCACATCATCAATGGTTACCACCCCAGCAATCTTACCATCATGACTTATTACAGCGGCTGAATATAAATCGTATTTGGTCATCAAATTAACCACCTTATCCAAAGGATAATCGGGGCGCAAAGTCGCCAATCGATCAGCAGACTTATAAAGCTCTTTTAATTTTTCCTTATTATCAGCTAATAATAAATTACGCAATGACACCGGCCCTAAAAACTTTCCAAAGTTATCTACCACATACACAAACGTAATCGAGCGCATATCGGGCGAATATTTTCTTATCTCTTCGATCATCTGCGCTACTGTCCAATCGGGATGACCGGAAATAAAATCGGTATTCATCAATCCGCCGGCGGTATCATCCTCATATTTAATCAATTTAGTTACCTTTTCGACTCTGCTATCTTGTAATAACGAAAGATACTTCTGCGCTTCTTTTTGCGAAAATAATTGCATCAAATCGGCTATCTCATCAGTGGACATTTTTTCAATAATCCGCCCGGCTTTAGCGGGACCAAGATGCTTAATGAGAATTTTTTGCAAATGCGGATTAAGTTCCTCCAACACTTTGGCCGCTTCTCTGCTTTCTAGAGAATTTACTAATTTGGTACCGTGATGCAAATTTAAATCTTCAATAATATTTGCCAGATCAGCTGGGTGCAGTTTTCTTAAATCACTAGAAATTGTATCTAATTTTAACGCCCCTTTGACCGGCTGTACCTTACGCCAGTCAACCAAATGAACGGAAACTAATCGAAATGGATCAAGCCATGCTACACCCAACCGTCTTAAAATTCCTCTAAAACTCACATCTACCCCCAATACACACATCTGATCTTCAAAAATTCCCAAAGATAAATCGTTCACACGCACCACGCGCGCACCGTCTACATCTACAATTTGTTGATCCAAAATATCACGGCTTAAATAAATACACCGAGAAGGAGTGGGCGCTAAATTAATTTTGTCAAAAATATTTTTTAAATCAACAGTTTGTCGGCCCAAACTTTCAACATATTCGTAAGGAATAAAAATATCTTCACCTTTTTTGGATTTAACCAATAAAAAAACTATCCGAGCATAATTTCCCGGCTTAGACTCTACCAAGATATCTTTAAGCCGCCCGACTACTTGATCGGCACTATCTTCTACACGACCACCTAAAATTTGGGATAAATATAACATAAATCGTCTACATTATACCTTTTTTAATATTAAATTTCAAGGCTAGAACTGTTAATAATTGATGACTCTTGTAAAACGGTACTTTCGGGGCTGACACCGGTATTTTCCGCCGCGGCGGTGGATGATGCCGATTTTCCGACCATACATATTTGAGGTAACGGACGATAATAGCTTTCAAAACGACGCTCTATTTGCTCGCTAGAAGAGGTAATGCGAGTATAAACAAAACTGGCCACTGCTCCCCTGAAAGCCGCTTGGCACTTCCTCTCCCCTGGTTTAAGCTCATCGGTCTCTACATCCGGAAGCGGACTTCCTGATGGTATCCACTTACTAACTATAGGGTGAGTATACCAACCTTTACGCCCATCAGCACGCCCCCATAGAGTAAACGTAAGTTGCTGACGCTTATAATCAATTTCGGCTTGCAAAAGCAAGTAAGCGCCAGTGTCGTTTTTGAATTTTAAATCCAAAATAGGCTCATATAAAGCCGCGTCGGTACCGGGATTGCCATTAACCGGATCGGCATAATAATTAACCACCAAAGAATGATTATACCTTTCCAAAATATCCATACCGGAATTCATCGCCATTCTAAATAAAGTGGTGCCAATTTGACACATGCCGCCGCCAATTTCTTTTTTGATTTTATTACCTTTAATCACCTCTTCTGGCAGATAACCATTTTCGGACGTAAACGGACCGGCGTATTTTATAGCAGAAAAATCTTCATCCGGTTTTATCAATATACCATTAAGACGATCGACGGCATGAGCAATATTTTTGATACGATTATTATGACTATCTTTAAATGCCGAAATACCTACGCCTAAAATGTCGGTAATACCAAAATCGTTAATACTGGCTAATTTAATATTAGGTTCTACTGTCACCACCGCAGCACTGACAGTTTTCGTCGGCTCTAATGGGCGAAAATTACGATCAATAAAAGCGTGATTAACCGCCTCGTAAGTAACATCAACATCCAATGCCTGTCCCAACTGACTCGCGGAAAACTCCCTCGCCTTACCATCTACCATACTAAACTTGGCATCTTGCGCCGGACGATCAATATAGCTGCTGACGTTTTCTACTAAAAAACTTTTTACCGCTTCCGCTTGTAACTGAAATATTATCTTTCCATCTTCCGCCCGCGTCGCTTCCAGCCAGCTAGACAATTGACTGGGATCAATATTCCAATCACGACGATATTGGGTCTGAGGGTCAATAAAATTAATATTCAACCCGCCGTAATTCATAACCACCAACAACTGATCTTTAATATTATTTAATTCTTCGGCTTTAATATCCGGAAAAAATTGTTTAGGCTGAATAACAATAGAAAAAAACGACAAATGAGCAATGTTATTATTTATTTTTTCAACGATTTCTTGCTTATCAAACATTAAACCAGACTTTTCAGTAATAATATCGTATTCGGCATTGTTCAAATTAGTAACTCTAACATTGGCATTATGCGGATAATTTTCAAAAGCTACTAAATCTTCAGACAAAATTTCCAAAATTTTATCGTCTCTAACTATTACTGGAGCAGAAATGTAACTGTTGAAAAAACGCAACCAGACCGGAGCAAAAAATGACCGCCAACCAGGAACTCCGCTTCGCCCCACTCCTTGGGCCAACATCCAAAAACGTTCATTATCAAGCTTAATTAATTCCATGGTGCTGTCCCCTTCTATTAGAAGAGTATCCATCTTAAAAGTACCACTAACTGTGCCTTTATCCAAAATTTTAAAATCTAACCCTTCTTTGGACAAACGATTATTAAGCGTCTCCGTTAAATTTTTTAATTCATTTTCCGTCATGCCACCCAAATGGTAGCTACCCACATAAACCCCCGGATAAACCTGCGCTTGATAATATTTAGTGTAAACTTTTACTGCCCCCAAAACTATAATTACTACAAAAAATGTTATCATTACTGTAATCAAAACAAAACGCCACCAACCGCGCCTCAGCTTCAAAACGCAAACTTTATCTTTTAACCTAAGAAAGTCCACACTCTTCTAACTTTAAAAATTACAAAAAACTACCAAAACCGCTTATATTATACACCATTTTACAATAGAATACAAACTAAAAACAGAGCCTAGCGGCCCTGTTTTGTCTTGAAATAACAATTTGTAACTTTACATCACTTAAATTAATGAGATAATCATTATCGTTTTTCTTCCGTTCACCATTTTCTAATCTAAGGCAATCCGCGCCTAGATATGTTACAACTTAGTGCTTGACGGACATTCGTTGGACATAAACTTTTTAATGTCGCTGACCGTACTCATCATCTGAGCGGGAAAAATAATGGTAGAATTTTTCTCTATACTAATTTCCGCCATGGTTTGAAGATTGCGCAGTTGTAAAGCGATTGGATGAGCTGCAATAATATCCGCCGCATCAGCTAATTTCTGAGAAGATAAAAACTCGCCTTCGGCCGCGATAATTTTGGCGCGTTTTTCACGTTCAGCTTCAGCCTGTTTGGCCATGGCTCTTTGCATACTCTCTGGTAATTCAATATCTTTAATCTCCACCACCGACACCAACACACCCCAAGGTTCGGTATGCGCGTCCAAAACCGTAGCAATTTCTTTATTAATGGTTACTCGCTCGCTTAAAATTTCATCCAATTGAAACTTGCCAACAATATTGCGCATAGAAGTCTGCGCAATTTGGTTAATGGCATTCATAACGTTTTCGATCGCCACCAAACTTTTCACCGCGTCCACCACTTTGTAATAAGTAACGGCCGATACATCCACTGACACATTATCTTTGGTAATAATTTTTTGGGTCGGCACCGGCAAAGTGATGGTACGAAAATCCACTTTATGTAATCTATCAACAACTGGAATAATCCAACTTAAACCGGGCTCTTTCATACCAATAATTTTACCGAAACGAAATATCACACCTTTTTCGTATTGTTGAACCACGCGCAGTCCGGCAATAATGACAACGATGACGATCGAAATGCCAGTCTGTAAAATTGCTTGCCACATATGTTATTAAATTAAAATTAATTTTCTATGAATATTATCTCCCTTCCAATCACTATCAAACTAGAAAACTACTGCGATGTGTAATTGATGTTATCAAAATTGAGTATCATTAAGGTAATTTTTCCTCGTAAAATTGCGGGAGTTGACACTGGACAAAGCTAACACAATCATTGGCCGCCCTAATATCAATAGTATTAATACATTTAATCATTTCTTTTGACCAAGTGGGACATTCCTCCATACAAGTACTATAAGCATCGTTTAAATCTGCTGAGGTAGCATCCTCGGTATAAGCGGCGCAGTCTTTGTATCTTTGGCAAGCATCGCTGCATTTATCAGAAATCACTTTTTTTGCCGGTTCTTTTTCTTCGGCTTGGCACAGTGCTTTCAATGCCTGTAGGATATCTTTTATTTTTTTCTCGCTCTCTTCTATTTGAAAAATATATTCGTTTGGATCAATTACATTAGCTTCGTCAATATCTGGCAACGGTGGCACGTCTGATGACAGTTCTGGAACTTCTGATCCCGGTCGGCCGGTATTAAGCTCCGGCATTTCCGGAATATATTCAGAATCAATTGAATCTATGCCGATGTCTGGTAATGGCGGCACGTCTGACGACAATTCAGGTACTTGCGAACCATGCGCTCCTGTGTTTTCTAAGCCCACATCTGGCAACGGTGGCACGTCTGATGACAGTTCTGGAACTTCTGATCCCGGTCGGCCGAGTGGATTTTCCGAATTTATTATTTCCGGCTCTACATCCGGCAATTTTGGCACATTATCCAGCCAATCTTTTTTTCTGTCAGCCAAATTTGCCAACTGTTTTTCCATTGTTTGTATCTTTTTGTTGATGTCATTCTTGTTGTCGCAATTAGCGCCGACAAATATTTGCAACTGCTCCGCTTCGGTCAATAAATTTTGGTAGTCCGACACAATATTTTCTGGATTGGACGAACTATTTTGCTTCGAATCGGGTGGATAACCAAAAATAAAATAACCAACAACACCCAAAACAGCCACCGACGAAACGCTAATTAATATTTTTTGTATTACGCTCATACAGTTTCAATTTAATTCACTGTATAATACAACAAAACAACCCCATTGTAAAGGGTTGTTTTGTTTGGCGGGACACTCGGGTTAAGTATCCCAGAATCACAATCAGTATAAGGCTTTTTGAGCTATTTGTTCAGGGGATGAATTGGGGTATGTGGGTCGGGGTCTGTGTCCCACTCCATTTTGAGAAATGGCTAAAATATTAGGATTTTGATGTGGGACAGGACACATGTGACACTTGTGGAGAATATGTAACATGTCCCAAAACCACTCAACGCCACACCAAAGAAGATATATTGAAATCACTTTCTAAAAGTTTAATAGCCTTTCTTAATTCATATTGGCTCACACCTTCATTCCATGATTCGTGTTCAGGTAATGGTTGTCCATTATCATATGTCTTTAGGAATTGAATGGCTCTTTTATCCCCTAATTGACCCAATGCCCAAATAGCATCATTTTTGCCGTATGATGTATTAGTATCAGCGACCTGTTTCATTAAAACCTCAACACATTCTCCACCATATTGTTTTTGGATGGATTGACAACGCTTTTTTACGTCATAACCGATTTGTGTTCCAGTGATAAGAAAAATAAAAAAGAACAACAAAAGACCTACGCCGATAATATAACCCAATAAATTTTTATCTAATTTTTTAAAAGTGGTCATATAATTTTATTTATATTCAAACACGTTTTCAATTTTTTCATTAAACTCATCAGCAATTTTAAAAGCCAGTTCTAAAGAAGGCACATACTTATTTTTTTCGATTGCAATAATAGTCTGGCGAGTAACGCCGATTTTATCTGCCAAATCTTCTTGAGTCATATTTCGCATGGCGCGAAACACTTTAATTTTATTCGTCATCTGCTTCTCCATATTTTTTACTTATAAACTTATACGATAAAGAATACAAGGCTAAATTGAAAAGTGCTATATAGCTAAGTAAAATTCCTAACATTTCATAGTCTGCTTGCCCGGTATGTTTACCTGTCATGGTAAACATCAATGAAAGAAAAGCGATTGTTATAGTAGAAATAGTATATGTTAGCCGAGCAGCCTTGCCGCCGATGCTTTTTATTCTTTCATCTACCAGCACTGCTTTGGTTTTTTTATGAACCAAAAATATAAAAAGAATACCAATTAAAACTCCAGCCAAAGATAATAGTATATTATTATATACTATCGCCATTGCCACGGTTGCTGAAATAAATGAGGCGATTAAAACTCTCATTATTTTGAATTGTTTATATGTCATATTATTTTTTGGGTCTTGTCTAGGAAATCTTTTTGGGATATCCTAGAAAGGCCTATGAAATACAGTAAATTAAGTGATTACACGATTAAAAAGATTTTGGGCGATTTTTGTCTGGAATTGACGGCGGTGCAAACCGCCGAGCAATTGAAACTAAATCGCCATACCGTAGAACGATTCTTTGAAATGTTTAGGCAGAAAATTGCCGACTATGAGGAAAACAATGCCAAACAATTATCCGGCCACATTGAAATTGACGAATCGTATTTCGGCTCCGCGTACCGCGGCGACAAAAGAGGCCGCAGTACACAGAGGAAAATACCAGTCGTTGGATTGTTAAAGAGAAATGGGGTGGTATATACCCAGATTATACCTAATGCCTCCAGAGCCGCACTTTGGCCAATTATCCATGATTTAGTAGATAAATCCAAATCCAATGTATATACCGACAAATGGCGCAGTTATGACGGGTTAGTGTTCCAAGGATACAAGCATTACCGCATTAATCACAGCAAGGAATTTGCCAGACACCACAACCACATTAACGGCATTGAATCATTCTGGTCGTATGTCAAACGCAAGATGAGAAAACACAATGGTATACCCAGACACAAGTTTTATCTGTATTTGAAAGAGTCCGAATTCCGGTTTAATCACCGGAACCAAGACCTTTATCCGTTACTTTTAAAGATCATTTTTAAGTCTAAGGTCTAGAATCTTCTAGACAAGACCCTATTTTTTTATATGTAAAATATACCTTACTTATTGTAAGGTATATTTTACATATAGTCAACTATTCTTATCCACAGGCACTATCGCTCATATCCATTGATGAGATACATTATCCCAGGAATAATTGGCACTAATAAATTAATACTCAAATTAGCTTTTGTTAAAAGACCAACTATAAAACCAATAGCAATCGCTACAATGATAATCCAACCGGCGATTTTAGGATATTTCCAACCCAAAGCCAAGCCAATAAAAACCAGTGGCATCATAGATAACGCAACATTCTCCCACAAGGAATAATCGGGGTTAGCAAATGGAAGTGGATTGCCATAACCAAAGTAAAAAGGCAAAGCAAAAATTAAAATACATAATGCCAATATTCGAGCAGACCATTTTAATATTTTCATATAATCTTAGTTAATTAATAATACCTATTTTTTACCCCAACGCCACTTGGCTGGTTCACCTTTTTTATAACTAATATATATTAATAAACCTGTTAAAAAAAAGACGGCCAATAGATAAGAAACTAGATATTTTTCAATATTAGTTTCAAAAACATAAATCAATCCACCAAGAATGAGAAAATACACCAGGAGGATTATCCAGGCTTGCCAAGTGGCGGGATACCACCCATAACCATAAGTCTTTGCTTTGAACCAATATTTATTGTTTTGTTGTTGTTCCATAAATTTAAAATTAATTGATGTCAATACTTTGAGTAATTCTATCCACTACTCCATCTACATCAAAAGATTCCCTTTCTTTTTGGCATTCAGTTTGTTGATATTCATCATAATTGTCACATCTAGGAAATTGTAAAGTAAAATTGATATTTATAATGTTTCCATTCCGTACAGTTGAGTAGTTGTAATCTGTATAAACAGATCCAGCCGCCCCTTCGCTTGATGCGGACAAACAATATACTCTGTCATCAACTAATCTTCGCGTTGTTCTATCAGCCAAACTACTTTCAGCTGGGGTTTCTTCGCAAACAAATTCGTGCTGATCATTATTGATAGATATTACTGGGGGCCATTCAACCATGCTAATATATTTTGCTAATATCTCTTTAGGATATTGGAATGCTATACCATTATTCGTAGTAGTTGTTGTCCAAAGGTTATTATCTGTATTGGTATTTTCTGTAATTTTCCAGAGTGAATAAAATCTACTGTAATATCTATGGGTAACCACAAAGCTCTCTCCCGTCGATGATTGAAAAAGATAACCTGAACCCATTTGTTCCGTAAAATCATATCCTTTATCTTTCATATATTCCTCAATAACCTCAGCACCATTTTTGCTTTTGGTCATGTATTTATTATCTTCAACAGACAGTTTTACCATATCTTGACCCGCAAAATTCAACTGAACCACTCCTTTTAACTGTGGCCAGGGATTACCTTCTTGAAAAATGACTAGGGAATATGCCAAAATCGAGATACCGATGATTAAAATGACAAGAGAAACAATAAGTAAAATAGTTTTATTTTTTGATTGGCTTTCGAAGATCATATTTTTTATATTTAAAAATGAAGAAAATGCTGATAATTATCATTATTAAACCGAGTAACTGAGCACCAGGGCTATCATCGGTTTATAAGATACGCCGCCACATATTTGAAGTCATAATCTGTATTAAGTATAACATTTTTACGGGATTTGTGGTATAATTATGTTAATGCGCTAAGGTCGAAACGCAGACTAAGCAATTTTAAATAAATAAATATAATTTATGAACAAACTAAATGCTTTAGATTGGATCGCTTTGGTTTTGGTAATTGTCGGCGGTTTGAATTGGGGGCTAGTCGGTTTCTTAAAATTTGACCTTGTGGCTACTATTTTCGGTGATATGTCCATGCTCTCAAGGGTCGTGTACGCCCTTGTTGGCCTCGCCGCTGTCTACCTTGCCGCTATATCTATGAAGCTTGCTAAACAGTAGGCTTTTTTTAAAACACAAAAACCGCTTTTTCAAAACAGGGAGCGGTTTTTTGTTTAGTAGGATTTATGCCGTGAAGGATTTTAATTAAATTAATTATTTGTTTTTTACTCAAAAATAATTACCTTTGAAAGAAGCGGGACGCCGAACCGCTGTTTTTGTGTCAACCAAAACAAATATTATATAACATCATTTTTGACGGGGATGGGAACAAAAAAGCACCATTTTTACATCCCTGTCATTTTTGACTAAGACAATGAAAACCCCCAGCTAATCGCTGGGGGTTTCGTCTTGCTGGCTACGCCAGCTTTGGGAATTTGAGTTGTTCGACGTCGACTTGGTGGTGTTGTTGGTTTTCGACATAGCGTTTGACGGC
>JBAYNU010000022.1:0-11809 GCA_041678665.1 Candidatus Magasanikiibacteriota bacterium
GTAGGCTGGATTAGCCACAGTAGCAGCCACGAAGTGCTGCTCGTGAGCTAGTAAGTCTACCAGAAGATTAGTGGGTACCAGGATGTCTGAGTCCACAGATAAGAGGTAGTCGTAGTCTCCGGCTATAGCCAGAGTTCTGATCTTATCTCTAATCTTGGCTAGTCGGTTGAGCGACTCTACTGGACTCTCTCCTCGGTCATAGACTGGCTCTTGAAGTTCCATACAGCCTACGGTCCAACCGTCCTTGTTGTCACAGTGATCCCACAGGATCGCCAGAGTCTCATCTGTAGAGCCATTTTCTATGAAGTAGTAATCAACCTGGTGTTCGCCCTTGTCCAGATTCTCTAGACAAGCTAAGAACTCTCGGATGATCCAGGCTCTATTGCATACCGGACTTGCTACTAGGACCTTCATTGGGCTTGCCCTCCTGCTGTTTAGAGACTAATTCTGCTGCCTGACGTTGCTTGTCGAAAGCACGTTTATCTCTCTCGTCTCGCTCCCTAGCTACGTCTTCTTCCAGAGTTTCAGGCTCATCTAGGCCAGATATCTTGTAGAAGAGTGTAATACCCGTCTTGTTGTTGATGATACCCAGGTTAAGGCCCTTCTCCACAGCTGTTGTTGCAGCTTCTAGAGCCTGGGCGGTAGCCAGGTTGTCTGCTGTAGTAAGGTCCGGAAGCTCGATAGTAAACTTACGTTCGTCCTCACTAGCAATACTTAGAGTACCATGCAGTATTGCCATGTCGATGACGAACTCAATAATCTCGCTGAACATCAGGCTTTGCTGGAATTGCTGTCTCTCGAGATGCCTCTGAGGCGGGGTATCAGCTACCTGGGCTGTGTTCCTGTTCACGTCCTCCGAAGCAGCCATCCAAGTCTCAGACTTACCAGAGCCAAGTCCTACGACCTTCCTGACCTGTACTAGCAAGTCAGTGGCTATTCTTGCTTGGAGCTGAGGAGCTTCTGCCTTCCACTCTTCAGAGTCGTTGTGGACCCTGAGTGATCCTGGCTTGGGCGGCCCTTCAGCCTTGATTTCAGCCCTACGCTTAGAAACCTGCGTGGGAGAGGCGCCCTTTAGGGTAATATCCCACACAAATGCTGATTGCAACGCAATGTTACGCAGCTGATCATAGAACGTGTAGTCATGAGCGTCCAGCCAGTCTGCCACAGGCTCTAGGGGCGGCCGACCCCTACCCATTATTAAATGGCATTGTCGGAAGTAGAAAGCCTCCCCAACCCTGAATCCAGTAGCAGAAACTTCTTTACTATTGCCAGTATTTGCTTCACCAATGTTAATCTTTGCTGACGTGTCATCCCTGTACCTCACGATCTGATACTTCTTAGATTCCTTCAAGTCCTCTGACTTGAGATGAATAGTCTCGATGTACCGATTATCATCCTCAAATGCCTCAATCTTCTTGATTCGAGTTGCATCCTGGTAGGTCAACTTCACGAACCCGTCCTGTGGATTCACCTCCACAGGCAGCAGTAATTCCCCATCTAGGTGGAACTGCTCGATGAGTTGCCCCGAGAAGAGAGGCATGTTGTTGTACGGATGGTTCCAGAACTTGTCTACAATCTCTTGGACCTTCTCGCTCTTGCACTTGACTGTGTTGTTATAGCTGAAGTCAGCTGGAATCTCCACAAGTCTACGGCAGATCGGATTAGCGTAGTAGAGATACCGCATCATGTTCAAGACTGTGTCTTGGTCCAGGGGGTTCAACTTCTCAGAAGCCCGGGAAGTCAGTCGACGGTAAGCACCCGCGTTCCGGTCATCGGCTTCCATGGCCCTAACAACTTCAGCCAGAGAATCTCTCTCGTGCTCTACGGCTCCGATCTCTGCTGAGGCCAGCCGCCTCTTTAACCCTTTTAATAGTTCTACCGGCTTCCGCATCGTGATACCAGTCCCTTCCTGCCTTCTCGGCTCTGTAGTACTCCCAACTGTCGTCCACCTCCACAGCTTCACCCGCCGGGGGTACCGATCGGTCGAACAAAGCTAAAGCTAGAGCATCTGCCTTGTCTGGGCTAGGTAGCGAACGTGGAGGCTTCTTCATGTCCTCTTTACGTTCCAGCTGAATCTTGCCCTTCTGGCTTAGCTTGTAGTGTCGTGTGGTCAACTGTGCCACAAGCTCGTCATCGTCTGGGAGCTGCAAGTCATTAGTCTTCATGAGGTCTTTAACATGACCCCACATGATAGCTGCCTCGTTGTGATACGAGTCATCCCCAGGTCCACCGTTGTTGCACGGGACCAGGTTGCAGTTTAACCTTAACTCTCCCATAGTGTCTGAGAGGATGTCTACGACCCCTCCCCCGACGCCTGTGTCGTCCACCTTGATAGCATCAACTGAGTGATCTTGAATCAACTGTATCGCTCGACCAGCTATCTGAGTAGTGCTCCATCCACGATGAGCTTCCAGAGGCAGAACTCGACGACCTTTACGTATAGCAAAGACCGTCTGGTCATCGCCATAGCGAGCAACGTCTAGGCCTATCTCCACAGGGTCTTCCTTGAAGACCATGACCTCGTTCATGATGGCCCGTTCTACCATGTCTAGTGGTATGAACGACGCCGAGTCTGCCATCGGGAAGTCGCCCTGAACACGAACTCTGTAGACGTCTGTATCTCGGCCCCACTTCTCAGCCATGTCCTTGGGGTACTGTTTACTGACCCTCGGACTGTCTTCTGATGAGATGTGTACCGTGTGCCACTTAGATTTGCTCTTGTGAAACGCATGGAAGAAGTAACCAGAGCGCTGTGTGGGGTTCCCAGCCATGATCATCTGGGCGCCCTCAGTTGTTAGAGCTCCATCAACCACCTCAAAGATGTTGTCTGGGACGCCCGACCCCTCATCTACGATGAACCTGATCTTCTTAGCGTGGAACCCCGCCAAGTTCTCTGGGATCCGGCAGGATCGTGCGACCGCGAACCAGGCATCCTCATATCCACGGGGGGCTAACTTAGTAGCCGTCCACTTGAGCGCCCCCTTCAGTGGGCTCATACTCAACCACAGGGCTATTTCAGCCCATAGCAAGTCTGAAAGCTGGTGCTGAGTTGGTGCCGTGCATGGTGCTTTAGAAAAGGGAAAGCACGCGGTAGTCTGTATAGCTATCCATGCTAGTAACGCCGTCTTGCCAACACCATGACCGGACCTGATAGCCACGTTGTCCCCATCATCCACTGCCTTAAGCACGTCAATCTGCCAGTCGTCAGGCTCAACTCCAAAGAAGTCCCTCACGAACCCCACAGAATCATACTGGTAGCGGAGTAAGACCTCAGCTCCCAGCTCATGCTTAGAGACTAGTGCCATGGTCTAGACCCCACGGTCTAGCTTAGCTAGATGCTCGAAGAGGTTCTTGACGTCCACCTCTCCACCGTGTTGCACCTTATCTGTGAACATGCCGAGGTGCCGACCGATCTGGGTCAGAGCTTGCGGCTTATCGTAAAGCTTCAGCTTGATCACTTTGCCCCTGCCTCTAGGCCCCGGTGACTCTGAAATCTCTTGTATGCAGGCCTTCACAGAGTCTGGGATAGAGTCATACGACCTCAGGGTGATCTCTTTCTTGTTGGCGTTCCAAGAGATGATATCGCAGATGTTAGAGAAGCCAATCTTCATCAACTCCTCAATCACCTGATCGGAAGTCACCCGACATCGTTTAGCCCGCTCCTTGCGAAGTTTCTCCACATACGCCCGGACGTGCGGCCTCTTGAGGTTCCTCATCGCTGAGACTCGCGCGTTCATCTTAGCATAGCCTGCTGCCATGCCCGCACGGTGGTAGTCGCCGTGGATCACGTATTGCTCAGCTAACAAGACCTCCTTGTCAGTGAGCGATTTCTCCTCCGGCTTCATCAACCCCAGCCTAATCTTGTGGCTCTCAGCCGTAGCTTTCTGGATGACGATACTGCCGTGATCCTCAATGTTGTTCCTATGACCTGGACCGGGGTCCAGAATTTTAAGTTTCTGCTTCTTGATCTTGGCCACAGTTCCAAGCCTCCTTACGTTATAATATATAGGGGCACTCATGAGATCAACCGCCCTTCTCGGTATGAGAGTAGAACGGTTGAACAGTCAATCCTTGACTGAGTGCCCCTCTGTTGAGTGGAACTAAAAACACTTAGAACCCTCATGTATTATTGTACCACAGTTGAGCTGCAAAAGTAAATAGTTTTGAGGAAAAAAAGCTGCAATTATTTTTACCACAGTCTCAGAGGCTGCTTTACCCTCTCCACAGTCAAGTGGCAAGATTGCCAGGGTCTGGGTTTTCGGTCCCAGCGGTGGAAATCGAAAGGGCAGGTGAGGTTTTCGAGCAATCCGCGCATCGAGCAAAAGCCCCCAGTCCCCAGTCCTATAGTCTTGAGGACTGGTATTCTGGTACAGGTCGTCTGGTGGGAAGGCAGGTAGCATATAATACGACGGGGGTCGTTTGGGCTGACGACAAAATGACGATAAATACGACGAAATCGTTAAATATCGTTTGTCGTCGTATCGTCGTAATCGTTAATAGTATTGTCGTATATAGAATCGTAAATACGACGAAAGGGTTAAGGAATAAATAATGAAGTTTAACGAAAATACGAGGGTGAAGATACGTAAAATCGTAGGGTATACGCGATAATCGAACGTCGTAACGTCGTTTTACCGTCGGGGTTAGCGTCGTATGAGGTTATAGTCGTTTTAGGGGGTAGACACATCGTAAAGGCGAATGTAGACGCAAAAAAACACGCTTATGTGGTAGGTTCATAAGCGTGTTTCGTTTGTTTACTTCTTTGCTGCCAATCGTGCTTTGATGGTGTCGGGGTCTATCTCGTTGAACGATGTAACTCCCTCAGATGCTTTAGAAAGCAGTTCACGAACGTTTTGGAGGTCTTTACTACCCTCGCGCCAACCATAGATACCCTTTGCGCTGTAGTCCTTACCATGCCTGCCACTGTTGCGTAACAGTGATCGGATGCGCTTATCGCTCATTTCAAACTCATCTGCGAGATGTCGAATGTAAACGACCTCGCCCTTTGCAGTGTGCTTGATATCCTTGACGACTTCAGTTGTAACAGTAGTTGCCATTGTTTTGTTCTCCCTTTTGGTTGTAAATGTGCGTCCTACCATATAACGCTTGTGCGCTATACGCAAATACATATTACCATATTTTCGCGTAGTGTCAACATATATTTTATCGCGTCGTTTCGCGTCGCCTTTCGTCGTTCACCGTTTTATCGTATTTTTACGTCTCAAACGTTTACAAATACGACAAAATCGTTAAATCGAAAAAATCGTAAATACGACGAAAAAACGATACGAATATGACGAAATATCGACAAATACGACGAAAGTGTGAAGAATACGACGAAATATCCCCCGTATACGACGTGAGTATGGAGAGGGCAGAGTCAGGACGTGCTAAGATTCTGCAGGGAATCAGCTGGCTCTCTTACGATTGAGGAACTAATCAGTAGCTCCTTGTCCATTGACCAGTATATCCACAGGATAGATAGCAGCAGAGAAGTCCGGAGGTGCTACGATTTAGCCGTTGATTTGTTGCAGTGCGCGGATTTCCCATGCAGAACAGTGCACCCCTGAAAATATATTAGTTACTGGGTACACAGCTCTCTGTGACGAAATTTGACCAAGCAACTGGGGTTTCCTTAAACGTATCGTTGGGGTTACTCGGTTGATTAGTATATAGTATAAGGTCCATGGTCCATTGACCAGAACGTCCCACAGAGAAATGCCCGGGCAGAAAGCACCCGGGCGGTGTTTTTCGAGTCTACTGAAGAACTGCATGTCCCACGTAGTGCTGGAGGAGCTCGAGTATGGTGATTACGTATGAATTGTGATAATCATAGACTGTGTCGTCGCCCCCGACGTATCCACTGAGCAGTTTTCGGTAGTAGTCGAGCCCCATCATCTGAGCATAGCCTGAGTCAGGATCTCCATCGGCTATATATTGACCAGCAGTCTTGATGAACTGGTAAGGGTCCAATTCTTCATTAGTGAGTTGACCTTGCTCGTCGAGTATGATGTCGGCTTCCTGGACCACCTTAGAAGCCAGCCCCAGATCAAGATAAGCAGGATAGTGGATAGAGTGCCCAGATTGTTTAATATCGAAGTAGTCGAGAGCCTGGTGAGCTTCCCCAAGAAGTGATAGTATGCCTTCGTAGGCCTCTATCGGATCTTCATCGAGAGAATAGCCTATTTCCTCCTCGGGGAGTGATTGAGCATACCGGGTTAAGTCTGCGAGGTCAATCGTGATGACCGGTTGAAGCATGTAGATCTTGCGATACGTGTATTTGTAGTCTGTGTTTGCCATTGTGTGCCTCCTTTAGCAGAACAGCTCGGGGTCGTCCCCGTGAAGTTCGTAGATGAGATCGGTAAGAAACTTGAGAGAAAAGTCGGTGCTTCGATATTCGGTTTGAGCGAAGATTAAGAGCCTTCGGATTCGGACGATTCGTAGTGTAGCTTGGTTCACGTTGAGGAGCCAGCTATCCAGTGAACCGTGAATCGTTTTGTCGGCTTGATTGGTGAAGTCGTCGATCGGTTTGTGTGCCTCGGCAAACCACGTGTCGATGTCCTCGGTAGAGGTGGTAGCGAGGAATTCTTGGAACCGGTTGAGTAATGAATCAGTGGTGGTCCCAAGTTGGGTGCCTGCGAAGAGGTCGTAGCCATCGTCGTCTGGGTAGAGCTGAGTTTTCTTTTTGAGCTCTTCGAAGTATTCGGATATCTTGTTTGCCATTGTGTGCCTCCCAATCGTCGTATTCGACGTTTTCGTTATAATTAATTATACCACCACCCTAATCAAATGTAAACTATTTTTGAGACTCTTTTTAATCTCAAACTCCACAGGACTTCAAGAGTTTATGTATGAGATCTTCTGGTCCATTGACCGAGGGGGACCATTGTCCACAGGCACCCACCTAGAGAGTTGGGTTATGCTACGATTGAAGTCCTAAGTTGTTGGGCAGGGTACCGCCCAATGGCTTAAGCGGTACCCTTGAGGGAGGTGGAAGGAAAGCGTTTAGTCTTCCTCTTCCTCGTCGTCATCCTCATCTTCAATCTCTTCTTCTTCGTACTCCTCGTCGTCCTCGTCCTCCTCTTCGGATTCCTCCTCGGTGGACGGGTGCTTCGGCGCTTTCTTCTGCTTCTTAGTAGCCTGAACGACGTGCTCGGCGATGGCTTCCTGTCGGGCTTTGAATGCCTCGACGACCGGCGTAAGCTTCTTGATCAGTTCGTTGAGCTCTTTCGAGCCATCGACCCAGGTGTACTTGCTGCGAGGTCCGAAGCCCTCGACGCCCTCGAGTCTCGGAGCTACCAAGCCCAGATTCCGGAGCATGATACGAAGTTTGCGTCCCTCGATCCCGAACTTCTCGGCCAGTTCAACGACGCCGATGTACTTTACTGCTTCTTTCTTTGCTGTTTCTTTCTTTGCCACGATCTTAGTCCTCCTAGTGAGAAATTGGTTAAGGGTATATCCCAATGCGTTTCCCTTAATTTGATTATGATTAATTATACCACAATCCTGTGCTTCTTGTAAACAGTTTTGCTGCAAGTTTTTTAACTTTTTTCACCCAATCCATGAGATCCAATCCTGAGTACCGAAGACTGCTATATACTCGCGCACTACCTGTAATCCCCTGTGGGACCAGGCTTGACCAGGCTTTTTGAGACTCACCTCGAAGCTTGCAGAGAATACCCTAATCCCTGTACCACTTCTTCCCAACTTCTCCCCACAGAGCATCGTTCATCCGATTCCTCCCTTTAGCAGGAGCCCCTGTGTGAGTGCGTTCGCTCTTCTCTCCACAGAACTTGACCAGCTTCTTGTGGATTTCTCCATAATACACCTTCTCCCAGCCTGGAACGTCCCTAGCAAGCACCTTAACTTTCTCAATGGCTCTACGAACCTCCTCCCTCAATGCTCTGTCGATTCGTCCTCCATGAGACTTAACATATTGAACTTGCTCTAGAAGCCTATTAAACTCCACGATAAAATCATCTGAGTACCCCCTACACTTACCCTCATCCCCCCGTGAAAGTAGGCTAATAAGCTTTTTTGATACCCTATCAGTCTCAGTGAGTTTCCCTCCAACCCCACCGTCTTCCATTTCCATCAGTTCCCAGTACATCTTGACATAAACATCGCACCAGACCCTCTTACCGACTCCCTCTACCTCCCTACCATCCTTATAGATCCTCTTAATCCTGACTTCCCTCTCCCTTAAGTGTATACACCCCGGACACAGTCTCCCTACGATTTCGTATTCCTTAACTCCCTTAACTCCACCCTTACTTTGAGTAACCCTTATCATCCTAATCACCCCCATTTATTTAACAACTAACTAAACTACAACTAAGATTACTACCAGTCCCTAAAAATTAACCATAAAAACCAGGTCTTCGCGCCATCCTTTATGGGTGGTGAACAATATTACCCCCCTAAAGGGGGGTACAATATTATTCTTTCACCACTACCAAAAGTATCTAGGACAGTCAGTGGTGAAAACCCTCACCACCCCCTCACCACCCATAAATCTCCTCTGATAACTACTTCCCACATATCTCACCCACAGGTTTTTCAGTCTCTCTCCAGTCATCACCCCCAGAGTTCTGAGATCACCCACGGGATTGCGCACCACCCTCACCACTGACCGCACCACTAGTTCACCACCCCCTCTAAGACTGTCTACCAAGCTCAACCAGTCAACCTGAACTGTGGATAACGTGCTAATCCCTCCAGACAGTGGTGTAAGCCCACCATACAGTGGTGTACAGGTGGTGAACTGGCGCACCACCCCCTGAAGACTACTCAAAACTTGCCTCCTCAACTTCTTCAGCATAGGCGAACAACTTGAAGCTTCCCACAACTAGGTGATACCCTCGGTATGCCTTGGCCTCTACAACTCCCACCACTAAGGCCTCTCTACCCCACCACATCTGTGGGACTCCCTCGACGGGCTTCAACTTCACAGTGTCTCCCCGACTAAACATCGCTGGGGTCATCCAACGGGCCCATTAGGGGAATCAGCTTAACCTGTCCGTCTCTAGTTAGGCTCTTCATCTTGCTGTTCTCTTTAGCCATCTGTTCAGTTAACTCTTGACAGATAGCTAACATCTTAGCCTCTAACTCAGAGCGTAGCCTACGAGCTTGGTTGATCTTCTCAACCACCTTGAGATCATGAGCGCAGTGGCTATAAGCTAAGCTCAACGGTACTTCTGCTCCACAGACTTCGTTATAAGCAGACTTCATAGCAACCTTACACTTGACGAGCTCGGTTATAGGTGCTACCTGCTTCTTTCCTTCAGTACACTCTTCTGGTGGTTCACCAACTCTCGTGTACCAGGTGTGACCACACTTAATACAGGCGTGTCGGTCTTTATCCTGGCCCCAGCTGTATCTTGTCCAGCCACTGTGGCCCCCACACTTGGGGCAATGTCGCTTGTTACACTTCATTCTGTTCTTTAAACCTCCTGCAGTATCCCATGACATTACGCTCATAGCAAGGTACAGGGCTGATGCTAATCTTGCCTGTAGCCCAGTCTGTGGTCTCGTCAGCTAAACACATAACTACGATTCGGTCGTTAATCCTAGCATAATGAGCACACTCATTACAGTATCTCTGTGGTCTATTCTTCCAGAACTCCCACCATCTTCTCATTTCTTACCTCCTGCTTTCAACTGCCAGAACTTGGTTCGTTCTTCAAACGGACTGTTAGCCTCTACCGATACAGGAGGATGTGCTCGACTGTATACCCACAACCAAACTCTCCTGTGTATGATAACTTGTATGAGGTCTTTCCAGCTCAATCGCCAACAGCTGATTGCATATCTGCCATCTACGTGTACAGGTAGATCAGCACATTCTTCCTCTGTCATGTTGCTGGGCCTCTTCAGTATGTGGTTAAATCCCTTAAACAATACCGGTTTCATCTCGCCCTCCTATTGTCTACCAGATATACCAGTGCTCTGTAGATACTATCGTACAGAACAAGAATCTCACGATCATGATCACAACCCAGAGTATGGGTATAGTCATCACTATCAGCAGTATTAACTCTAGTGCTCGTCTGACTTTCCTGGGCATGAGTTATTCTCCTTACTTGTCTCTTCATCTAGTTGTTCTACCCAGGTTACTGCCACAGCAGCTACTTGGATTAGCTCTCGTCTCAGCTTAACTCTATGCTGAGACTCTAGCAAAGTGCTATGACCAGACTCAAAGGTTTTATTAACCTCTTGTGCTGCTTCTCCAACCTCCTCAGCTAGAACAGACATCCACTGGGGCCAGGTATGTCTTTGTACACCCCACTTCTTCAGCTGTCTCATCTGCTCTGCTGATATAGATTCGATGGGATTACTACACAACCTGTCCATCAATAGCTTACGAATATCCTCTCTACTAGCCCCCTTGCCTGCTAAGGCTGCTACCTCCAGTGATTCTGTGATTCCACAGGTCTGGCATATTTCTGTTTTGTTGTCAGCTCCGCTCAAGGCCGAGTAACCGTGGTAGACTAAGCTACATCTGGGGCAGATCCGGGGCAGATCCTTCTTCACTTCATACCTCCTGATAGTAGGGCCTCTTCCCCCCGGCCCATATACTGTATTGTGATGCGGTCTTTACTGATATCGTATCTCGCAACTACCATGTTCATAGCATTCTCCTTAGACTCATAAGACTGGGCTACTATCACGGGCGAGTAACCATCAGCACTACCTTGGTAGAGGTAGATATGAGCTTTCCTCTTGTATGCTTTCCTGCCTGACAAGAAGCCCAGTACTAGTCCGACCATGAGCAGGGCTAAAGCTTCGTTGCTCATACTATTACCTCAGCGTCGAGCTCTAATGACTTGCGGATGATTGCAATCACGCAATCAGCGCATAAGTCGAGGGTATCATCTGTGGGGTCCTCCGTTGTGCTGTAAGTCAGGTTTACCACATAGTCTCCATCCTCGAATACCTTCTCCTGTTCTTCCAAGGTCCCTAGCTCGTGCTGACATCTATCACAGAATATCTTCTTCATCTTTGTCCTCCTTCCACGGTGGTATTTCTTCCACTGTGATCTTGATAGTGTGTACAAGGCCCATCGAATCTTCCAGGCTCAACCAAAGAGCCCCATCGCTCTTATCCCAACCACTCAGGGGGTTCTCGTCCATAAGCAGACAGGGCTCTTCAGAGTCAGCTAATAAGTCTAAACCCTCTTGGATAGCGTCTAGTATTAGAGTCTTGTCTATCGTTGCCATACTTTAACCTCCTATCTCATAGACCATAAACTTGATCCATATGTAAATCAACAGGATCATCAACCCTACTACTCCAACTGTGGATACTACTATGACAGCTAAGTCTATAAGTCGTTGATGATCTCGGTCATTAAGTCTCGGGCTTTGATTATGGGGCAGTTTACGTCGTGGCCCACTAACCATTTTCCGTCGATCCATTCCCATTGATCACCTCCACAGTATGGGCATTCTCCTTTTGCATTACGACTAGCAAACCCTGTTTTTGCTGCTGTATCGTCCACTGCAAGTAATGCCAAGATATCTAACGCCCTGGCCACTTGGTCGGGCTTAATCAACCTCTGGTTCCCCGAACTTCTCCCTGAAGCTCTTGTGGATGATCTTAAGTGTGGGATCGCCTACCGCCCACTCCCACCTACCATCTGCGCTATCAAACAGACCACGTAACAACTTCCGAGCCCTCTTAGACTCAATCCCGTACATGCTTGCAAGTTGTTTAACGGTGACTAGTTCGACATCGTCGTCTTTCTGACGTTCGGGTTTTTTACGTGGGGTATTTATCGTTTTAACGTCGTCACCCTTATCTGCGGCGA
>JBAYNU010000023.1:0-9220 GCA_041678665.1 Candidatus Magasanikiibacteriota bacterium
AAAAATAGAATGGCGAAATTGACTATCTGGCCTACTAATATTTTCCAATCTATTTCTACGCTGCTCATTATTTTTTAATTAGACGAATAATATAATTAAAGATACGACTAAGGCATAAATGGCAATAGCTTCGGCAAAAGCGATAGCTAAAATCATACCTGTTTGAACTTTTGAAGATGCTTCGGGATTTCTTCCGATAGCTTCAGAACCTTTTGATCCAATCATACCGATACCTAGGCCGGGTCCGATTGCTCCTAAACCGATGGCCAATGCTGCTGCGATTGTGTTTAATGTTTCCATATTTTTATATTTTATTTTTTATTATTACCCGACCTTTTTTCCAAAAACGGAATTACTATTTTATATACATCGACAACCGTTAATCCTATTCCCACCAATACCATCAATAAAAGGAACCAAGGGAACGTATTCATTTTCTTATCTATCACTACTCCCAATATCACACAAGCTATCAAAGGAAAAGCAATTAAGAATCCTAATTGACTTCCCATTGAAAGCACGTATCCGATATTAGTGTTCTTCGGCGGCTGTGGTTGTGACATAGAATACTGTTATTAATGATGAAAATACTAATGCTTGGATGAATCCGACGAAAATCTCTAAGCCTAAAAACGGAAGCGGAACAATAAAAGGAACCATAAAAGATATAATCATTAACAATATTTCTCCGGCAAACAAATTACCGAACAACCTGATTCCCAATGACATTGTTCTGGTAATCTCCCCCATCGCTTCCAATGCTCCGACAAAAAACATTATCGGACTTTCAAATTTAATATACTTTTTCAAATAATGGATTCCTCCTAATTTCTTAATAGCGGTGAAATGAATGAACACCATTGAGAAAATAGCTAAAGCTAAAGTGAAATGAATGTCTGAACTAGGTGACCTTAAAAAAGTAAAAATCCCCAATCCGGGGACTACTTCTAATAAATTATTTAATAAGATGAAAATGAACAAGGTTCCGGCCAAAGGAAAAATCTCTTCCGTTTTTTTGCTGTCTCCTGTCATTCCGTCAAAAATAGAAAAAACTGTTTCTAAGATAAATTCAAAAAAGTTCTGCATTTTACCGGGCACAATCTCTCTTTTCTTAAATGCAAAAAGAAAAAAGGCAATAATAAAAACTGATAGCAGTATGCTGATAATAAAAGTATTGGTGAAGTTAATTCCCAAAAATCTAAAAACTGGCTCTCCTGTTAAAGCTATGTGTATATTCATAGGACAAGTCTATATTACCTGAAAAGGACTTTGTGTCAAGAAATATAAATTCTATATTATCTTACTAAATTCCTCTCTAACTATTCTTCTATCATCCCAAGCTTCTTTTCTCCCCCCTTCCCAGCAAATCCAAGGCTCGCATCCTTTGCCGGTAATAACCACAACGTCACCCTCTTTGGCCAATAATATCGCCTTATTAATCGCTTCTCTTCTATTAAAAATCTTGATTAATTTTTCTTTGTTTTTCACTCCTACACTCACCTGATCGATAATGTCTTCCGGTTTTTCATCATACGGGTCTTCGTTGGTAATAATGATAACATCTCCGTATCTGTCGGCTAAACTACCCAAGACTGGCCGCTTCCATTTATCTCTTCCTCCTCCGCAAGAACCTAAAACACAAATCAATTTGCCGTTCTTTGGTTTCACAAATTGATAAACTTTTTCCAATGCCTCGGGAACAAAAGCGTAATCAACAAAAACTTCGAAGGGAGAATCAATCACTTTTTCCATTCGTCCGGCAATCTGACTGACCGATTCAATTCCTTTCTTGCAATTCTCAACACTGATTCCTTCCGAAACGGCAATCGCGATTGCCGCCAAAGCATTGTAAATATTGAAATCACATAGAATCTTTAAATTGAAATTAATTCCGTCAACGCTAAATGTTGAACCGTTAGAAGTAGCAATAATATTTTCTCCTCTAATGTCGGCCGATTCTTTTTGAATTCCGTAGGTTATAATCTTGCTGGCGAAAAAATCCAAGAAATAAGGAGCGTGCTTGTCATCAATATTAACAATGTGAGTTCCTTTAACATCATTGAAGAATTTCCCCTTCGCTTTCTTGTAATTATCAAATCCGCCGTGGGACTCAATATGCTCGGGATTTAAATTAGTGATGACCGCTGTTTTAAAATCAATAAACTTGTGACGGTTTTGCGCTATCCCCTCCGAAGTTGTTTCAACGAAAGCATATTCACATTTGGCCATTACTGCATCCCTTAAAAATTTATTAATCACAAACCTTCCCGGCATCGTCATCTTTAATTTGTTCTCCTCCTCCTTCTCCCCGATCTTAAACATAATAGAAGTCAGGGCTGCAACCTTAAAACCGTTGGCCTCTAAAATCTTCGACGCAATATTTAAAGTAGTAGACTTTCCGTTAGTTCCGGTAATTCCGATCACTTTTATTTTTCGTGAAGGAAATCCGTAAATCAAAGCCGACAAAAAAGCTAACCCTAAATGGTAGAGGTTTATCAAACTCTTCGGTAGTATTTTTTTAATAATTGTCTTAATACTCATTTTCCCAATAACTTTAAGGCCTCTCTTAATCTCTCTTTTACCCCTTTAATTTCTTCAGGAATTTGACTAATAGCATCGGCTACGTCTTGTTTATTAAATCCCAAAGCAGTTAAAGCATCGAATACTTCATCTTTATCAACCTTCTTTTTGGGAGAAACCTTTACCTCTTTTATCTTTCCGGTAATCTCTAAAAGTATTTTCTGCAGTCTTTTGACTCCCACTCCTTTAACATCATCCGGTAATTCTCCTTTTTCCAATGATTCCTTTAATTTCTCCAATGAACCGGCGACGGCTAAACCCATGGCTGTTTTTGGTCCGACCCCGGAAACACCCTTTAATATCTTGAATAATTCAAGTTTTTCCGGAGTTAAAAACCCATATAGTTCAATTACCTTTTCGCCTAAGAAAAGAAAGGTATAGATACTCTTTTCCTCACCAATATTAAGCTCCCTCAGGTCGGAAGGAGCCAAAAAGACCTCAAAACCTATCCCTGATTTATCAAGAATGATCTTTTTATCGTCTTTATATATGATTTTTCCGAAAATGTGACTTAACATTATGGTCATTATATCAAACTTGCAATATTTAAACAATTAGTGTATATATATCGTATATGCCAGTTACAAAAACAACTAAAAGACGCCCTGCTCAAATCGAAAGACGCAGAATCGTCAATTCAAAGAGAATTTTAGAAATGAGAAAGCTTATCAAAGAAGCCAATACTTTGTTAACTGCAAATAAAGTAGAAGAGGCTGAAAAGTTGCTTCCAAGAATTTACAAAGCTCTTGATAAGGCAGCAAAAAGAGGTGTGATAAAGAAAAACACAGCTTCAAGAAAAAAATCAAGAATGATGAAGAAGATAAGTAAATCTACTAAAAAATAAAAGAACCGGGGAAACCCGGTTTTCTCTTACTCAATATTTTCCATCAGCTTTTTCCAATCCGACAATTTCAATCTTTCCATCTCACTATCGTGAAGAACTTTTCCGGTTGCCATTTTATACAACAAATACGGTGTTCCGCATTTTTCGCACTCGGTCTTACCTCCAAAATTGCAATAACCCTGTTTTCCCCAAAGCTCCAAACAAAATTTTAATTCATCTGTTGGTTTCATAATATATCTTTAATTTCTTTTAAATTATTTATTTGCTTCCAAGAACAGTTAAGTAATTTTTGATTATATCCCATGGCAATTCCGTGCTTGGTCATTTCAAATACTCCGATATCATTATCTCCGTCTCCGACAAAAATAATATCTTCGATGCCAACCTTCTCTTGATCTGCCAGTTCCTTCAATTTTTCTTTTTTGAATCCCCTCCCTTTTACGCAATCACTGGTAATTTTTTCCAATTCTCCCAGTTCATCAAAAATCAAATGGCTTCCGGCATAGAAACCGTCGAGTAAAAGTTTTTCCACCATGCATTCCAGATAAATATCGATAGAACAGGAAATAAGATATATTTTATATCCCTTGTCTTTTAAATAATTGATAACCTCCTCGGTCCCTTCCTTAAAAGTACTGGCCTTATCCCAACAATTATATACAAATTCTTTGTTTGCTCGGCCGGTTCTTTTTAATACGGTAACTAATGCTTTCCAGGCATCGTCGATTAATGTTTTGCCGGAATAATATCCGTTAAATATTTCTTCAATTTCTTTTTCAATTGCTTTATCTCCGTTGGTAAAAATCTCCCATGAGTTTTCTTCTACCAATGTTCCGTTAACATCAAAACAAATAATTTTGTTCATATTTCTGAAATTAAAACATCTAAGGCAATACTCTGGTCTATTTTCCCAACTTTTATCTCCGAATCTAATTGAGTTATTCTTGCGTAAATACTCTTCAACTCTTCTAGATTAAAATTATTAGCCTGATAACTTGTTTTCCTAAAAACAAAGGGGTGCATTCCTAATTGTCCGGGACCGCCACCTTTAACTGAAATAATATTCCTGATTTGGGAAGCAATCATTGCCAATATATATATCGCTGATTCCCCTTTTTCGATATGGCTTTTAATTAAATCCATTGCCTTTCTTTTATTCTTAGCCGCGATAGCATCAACCGTATCAAAGATATTTGTTTCGTGGCTCGGATGAACCAATAAATCTATACTCTTCTCGGAAATACTTTTAGAATAATTAACCAGCTTCAAAACTTCATTTTCCATTCTCCACAAGTCAGAACTGACATATTCAATTAATTTCTCTAAAGCTGCTTCATTAATTGTTCCTCCTTTTTCTTCAATTTCTTTTTTAACCCAATTTTTCAATTTTGCTCCGGTTAACAATTCAAACTCTTGAATTTTACCTTTCTTTTCTAAAAATTTTAATAATTTATCCGCTTTTAATATTTTTGCTTGCTCGACTAAAAGCAAGACATTATCCGAAGCAACAAAAGCCTCTCCTTTTTCTAATAAGTCTTCTTTTAATTTTGAGTTAGAAAGAGGATCTAAAACTACTACCAATTTCTTTTCTTTAAACATGGAAATACCCAGCATCTCATTTCTTAAATCGTCAAAAGAAATACTCTTTCCTTCAAGATATCTTAAATTAAGCCCGCTCTTGTGCTTCTGTTTATGTTCTTCCATTATCTCCCCCAACTTTTCCTTCTGTCGGTATGTATCTTCTCCGTATAATAGTATAATCATCTTTTTATTTGACACTTGGGACAAAAGAATGTTCCCCTTCCTCCCTGTGTTATTCTTTTTATCATTCCCCCGCATCTGGGACAAGTCTTCCCTTCTTTTTGATAAACCTTGTTCATACTTTGTGCTCCTCCTTTTTCTCCGTATAATGTTCGGAAATCAGAAAAACTGTCTCCCCTTAATTCAATAGCTTTTTCTAATATCTCTCTCATTGCCGTATAGATATTTTTCAAGTCTTCATCATTAAGATTCTTGATTTCTTCTTCCGGATGAATCTTAGCTTTAAAAAGAATCTCGGAGGCATAGATATTCCCGATGCCGGAGATAAAGTTCTGGTCCATTAAAACTTGCTTAATTTTTCCTTTCTTTTTCTCAAACAATTTTTTAAATATTGGCAAGGTGAAATCTTTTTCTAAAGGTTCCGGTCCTAATTTAAGAAATTCTTCTGATGTTTCCAATTCTTCTTTCTTCCATAATTCTGCCTTGGCAAACTTTCTGGCATCGGACAAAGCTAATTGTCTTTTGTCGTCCAAGATAAAAATTACGTGCAAATATTTATTAATCGGATCGGTTAACAACGGCCCTTCATTTTCAGCGATCCAAAATCCCTTTTCCAACTTCCACTTCCCTAGAAGCAAATGCCCGGCAATTTTCTGATGAATCAAAAGAACGTAATCATCGGACAAGTCGATTAGAATATTCTTAGCTCTTCTTCTCACTCCGACTATTTCTTTCTTGATTATCTTTTTCTTAAAACTTTCAAAGGTATCTTTCTTAATCATTCCTTTTGCATCGGTCCAAATATCAATAAAGGTCCTGTGAAGGACCTCTTTGCGTAAATCTCTGACTATTGTTTCTACTTCTGGAAGTTCGGGCATTATCCTAAAATACTCTTTAATTTATTAACTATCTCTTGGGGAGTAAAGTGAGCTTTGACTAAAAAGTCTTTTGCTCCCAAAGCTAATCCTTTCTCAATATCTTCGGTTTGTCCTAAATTAGAAAGAATAACAACCGGGATATTGGCAATTGCCGGATCCTGCTTGGCTTTCTCCAAAACCTCAAAGCCATTGATTCCCGGCAAGATTAAATCCAACAAAACTACATCCGGTTTTGCTTCTTTAATCATAACAAGGCCTGATTCTCCGTCGGCAGCTGAAACAACCTCGTAACCCAAGGTAATGAGCTTTTTACTCATTAATTCCCTTAAAAACTTATCGTCTTCGACTAATAATATTTTTTTAAACATATGTTTTCTTATATTTTAATCTTATTATATTTATTGGTCAATACTTGGCATTGGGAATCGGAATCGTGAAAGTAAAGGTCGTTCCCGCTCCTTCTTTGGAATCGAACCATATTTTACCCTTATGAGCCTCGATAATATTCCTGGTTGTATACAATCCTAGGCCAGAACCTTCGGTCTCCATTCTGATAACATTGTCTCCTCTGAAAAATTTGGTGAAAATTCTTTCGTGTTGAATTTCCGGGATACCGACTCCGGTATCTTTTATCTTGAAAATAACATCGTGACTATCCTTTTCCAAAGAAATAGTAATTTTTCCTCCTTCGGGAGTATATTTAACTGCGTTCTCTAAAAGATTCTGAACAGCTAGTTCCATTTTTTCTCGATCAACATTTAAGGTGGGAAGTATTTCTTTCGGCCTCTCAAAACTTAAAGCCATTTTCTTCATTTTTAATAATTCTTGAGAGCTATCGATAACAGTAGAAACAATTTCTTCAAGACTGGCCGATTCTTGTTTGTATAAAAATCTTCCTTCTTCAATTCTTGAAACATTCAAAAGATCATTAATCAAATTGATCATCCTTTCGTTACTGACATATGTTTTCTCTAATAATTCTCTTTGTTCAGGAGAAATAGTTCCCGTGTCACCGTCCAACACCATGCGTAGAGTCCACTTAATCGCCGATAAAGGAGTTCTCAGTTGATGAGCTGCGATAGAAACGAATTCAGTTTTCATTCTCTCAACCAATTTGTCTCTGGTTATATCATGAAGAATAATCAAAACTCCTCCCTCTTCTTCCTGTATTCCTTCTAAAAAGACTGTGTAGACCTCGATGTCCATTCTTTTACCAATCGACATCTCCTTCTTGGTAACCTTATTAATCTTTCTTTTTTTAGAATCTATTATTAATTCTTTAAATTCCTTTAATTCTTCGCTGTCCAGTAAATCAGAAAACTGCTTGCCGACAATATCTTCCTTGTTCTTTCTTAAAAATTCCACTACTAGCGGACTAATAATCTCCACTTCGTTCTTATTATTCAAAAGAAGAATACCGTCGGGAAGATTCTCGATCATGGCCATGGTTTTATTCCTTTCCCGGACTGCTTCTTTTCTGGCTTCTTCGGTGTCTTCCAAAATATTCAAAAGCGCCGCTCTCACTCTTCTGAGTTCGTCTTCTTTGGTTTCTGTGTAGTTTAATATTTTCTCCTCCATTAAGCTTTATTTTACCACAACTTCAAGTTTTGACCAACACTTTTTTCTTCTTCGGCAGAGATATTTTTAATCAAACTGTTGAATCCGAACTCTTTAAGCATTTCAACCACTTCTTTTTCATCGTATCCTCCCCATTCGCAGTCTTTCATATTGACTTCAATCGGCACATCTTTCCTTATCTCTGATAATTCACGGCTTAAAAAAGCTTTTTCTTTTCCGGCAACAAGTTTTTCCTTAACGCTCTTTGGCAAATCAGCTTTATCTATTTTTTTATACAAATTTTCAATGCTTCCGAATTCATTAATTAATTTCAAAGCAGTTTTCTCTCCTATTCCCTTCACCCCGGGAATATTATCGGAAACATCGCCCCGCAATCCTTTATAATCAACCAGCTGTTCCGGAGTTAATCCTTCAAACTTCTCGCTAATCATCTTAGTGTCATAGATTAATCCATTTTTGACTCCCTTGTTTAAGAAATAAACAAAAGTGTTTTTATTAATCAATTGCAGATTATCCAAATCTCCCGAAACAACAATGTTTTTAACTTCATTCCCTTTTCCTTTAGTTGAAGAACTGGCTAAGGTTCCGATTAAATCGTCTCCTTCATACCCAGCCATTTCAAAAATAGGAACATTAAAAATTTTCAAAACCTTCTTAACCATTGGAATCTGATTATATAATTCATCAGGAGCTTTCTTGCGGTGAGCTTTGTATTCTTCAAAAGCTTTCTTTCTAAAAGTCGGCTCGGGCAAATCAAAACAAGCCACGAAATACTTTGGCTTTAATTCTTTCAACAACTTAAATAAAACTAGAAGGAATCCATAGACAGCATTCACCACTTCCCCTTCTTTGGTTTTTAAGGGAGGCAAAGCATGAAAAGCGCGATGAATTATTGAATTACTGTCGATGATGACAAAATTTTCTTTATTTTCCATAGTCGATTGTTATTTCTCTTTTATCTCCTTCAAGAATTTTAAATTTAATTAAAATTATATCTTTAGGTAAAATACTTTTTATTTTCTCCGGCCATTCAATGCAAACAATATTTTTAGGATTGTTAATAATTTCTTCAAAACCAAGACTTTCCATCTCTTTAGCTTTTTCGATACGATAACAGTCGAGATGATAAAAATTCTTAAACTTCCCCTTAATATCAAACCGATTCATAATAAGAAAAGTCGGACTGGTTATTTTTTCTTTGATTCCCAGTCCCTTGGCAAAACCCTGAAGAAAAGTTGTTTTCCCGGCTCCCAAATCTCCCTTCAAACCAAAAACTACTGCTTTTGATTCTCCCTTTATTTCTTCGGCCAGGGCCATCCCGACCTCTTGAGTTTCCAGATAATTTTCTGTTAAATATTCCATATATTCATTGATTATACTATTAAAAATGGAAAAAGAAAACTGATTGACTTTTACCCCTAAATACAGTAAGGTTAAGGCAAGAATATGGAGGAATTATTGAAGATAAAAAACAGCATAGAAAGCGGTAAAAACATAGGAATTTTAACCAAAATCAATGCAAGCGACGATGCCATAGGAGCTACTTTGGCTCTTTTTTTTGCTTTAAAAAAAATGGACA
>JBAYNU010000024.1:0-9123 GCA_041678665.1 Candidatus Magasanikiibacteriota bacterium
GAATACCTTGAACGATATTAGAACCTTTCTTGAAAAAAATTATACCCTGTCGGGATAAATTTCGTCAGGGCTCAAAAGTAAAAAAGAATTTTTACTTTATTCGCCCTTAGAAATTTTAAGGGGAGGGAATTTTTGCCCGCCCTCTTTCCCGCCGACGGAGTGGGTTTTCGTATTCGCTATCGCGAATGCGCCGCCGAACCGTTTTGCGCTTGCCCCGCCCGCCCGTGCGCGCGCAAGTAGTGCTCCCAATTTTAGAAAACAAAACCCCACTTTACAGCGAGGTTTTGGAAACAATTATTTCGGTCGCGGTTGGGTTGGGCTTTCGTAATTACCAACCTCCTCGGATCTTGACACTCCTCCATCCCGCTCGCTCTACCTACTTCAAATTATTTTGGTTCACGCCAAACATACTTATAACCCAATGGTGCTAGTGGCTTTATCGGTCTGATTGATGGGATTTTTGGTATTTTCGGCAAACTTGACAACCGAGGTAATCGCGGTAAGCTCGGTAACTTTGGGAAAAAATTTGGATCCTTTACTTTTATCCACGGCATAAAATTATTATTATCTACCTCCTTTTTCCATCATTTCCTCGACTTTTAATTTTGCCTCCTCTAATAATTCCTTCGCTTTTTTGCGGGCTTCGTGTGATTTAACGATCAAGCCCGCGATTTTTTCTTGAATTGCGGCAGGCAAAATAGGAACAATTAAATTTTTTATTTGTTCTGGTTTCCAATGGGCAATAATTGAACCGCCAGCATCTCGTTTTGCCTGCATTTGACCAACAATAGAATTTAAAACCAACGCCAAATATTCTGGATTCATCTTTTCCTTTAATTTTAATCGTAAAACTCCACCAGCCACAATCCCCTCAACCGGTTCTCGCACTACGCAAGCAACACCTATTGAAGCATCCTTTGTCAAAAGTATATCGCCAACCTGTGGCTGGTAATCTTTTTTGTGCTCATTATATAAATCTTCACTTAAATACTTTTGGTCTTTGTCTATAATACCATCTTTAGAAATACTGCTTACGCGAATAAATAATTTTCCTTCATCTTGATACGCGTCGGCTCCCGGCTCCACACCCTTGTTCATATCTGCCAAGTCGCCTAACTTGGCAGTTTTACTCTTTGCTATTTGTGCCAGCATCTTATTACACGGGGAATTAAAATATTCGGCGTCAATGCGTCTGGCTTCTTGTATGCCATTTAAATTAACCACCGACGACAAAAAATTGTCATTTAAAAAATTACATAGAATTGATTCTTTTAAAAATAAATCTTCGGCCTGCTGATAATAATTTTTATATTCTTCAAACAAGGATGTTAAATTTTTATATAATTTTAATAAAAAATTAATGTTTTTATCATCTATCTGCGGCACAAAAATATCTTCTACATCGCTAACATTAAGTTTTAACTGTATATTACCACTTGCTTTTCTCAATATCTGAAATTGACCATATTTAGATAAAAGAAAAAATAATAAGAAAATTTTCCTATTTTCCGGTAAATCATCTAATTTAATTCCGATATTATTTTCACTTATATTAATTTTGCCCAAATCGGGAGTTATAACCGACAAACGGCCAACTGTTCCGATTTTTGATAATATTATGTCCCCAGCATCTAAGTGTGTAGAAAACAATCTAATGTGCTCTTTTTCTGGTATATACACCAGATTTTTTTTTGAAATAAAAAGGTCAACTATATCACCGATCCTTATAAACGGCACGCCGTGGTCAGTGTACATATCGCTTTTAAGCGAAGACCCAAATGGTCCACTAAAAATATGATCAGCGTAATTTTTTATTGGAACAAGTGTAAAATTTGCTAATATTTTTTCCAACCTCAAATACTCCGGCTGGTAATATTCAGCGTCCAATCGTTTTGTTCCTTCAAGTTGTAATTTTTGAATTATAGAAAAAACCATATACTATTTTATTTTATTCGGCAGTATGAGCAACAACGCCAAGGCAATTGTAATGACGGGAATCAATAAAGAAAAAATTACAACCCATTTAATTGGATACAAAAAAAGTAAAAATACCTTCAAATCATCTAATAAACCAACGCCATCTATTATGTTGATACTAAAAAAGAAAACAGAATAAAATATTAGGAAAATTGCCGTCCAATACAATAATTGGTACCCGATATTTTTAATTGTTTTGGGAACAAGTTTATTATAACTAGTACCATCAGGCAAAACATCATCTGTAAATTTATAATGTTTCGTCAACAAAGAGCCGATATTTAAACCTTCTTGATTAATCTCGCACCCATTTACATAATCAACTGAATTTGCAAAACCCCTAATTATCAAGTTATTAAGTATGTGATGTTCATTTGCGTAAATTATCTCCGACATTACTCCTGATATGTTTATAGATCCGCCTAGTTTTATCAAAAAGTCATCCTGCTCTAACTGTTCATTCCTCGGCCTCATTTTTTTCACTGTTATCGGCGATTTCAAATGTTTGTGGTTCAAAAATGTCCAGCGTAAAACCTTTTTTTCCATTTCCCACGTTGGCCACGATAAACTTATATGTCCACCGTCGGCTTTCTCTTGTAATGTTTTATTCTTTTCTTTTTCAAAATTATAATCTTCAATCATTTTATCATTCTGCTTATCCAATTGGCGTAATGTCAGAAATAATTCAACTTGTTTGAAAAAGTTTAATCTAAAAGGCAAAATATCCATAATTAATTTTTATTTTAAAACAAACTTCAAATATTCCTCGACAATTTCGTCCAAATCATGCTCCAAAATCTTTTTGCCCTGCTCATCAAACATCAAATTACCTTCTTTGTCCTTACGATAAACATAATCGCCAGAATTATCTTTGCCAGATTTTTTGGAAACGGCCATAAAAATCGGATAATCCTTTGGCTTATTTTCTTTTGCGCCCCATTTTTGTAAAAATATCACGCTGGTTTTGGTGCCGGTGTGCGGTTTGAAAGTATTTACCTCCAAACCAACTACTGCTAAAATGCGCGCTTTGTCCAATAAATAATCACGCACATACTCCATATTGCTATTATTAAATACACCCTGTGGCAAAACAATTGCCATGCGTCCGCTAGGTTTTACCAAATCAAGTGAGCGCTCAATAAACAAAATATGCCGCTCCATTTTATTACGCAACTTGCCTTTGTCGTTTTTTGCCAGTTCGTATTCTTTGAGTAGTGGGGTTTCGTGAATCTCGCCAGCAAAGGGCGGATTTGATAATAAAATATCGAAGTCAAAATATTTAAAGTTATCTTTATTGTTTTTGTCTTTGTCGTAATCATCGAATTTGTGTAATCGATCGCGCAATTCGGCGCGGGCGCGCTCTTTTTCGCTTTCGTCGCCCTGCCACTCTTTGGTGTTAAGCGAATTCAATTTCAAGATATGTGATTTACCATCACCGGCGATAAGCATCATGGCGCGAGCAATTTTTACCGGTTTGTCATCAAAATCTATTCCATAAATATATTTGCGGGCATAATCAGTTTTGGCTTGTTTGTCGGCGTGTTTTAAATTATTGTTCCACACATAACGCATGGCGTGAATAAGAAATCCACCGCTCCCACATGCCGGATCAATAATATATTCACCGTCCTTGGGATTGAGCATTTTTACCGCCATATCTATCACATGACGCGGGGTAAAATATTGTCCGCGTTTGCCCTTGGCGACATCAGGCAATAAATATTCAAAGGCGGCGTCAATTACTTCCAGGTTGGCGTCCAATAATCTTATTTTTGAAAATTCATCTACACACACAGCGAGGTGATTGGGTGTGAGTTCTATTTTTTCATAACTACTAAATATTCCCGGCCACTCTTGGCAGGCACTCTGAAAAAGTTTATTGATAACATCAAGAGTAATTTTTGGATCTTTGGACTGTCGGAAATACAATTCGTTGTCTTTTCGTTTGCGCGCCTCTTTTTCGTCAAATAACTTGGCGTAAATGAGTTTAAAAATTTCGTTAAACGAATCCACACCCGCGCTAGCCAAAACAAGTTCCTCCAAAATTTTGAGAATTTTTACCAAATCATAGTCTTTGTGCAAATCATCTAGTGTTAGTTTTTCTTCCAAAACATCTTCTATGGTTTGATCTACACGTGGTAAATCACGTAAGGTTTGAAATTCGCGCGGATAAGGGCGATACAGTACGACTTTTTCCACGCCATTGCTCCACACGCCGATGGGCGCGCCCTCGGAGTTGATATAGGTTTTTAATTGATCCAACCCTTTTTCTACGGTCGGGTTTTTGGTTTCAATTATAATGAGCGGAGTTTCTTTATCCTCTCGGTAAATAATAATATCCGCTGCCTTGGCATGGATTTCATGCCCAAAACGAATATCTTTTTCCAAATCAATACGATCAAGTGGATAATTGTAATATTTTGTTAATTTAAACAGCCATAATTGGCGAATAACTTCCTCGGGCTTGGATAAATTTTTTTCTTGGCTAAATAATAAAATATCTTTGTCGCGTTTGAGACATTTAATATAAAATTTGCCTTTTTCTTTTTCAAAAATATCTAAAACTTCCACCGGTTTGATATTCTCAAATTCTTTGAGGCCGTACTGTGCACCAGAATCGCGAAAAATTTTGTTTAATATTGCACTGTTAATTTTTTGGTCCATATAATCTTTTTAAAGTACTTAAATTAGCAACAACTTTGCCATCAAAATATGTTTCTTCAAAAATTGGAATATTTTTGTAGGCCGGATTTTCCGGTTTCAGATAAGCGCGTTTATTTTCTGCAACAAATCTTTTGACGGTGGTGCCGTCATCGCTACGGGCGACTACAATATCTCCGTTTTTAAATTCGCGTGTCTGTTTTACCAATAACATATCCCCATCATAAATGCCGGCATTAATCATACTGTCACCATGTACTTGAATTGCAAATACTTTATCTTGCGATTCTCTCACATCGTTTGCGACGCCCGGTAGAGTAGTCCAATTGCCAATTTCTTGAGTGGCTTCTATAAATGGGCCGCAAGAACTTTCGCCAACTATCGGTGCTATTGGGTCTACGCCCAACGCGTCGTATCCTTTTGGTAAAATTTTTAAGCCACGCGCAAGCCCTTCTTCGCGTTTTATACAGCCTTTTTCTTCCAAAGCCTTCAACAGGTTGATTATTGATTGATTTGATGCTACACTAAGTGCGTCGCGCATTTCTGCCATACTGGGCGGAAAACCAGAGCTCTTAGTATTGCGATATATCAAATTTAGTGCATCAAGTTGTCTTTTGGTGATAGTTTTAGCCATATATTCTATATTATATGACTATTTGGTCTATGTCAAGTGGTGATAATTTGGCTAAAATAAGATAAATTTTAAAAAATACAAAAAGTTATCCACAAGAGTGAAAATGTGAGCGGCGGCGCGCCAGCGAACAAAGAGTTGATATTATTGAATTGAAAATGTTCGCTAAACTATATGGCAAAGATATAAAATATTTTATAAAATAAGAAAGCGGTATAAACATACCATAATTCATCTGCCCACAAGGCAATTTTTTGTTTAAAAAAATACCCACCTCCCCGCAAATGCGCGAACGCACAAGCGAGGAGGCGGGTGGTTGGGCGGATCACTCCGCGTTTTTGAAGTTGGCCTTTCCGGTGGCCTGACGCCATAACCAGATGCCCGCACCGGCCATAAGCATCGGCAGAATCCACCGAAGCTCACCGGCAGCCGCACGCACTTCCGACAGAAACTTCCTCATTTCTCTCCTCCTTATTCGGTTCTATCAGCAATGACTTTTGGCCAACTCCTGGACCAACTTGGGGTCCTTTACGACCCCGACCAAACGATCTACATCGTCCGTGTCGTTGTAGATGTGGAACGAGGCCCGAATGGCCCCGTTGGGCATGACGCCCATCCGTTCGATGGTGGGTTGCGCACAGAATCGTCCGCTGCGCACACACACCCCAGCTTCATCCAGCGCCTTCACGATGATGTCGTTTTCAATGCCTAACTTGGGGGTGAAAGTGAACGACACCAGGGAGCCAGAACTGCCGTGGTCGGGACCGGGTGGAAGCATGGTGATGCCGTCGATCTCGCGGAGTTTTCCCCAAGCGTACTGACCGAGCTCACGAACATACTGTTCAATTTCTTCAAGGCCGATCGCCTGGAGATACCGGCACGCCTCGGCCATGACGACCGCACCAGCGATGTTCTGCGTCCCTCCTTCATACAAATGAGGCACTTTCTTGTAAGTCGAAGCGGTGACGGTAACATCAGTGATCATCTCACCCCCCCCTTGGAAAGGTTCCATCCGATGATGCATGTGCGGGGCGATGTGGAGGGCACCGATACCGGTCGGACCCATCATCTTGTGGCCCGAGAAGCCGTAAAAGTCAACGCCGAGATCGGTGACATCGACCGGCATGTGAGGCGCGGCTTGTGCCCCGTCCACTAGGATAGGTACGCCATGCGCGTGGGCCATGTCCGCGATCTGCTTGATCGGGTTCACAGTGCCTAACACATTGGACACGTGAACCACGCACACGAGGCCGACGTTGCCTTTCTTCAGCTTGGCCTCTATTTCATTCAGGTCAAGCAGACCATCATCGGTCGTACCGATGTAGTCGTGCCGGATGACGCCCTTTTGGCCGAGAAGGTGAAACGGAACAATGCCGGCATGGTGGTTCATCTCCGCGAACAGGACGGTCTTGCCAGGGCAATTGCCGGTCACATAGCCGTGTGCCACCAGGTTGACTGCCTCGGTCGTGCCACGCACGAAAATCAGATTACCCGGCTCCGTGCCGATGAACTGCGCCACTGTGGCCCGAGCGCCTTCATAGGCGTCGGTGGCTTTGCGCGCCAAGGCGTAAGCCGCACGGTGGGTGTTGGCGTTGGTGCAACAGTAAAACTGCTGCTCCGCGTGCAACACCGCAAACGGTTTTTGACTCGTGGCCGCGCTGTCGAGGTACGCAATACCGGTCGTCGCAAGCAACGGAAAATCCCTTTTCAGATTCTTCATAGCGTGTCCCTTTCTCCTTTTGAGTGTTTTTGCGTCCGTTACATTAAGGTTTTTACCTTATCCTAATATAATGGCCAACCTGATTTGCCAGCCACTGTAGTGGAATAAGGTGTTTTTTAAAGAACAATAATACGAACACTAAATTATGCTATAAAATCCGACTTTTGTCAAGGCCTTTACTATTTCATTGATTTTTATTATAATTAACACAAATTATCCAGTAATCTTACCTATGAACAAAGAAACATCGTTTAACCCATTGGTGGCGAAAAAAGACATGGAAAAGACAGAACCAAAAGAACACTTTGTCAGTCCACAAGATATGGAACGCGCAATTAATGAGGCCTATCATCCGACTTGGATGAGAAACGAGGCCGGATTTGAGCAGCAGCTCGATTTACCAATAGGAACCCTTAATCTTAAAGAAAATTTATCTCCCGAAAATTTACCTGAAACGGTGGAACAACTTTTTGATAATCCTAGTGTGGGGAGGGCGTGTATTCTTAACCATAATCTATTAAAGGAGCCGGACTTTAAAGGCGGAATAGTTTATATTTGGCCAACTAAGTTATGCCCCATTGGTTGCGCTCATTGTATGTTTGGGTCGCCACGATCAAACGAAAAACTTAATGGTGCGATAAGCAATCAATTGACCGGCGAGGAAACACAGAGAGCTATTGATTTTACCAATGACATGAAAGCGGATATTGTGGCGCTGTCTGGCGGCGGAGAGCCAATGGTGGAACGAGAAAAATCATTTGACATTATAAAAAATGTCAATGCCGAAAATATTCACATGATTACCAATGGATATTGGGGCGACAATACCGACGGGATAGAGTCATTTTTTGATGATTTAAGTAGTGCCTTTCGACAGCGTAAAGAACAACAGAGACCAAACGCAAAGTTTGTATTAAAATTGAGCGTGGATGAAGAACACCAACACCACCTACCTGTCTCTAATGTGATTGGAATTTTAGAAGAAAGTTTTAACCGTAAATTTGACTTCCCAATTGAAATCCGTTTAAAATCGATATTCCGTGAAGACAAGGCAGTTAATGAATTATTGGAAAATCTTCAAATAAAATACCCGCAGTTGAAGATTGAGGAAGTAAATCCTTTTAAATTAAAATTAATTATTGCTGAGGATAGGGAGATATATGTAACCTTCAAAAATCGCGTTACGAGCGGACGCGGTGCGGTTCATCAGATGGATGGAATCACTGCCAATTATAACAAAGAGTATACGGATTTTATTTCCTCCCAAATCCCCGGAGGCCGCATTAATCCTACGAATCAAGCCCTGGGAGGAGACAATGTGGAATTTACCAATGGCGTAAATTACACGATTGAATATGATGGTTCAATAAAATTGTTAGAGGGCACACCGCTAGATAATGTGCCAAATATTAATGATTATGATTTTAGAGGGGCGCAGCAAATGATTTTTAAAGATCCAATTTCCTATTTGTCCAGGTTGGAAAGTCCGGAAGCTGTATATGCGATTGCGGAAGAAATCAATCCGGAATCTCTTAAAAAAACGCGCGCGCAAAATGCCTTATACTACAATCTGGAACGATTGTTAGACACACCCGAGAAACGACTTTATGCCACAATTAGGGCTTGCCAAATCTTGGGAGAGAGCCACCCAGAAATTTTTGACAAAAATCCTAATGATCCGAAAAATTTTTGGATAGATGTTCCAGTCGACAAGTTAAAGTCCATGCTTAAATTCGAAAAATAGGTTAGGATAGATTAGAAAAGATGGACGAATAGTTAAGCGCAGTATCTTTACTAAGATATAACCAAAATAGCAAATATATCCGACATGAATTATTGACGAGCGACGCGCCAGCGAAGCTGGCGCGAAAAAACACCCCACGGCTGGAAAGTGGCGGGCGAGGCGGGCAAAAATTCCCTCCCCTAAAACCCCTTCCTTTTTGCCCGACCCAATTTCGCGGCCTGCCTGCCGGTAGGCAGGGGTTGTAGGGGCGGAGCCCCTACACAATAGCCCCTTAAAATTTCTAAGGGCGAATAAAGTAAAAATTCTTTTTTACTTTTGAGCCCTGACGAAATTTATCCCGACAGGGTATAATTTTTTTCAAGAAAGGTTCTAATATCGTTCAAGGTATTC
>JBAYNU010000025.1:0-7154 GCA_041678665.1 Candidatus Magasanikiibacteriota bacterium
TCGCCAGCTATATGACTATGTACAACAGCGAACGACCGCACTGGGGGCTTAAAGGGAAAACACCACTCCAAATACTCAATTTATTTTTAACTCCAGTGTGTCAGATGTCTTGACCCATTACATTACTCTTAACAAAAATACCCTGGTCTTGCTTCAGGATATTTTTATTAAGAGGTACCGGTGGGAATTGCACCCACGCGTAGGGGTTTTGCAGACCCCTGCCTTACTGCTTGGCTACGGTACCATCGCGCTAACAGATTACCATCTATTTACAAAAAATTCAAGAGATCCTTCGCCGAAGGGGCCCCTTTGGGAGATCCGCTCAGGATGACAATTGGCCTTTTAACTTTAAAACTAATTACCGCACGTATCCGAGTGGGTTCACACGTACACCATTAATTTGAATTTCGAAATGCAAATGGATACCGGTAACACCACGCACCTTTCCAGTGTTGCCCATAAGACCAATAGTTTGTCCAGCCTCAACATAATCACCGGGAGAAACCAACAACTTATCATTATGACCATATAAAGTTCGCACCCCACCACCATGATCAATAACTATATAACAACCGTAACCGCTATTCCAACCACACTGCGAAATAACTACCTTGCCGGATTTGGCGGCATAATTGGCGCTGTGGAAAGGCCCGGCAATATCAATAGCATGGTGCGCCCAATTATAATACTGGGTAATAATCTTAGCAGAGCTCGGCCACACAAAACCATACGCACTTGCTCCTTGGTTAGAACTGGGTGGCACAACCTTACTCGTAACACTGGCTACAGCACGCGATACGGTTGCTAAAGTTTGCTCTTTAACACCATTAGGCACCATCAAGCGCTCACCAATTTTTAAGCCAGAACCATCTTCGCTTAATTTGTTATAAGAAACTACATCCGCTTCTTTTACACCATACAATTTGGCAATTTTGATAACAGTATCACCTTTTTTAACCGTATGCATCACGCCGGTAGTAGGGAGAATGCTCAGCTTTTGATTAAGTTTAAGTATCGATTTCAAACTTAAATTATTTTCCCACATCACGGTTGCCACACTCACACCGAACTGATACGCAATACTAGACAAAGAATCTCCGGGCTGGACTTCATAAACAATCGCATTGCTACGCTTGCCGCTCAAAACCGCTCCCGGTATGATATTAGGTTTAACCAGCGCGGTACCGCCAGCAACTAAATTGCCGAAATCCTGATCACGAACCATGACATTTCCTGATAAACCGCTGCCAAAGTCATTACTTAAAGCACCCTGCCTCCAAGACGGACTACTAACAAAATCTACCGGTGCAGTGTCGGCCAAAATTTCTTCTAAACTATATTCCTCTTCGGAACCAAAAATTTGATAGGCAATAGTTCTTTGTCCGTATAAAACATTATCTTTTTTGGCATACAAAATAGTCTGAGGAGTAACTAAAAAAAATAAAATAACAAAAATTGCCACCTGCAAATTATCACGCTTAAAAAGCCAATGGTTTTGTCCGCTCACACCCAGCCGTCTCAAAAAATAATTAATTTTATAACTAAAATATACCAAAATTTTCCAAATTGGACTAAATAATTTAGCTAAAACAAAACCAGCGCTTCGGCCCAAAAACCATAAAGCGCGTTTAAGATAGACTAACACCCTTAATAGTCTTAATAATACACGGTATTTCACAATAATTAATCAATGCTCTTAATAATGATACATTTCCTATACTTGACTGTTCCACCACTTTATCATAAAATAGAGGCCAAATCAATGGGGGGCTTTATTTTTAATTTGAGTCTATATAGGCCATACCTATATCTACTCATAATTTTATATATGATGACTACAGTCGCATTACTGTGCGCGCTGGTGCCGGCCTTATTGGCCATCGTCTATGGCGTGGTTTTAATCCTTTGGATTAACAAACGCCCGACCGGAGACGACCGCATGCGTGCCATTGCCCGCGCCATTCAAGATGGCGCCTACGCCTATCTCAAGCGCCAATACAAAACCGTGGCTTGGGTGGCTGGGATGGTATTTCTGGTTTTGGGCTTTACCCTCGATTGGGTAACTGCTCTCGGCTTTTTAATCGGCGCAGTATTATCCGCTGTAGCCGGTATCATCGGCATGATGATTTCCGTGCGCGCCAACATTCGTACAGCCGAAGCTGCCAAAAATGGTTTGCCCGCGGCTTTGCAAGTGGCAGTACGTGGCGGTTCCATTACCGGTCTACTGGTTGCCGGCCTAGGGCTTTTAGGTGTTACCGGATTTTATTTACTTTTCAAAGATACTTCCGCCTTGATTGGGCTTGGTTTTGGTGGTAGTTTAATTTCTGTATTCGCGCGTATCGGTGGTGGTATTTATACCAAAGCCGCCGATGTAGGCGCTGATCTCGTGGGTAAAGTAGAAAAAGGCATTCCCGAAGATGACCCACGCAACCCGGCTGTGATTGCCGACAATGTTGGAGATAATGTTGGTGACTGCGCCGGCATGGCCGCGGACTTGTTTGAAACTTATGCCGTAACCGCCATCGCCGCGATGGTACTGGGTAGTTTAATGTTTCCAGGTAACGACAAAACTATTATTTATCCACTAGTACTCGGTGGAATTTCTATCATCGGTTCCATTCTCGGCACTTTCGCCATACGCCTTGGCAAATCGCAAAACATCATGAACGCGCTTTATAAAGGTTTAGCCGCTTCCGGTTTAATTTCTTTGGTCGGATTTTATTTCGCCACCAAATATTTAATGACCGGGCTGGAAGGATTAACTGTAAATAAAATTTTCTTGACTTCAGTGCTTGGTTTAATTTTAACTGCGGCCATGGTTTGGATTACCGAATATTATACTTCCACAAAATACGGTCCCATTCAAAAATTAGCCAAAGCCAGTGAAACCGGACACGCAACTAACATTATTTCCGGCCTCGCGCTTTCCATGCGTTCTACTGCTTTACCGGTGCTATTTATCGTAGCTACAATTTTGGCCAGTTACTGGCTCGCTGGAATTTACGGCGTGGCCATCGCCGCTATGAGCATGCTTTCTCTCACTGGTATCATCGTGACGATTGATGCCTACGGTCCGATTACCGATAACGCCGGCGGCATTGCCGAAATGGCCGAACTGCCACAATCCGTACGCGATATCACCGACCCGTTAGATGCGGTTGGCAACACTACCAAAGCCGTAACCAAGGGCTACGCGATTGCTTCGGCTGGCCTCGCATCACTGGTACTGTTCGCCGACTTCACTCATAAGCTTCCCGACACCGTCCAATTTTTAATCAACGATCCAAAAGTTTTGGCGGGATTATTTATCGGCGGATTATTACCATACTTATTCGGTTCCATGTTAATGGAATCGGTCGGCAAAGTCGCCGGCAAAGTGGTAGAAGAAGTACGCCGACAATTTAAAGAAATTCCCGGTATTATGGAACGCACTGCCAAACCGGATTACGGCAAGGCTGTGGACATTGTTACCAAAGGCGCGATTGGCCAGATGATTGTACCGGCTTTGATTCCGGTACTCGCTCCGATTGTGGTTGGATTTTTACTTGGCGTTGAGGCCCTCGGCGGTATGTTACTTGGTACTATTATCACCGGATTATTTGTAGCCATTTCTATGACTACCGGTGGTGGCGCTTGGGACAATGCCAAAAAATATATTGAACTTGGCAATCATGGTGGCAAGGGTTCTTATGCCCATGGGGCCGCTGTTACCGGCGACACTGTCGGTGACCCCTACAAAGACACTGCCGGTCCAGCCATCAATCCGATGATTAAGGTAGCCAACATTGTGGCGCTTCTGATTGTGGGGCTACTAATCAAGTAACGTTTGTCATTCCCGCGTCCCGAAGGGATCCCTTTGGGAAAAGCGGGAATCTACACTGTCATTCTGAACGGGCGTCCCAATTGGACCCCTTCGGGGAAGGATCTAATCTCAAAATAAAAAAGACACTTTTTACCGGGTGTCTTTTTTAATTAAAATTAATACTTTACCGGCCGTGCCACTTCCCACACAATCTCAAACATTGAACGAAGAATATTATAAAAAACTTTACTCTCAATTACCGCAATCATTCGCTGTGATTTTTTAGGAAGCGCCACCACCACTTTATCATCATATATATTTAACTCACCACCAAACTCAAGTAGCCCTTTGGCTTGTTCGCGCGTCACCCAGCGATAAACCGTATATGGCGACGACCGATAATTTTTTATCCACTCTCTGCCTTTCGGAGTATCCAAAAGCAAAATCCGCTCTTTCACTTTATTACGATTGCGCTCGCGATTATAACTTTTCGCCCAATCCCAAAATTCCGGGCTTTGCCAACTTTCCACATCGGTCACCGATAATATCTCGCTTTTGGAATGTAAACTTTCTTCAAATATTGTCGTAATTCCTTTTATACCTTCTTGATATCTTAACACCGGCTTTTCTTCCGCTCGATAGCCTGATAATAATTCAGGCAATAATCGCTCGGCGCTATCCACTCTTTTGTCCCAAATGTTTCTGGTGTTTTTAATATACTGCACAAAATTGCGCGGATGCTCGGCGGTGTATTTAATTTTTTTACCACCATCGTTCACGCGCGCAACCAACCCCCACATTCCTAATTTATCTAAAACAACATACCCCAAAGTGCGAGTAATACCCGCTCTTTTGGTAATTTCGGTGACAGTAGAAGGTCCCAACTCAAGCAAGGCCACATAAATCTTGGCCTCGTCATCATCAAAACCAAATTGTTTTAAAGATTCATGCATATCTTAATGAGATTATAGCACTCCTCTTATTTTTTGTCAAGAAAATATTACAAAATGTGAATATGTATAACTTTATGGCTAAAATAAGCCACTTTTTGATATAGCAAGCGTATTATAATATTGACATTTAGTGGAGAATACTGCATAATGCTTAGTTACGCTAAAATTGTCATGGTGGCAATCGGCGCGTATTGGCTCTTTAAAAATGAGAAGGGGAAACCATGCGAATGCGAACAAGGAGATTAATAAAGGAGTTGTCGGTATTTACTGTATTGGGCTCAATCGCCGGTTGGCTCGGCTGGCAAACCAAACCTGGATGGGAAATACTCTCGTGGAATATAGTCATATTTTGTTTTGGGTGGTTCGTGGCGTGGCTAATGGATAACCACAATTTCCTTCATATCATGACGGCAGATATCATAGGTATGAGCAAAAAGTGGTTTTCGGAAACCCTTGCGACAGTCTTGAAATGGCTATGGCGAATCCACGAAGAACACCGCAGTGGCTCACCTGGAACTCCTGTAAGAGTCGTACCCGAAGGAGAATATGAGGCATTTGCAGCCAGTCTGTGGTTCCACGCGGATGGCCGGTTAATTATACTCCGGTCTAAAAAATGGCCATACGATTCGCCAGTGCTATACTTGACGGACATTGAGACCGAAAGAAGACTGCACGAAAAATCAGTTGCCCTTCCTAACGTAGACAAGATGCTTCTTATATATGAGAAGGGCGGCCGGTGTATTGCTAAGATCGGGAAAAACGGTCGTATCGCCGATCTATCATGGGAACCATATCACCCTATTGAGGAACCGCGGAAGAAGGAAACGGAGCTGAAAGAATAAAATTCTTCAGCCATCTACCCCGGCGGTCGCGCGCGCACTCGCGCCCCGCCGGTTTTTTATTTTTCTCCATTTTCCGTCTTGATTTTCACCTCAAAAGTGAAATAATATAACCATGAAACTGCCCCGACACGCCAAAAAACTGCTGTGGGATGTGGACACCAAAAAGATCGGCCCGCGCCACCAAAACTTTGTCATCACCCGCCTCGCCGACAAAGGCGGTTGGTTGGATTTTTTGTGGCTCAAAAAAACTTTTGGCGTAAAAAAAGTAAAACAAGCGGTAATTCATAGCCACAATGTCTCGGTCAAAACCAAAAATTTTTGAAAGGTATTATTTTAAGAGGTCAGCTGTATTAAATAACCAAAACAAAAAGACACTCTTCACCGGGTGTCTTTTTTGGAAACAAAAAATCGGACGGTTCTGCATCCGTCCGATTTAAATTTTTTCTCCTTTTCTATTTTTCTATTCTTTCAACCAAAATTGCGCCTGACGGATCGAAAGAAATTCTTATTTTCCCACCAGGCGGAAAATCGCTAATCATTAGATTAATAGTGTTAGTGACGGATTTCCCGCCATTATGCTCCATAGTAGAAAAGGGCGCTGCTGACTCAATTAATCTATTCACAACCTTTTCTTTTTCGTCCTTCTCTTGGTGATAAATTTCTTCAATGTTCCTGGCGCTTATCTTGATACCCTGTTCCATTGAATTTAAAATAATCCTGATAGTTTTCAACGAAAGCTGTATCAATTTCTGGGTCGCCGCATCATTCAATTTGCCACCAACAAAAAGATCTCGAACCCTCTCCATCTCGGGGCTACTAGCTCTAGACAGATAACGGTACAAAACTACGGCGTTATTGGAAGGAATGCCCAATGTTTTTTGTATTTCTCCATGGGACATCCCCATTACCTCCAAGGGAGATACAGCATTCAATCTTTCTTGCCGACTCATTCCATTCCAAACCCGACACTCAAGCTTGTTATTGCCTCTTTTTCCCATTTTTTCTCTCCTTTTTCCTAAACCCGCCCACGATGAACGGCTTTAATGGGATCTTCGGGTAAACGACCCTCTTTCTCCCATCGATGCAACAGCCTCGCCTCTTGCGCCGAGATTCTTTTTCCCGGCTTTTCAAAACCTGCTATTACCTTGCTTCTTAGCGGGACAGAAAGCCGCGCGACTGCTATTGCCGTTTCCATCGGAATCTTTCCCGATAATATAGCCTCGCGCAGATCCGCCAGGGCAGGCTGGTTTAACTTTGATAACAAAGTTATCACCGGATCGTTTTTAATTCCGCTGATGGCTTTGATTTCTTTCGTCGTCTTCTTTTGTGCTTTTAGATCAAGCACTATAGCCAACATTTTTGACCAATCCATTTTTTCTCCCTTAACTTTTACAATTTTTGATATTTAAACTATGTCCTAAAACATAGGATTTTAAATGAAAACCCCCAGCTAATCGCTGGGGGTTTCGTCTTGCTGGCTACGCCAGCTTTGGGAATTTGAGTTGTTCGACGTCGACTTGGTGGTGTTGTTGGTTTTCGACATAGCGTTTGACGGCA
>JBAYNU010000026.1:0-6660 GCA_041678665.1 Candidatus Magasanikiibacteriota bacterium
ATTGCAAAGGAAGATATAGGAACGAAAGAATCGTCTATATTGGTGACTTCCCTTGCCTTACATAACTTAATCACAGGTACAAAGTCTAAACCTAATCCGTTAAATATCTCTTTATTTAGTGGATAGGGAATATATCTTTTTGGATAATTTTTGTTATTAGAATTATTTATATCAAATCCCAAAAAAGGAGGGATATTATCCCAATTATATTGCATTGAATGTGCAACACAACATTCCCCATAAAATACCATTCCACAATACTTTGATAAGTCTTTATCCTTTAGTTTGTCTTGAATCCATCCAATACATCTATTAAAATTCTTTTGGAATTTATGTTCTTTATTTTCGTTCAATTCTTGTGTTCTACTACCAAATACAATTTTATTGTCTTTAATCATAAATCTAAAATTAGCTCCATCTATCTTTTCTTCTATAACAATTTGTTCATCTGGATTTAAGAATATATCTTTATTTTCTTCATCACCAAGTCTTTTAATTTTAGTGTATGTATGAAATATATTGTTTTCCATGAGTTTATACATCATTCATCCTTTATAAATGTTATGGTATTTATAATTCCAATTTAACTATACTGATAATTACCACAAGGTTTATATAGTCATAAAATATAGATAATTATGACAAACGATGAGTATTATGATGAAGAATACGAAGATGATGAAGACGAAGATAATTTTGACGAGGAGGAATTATAATGGGGTTGTTTGGTTGTAGACATAATTGGTTACTTATAGTTAATTGTTGTAGAAAAGATAGAAGATTTTATTTAGTTGATGAAAAATGTAAAAGAACAAGTAAACCATTTTTAGAAATAGAAGAATATATTTGTTCTAAATGTGGTAAAAAGAAAATAGTAAATAATATTAAAACAGAGGTGGATATTTAATAATGTATCTTAAATGGCAATGTCCCTTATGTAAGGATATAGTTATATCTAATTCATTTAGACATCATCAAATGGATTTCTGTAAGTGTGAAGAGACAGGTGTAGATTTAGAAGAGTATGGATGTAGATATTCTACTAACTTTTTTAATGAACTAAAAAAGACATTAAAGGAATATGATTATAACTTCTTTGAAGAAATAACAATATGTATGAAAGAACAAGGATATGATATAGATATTAAAATAAGTGATAGATTATATATTAAATTATCAGATGTTATGAAAATTAGAGAATTTGAAGATGAAATGCTGGAAGGATTAAAATGAAACAAAAAGAGATTAATGTTATTTTTACTATAATAATTGGTTTAATTATAATTTTAGGAATAATAACTTACGATAACCTACCACATAGATATTGTAAAACAAATGAAATAACATCTTTTGTTATTTTAAATTATACTAATGCTTTTCATGTATTCCCTAAAGGTAGTAAAATAAATTGTGATAATAGTTATGTAATAATTAAAGATAATGTAGCAGATTTTTATGTTGAATTTACTTGTGGTGCAGAATATAATCAGGAAACGAGATATTATTTATATTTTAATCAAAAATCAACAGATGATGTTATAAAATGTTTAGAAAGTAAATCTGCAATTTGTGCTGGAACTTATAAAGAGAAAGTTTGCGAGGTAAGATGAAAAAATTATGGAGTACTTAAGATAATGATAACAGCAAACGATTTAAAGAATATAGATTACTTTTTAATTGAAGAACAAAAAATTACTATAAATTCAAATAATAAGGGATTAATTAATTATTTAAGGAATAAAATATCAAAGGAGTTATGTAAAATAAGTATCAAAATAAAATGAAAGGATTAAGAGGTAGACCAATAAGCATATTTCCAGAGAATGTTGAATTTAATGGAACAGCATTTAAACTAAGAAATAGGGAAGTAAAGAAATCTAAATCTTGTGGTTTCCTTAGTTTAACTAAAAGATTTATAGGAAGAAGATTTGATATTATATTAGTCCCAAAAGACATTAATCAATTTAAAGAGGTAGAAAATGAAACAGAAGAAAATAACGAAATCCCAACAGAAAACTCTTGATAGAAAGGAAAAGACAAGAACTAATAAAGAGTGGTCTGAGGCAGTAAAGAAAAGAGATGGTTATAAATGTGTTTATAGTGGTTCAACAGAATTTTTACAATCTGCACACCTATTTCCAAGAGAAATAGAGACATTTAGATGTGATATTGATAATGGTATAACACTTAGAGCAAAGTATCATAAAATGCACCCAAAACAATCAGAGGATAAAAGATACTTCTCAGCACACCAAAATCCATTAGCAGTATTTATATGGATGTTACAGAATAGACCAGAACAATTAAGTAGATTAATATGTAAATGGAATATTTATCTAGGAATTAACGATGACAAAGAAAAAAGTATATAAAAGTTTAAATAAAGACTATCCTTACGATAGGGGTAGATGTGTTAAGTGTAATAAATTAACCACCCACAAAGTAGAAGATATATTCATTTGTAATAATTGTATGGCACTAGAAGACAAATTATCATCCGATGAAAAAGATATTATTAAAGAATTAAAAAATTCTAAATTAACTCCATTAGAAATAAAATCTGTTCTTAAAACAAAAAATGTTAATTCTTCATCTGGAAGACCATATGAATATAAGGGAAAAACTATAACCTTTGGGGTGTTTGGAGATTCACATATAGGACATAATTGTTATGATTCAAGACTTATGAAATATGCTACCAAGACATTTAATGATAGGAAAGTAGATTTTGTTGTTCATACTGGAGATGTTTGTGAAGGACATTATGAAAGTAAAAGGGAAGGGAGTATTTTTGAATTAACTGATGTTGGTGGTGATGCACAAGTTAATAGAGCTGTAAAAGAACTAAGTAAGATTAAATCTCCAATATACTTTATTACAGGTAATCATGAAACAAATACTTTCTTTAAACATTCTGGTTTTGATATTGGAAATCAAATCCAACAAAGACTACCAAATGCCCATTATTTAGGACAAGGACAAGGTAAAATAGATTTATCAAATGGGCAACATATAGAAGTATTCCACCCAGATGGAGGAACAGCATATGCAATTTCTTATAGACCACAAAAGATAGCAGAATCATTAGAAGGAGGAACTAAACCAGCTATTCTTTTAATTGGACATTATCATAAATCAGAATATATTGATTATAGAAATATTCATATTATTCAGACTGGAACATTGTGTGGTCAAACTCCATTTATGAGAGGTAAGAACCTAGCCGCAATGAAAGGTTTTTGGATTGTTGAAGCAGATGTTGGTAAGTATGGTATTGCTTCATTAAGAACACAATGGTTTAAGGCATATTAATGAGAACTAAAGACGAAATTCTAAAGGGAGAACCATCTCCACTATTTTTACTTAAATGTAAAACAGATTTTAAATTTTTTTGTGAACAATGTTTGGGGGTTACAGATTTTGGTGGAATACACCCATTTCAATTAAAATGGTTTGATTTAGCTAATAAACATAAGAGACTTGTTATAGAAGCACCGGCAGGACACTCAAAATCAGAAGTTATGGGTGCCATGTATCCACTTTGGTTAATGTTAATTAAAAAGGATATGAAAATACTTTTAGTTAATAAAACATTAGAACAAGGGAGAGCTAATCTTTTAGCAAGAATAAAAAAATATATTTCTAATAATGAGTTACTTATGGAATTATTCACACCAGATGATTATAAAGCAACTTGGAATATGTCTGAGATTAAAACTAAAAATGGACATTGGGTTAAGAATGTTCCATACAATCCAAATATTAGGGGTTATCGTGCAGATTTAATTATTTGTGACGAAGTAGATTCATATGAGGATGTAAATATATTCTTTGAGCATGTTACATCGAGATTATTTCCTGATGGACAAATGATTTTAATATCAACTCCCGTTGGTCCTACAAGACTTATAGGACAATTAAAGGAAAGAAGTAAAGCAGGTTTGATAGACAAATATTATTTTGAAAGAACAACTAGTTTAGTAGATATGGAAGGAAGAATACCAATAATAGAAAACCAAGAAGATATTAACCAGTATATTGCAATATGGCCTGAGATGTGGAGTGTTAAGAAACTTTATGAGGCATGGGGTGAACAAGGTAAAGCTAATTGGACTAGGAATTATATGACTTTATGTTTAGGAGAAATAGATGATGCAATATTTCCAATAAAAAATGTAATTAATTGTTATGATTATAATAGGGGATTTAATGAAGAATGTTTTAAAGATGCGATGTATTTCATTGGTGCTGATTTTGCTATATCAGAAGGTCCAAGAGCAGATTTTGATGCTTATATTGTAGTAGAGAAGTTAAATGGACAATATATTATAAAAACAATAGAAACTCATAAAGGATGGCAAAGACCAGAGAAAGTTAATAGATTATATGAATTATATCAAAGATACTCTAATTCAATGGATGTTTTTTTGGTTGTTGATGAATCTAATATGGGAACAATGGTAATGAACGATTTAAGAAATAAAGGTATTCCTGTAATAGGACAGAAGTTTCATAGTTCGGCAAGAACATTACTTTTAACTACATTAGCAAGTGTATTCTCTGGAAGAGGTATAATAATACCAAGAGATTCTTCAGCAGATGATGAGAGTATAAAATATTCAGAATTATTAAAAGACCAATTAATTGGTTTTCGTAGGAAAGGATTAGATAACAATTCAGGTAATAGAGATACAATAGAATCAAAAGCACCACATGATGATATTGCTATGGCTTTAGCTATGGCTATTAATGAAGCAATACAACATGAAGAGATGGGAGTTATGCCTATAAGTGGATGATATAAATGTTTAAATATATAAATTAATAAGTTAATTTAATGGAAACTCGTGATTCTAAAAAAATTGGATTTTTTAGTAAAATATCCTTAAATTTCAATGCTTTTTGTGATAAAACCAACAAAAAGTATAAAGAAAACTTAGAATTTAAGGCATCAATAGATATGTTATTAGATATTATATCTTTAGGTATTTTGGTCTTTTTATCATTATTTAGTTTTGGTAGTCATAATATTATTCTTAAAATAATTGGATTTGGTTCATTGTTTTGGTTAATTAAAGAAAAAGTAGTTCCTTTAATAGTTCAGATTTTAAATTCTTTTAGACTTGTTCAAAAATAAATGGGAATATTTATATCAGGTAACTAAAAATGGGATTTTTAAGTTCTTTTACTAATTATAAATATGCAGATTTCTCTAAACAAATAGACAAAGTTGGTATTCCAAGAACAGCATCCTCTACAATTCAGGATGCTACAAGGAAATTATCAAGAGTTACTAGACAAGATTTAGAAACACTTTATATGACAGATGCACAGACATTTAAACTTGTTAATTCTTATATGCAATTACTTTTACAGGCAGGATATAGGATAGTATCTGAAAATAAAGGAAGTCAAAAACAATATGATGATTTTTTCTCCAATATTGGTAGAATTGGTATGCACTACAAACTAGAACAATTATTGAGTAGAATTATACAAGATTGTGTCTTATATGGACATGCGTATATAGAAAGAGTATATGATGAAACTGGAAGTATGATTGTTGATTTAAAACCAATAGATGCTAAATTGATGGATTATGTTAGGGATATGAAATATGTTATGATGACAGATTTAGAACAAAATCCACTTGGATATACTATGTATGTTGGTTATTATTCCGATGCAGTATCTGATTTATACCCACAGGGGGCTAGAGTAATTCCCGGATATATATTTTTAAGAAAAGAAAGAATAGCAAATATAGTGTTAAGTCCGTTTGGTAATGGATTTGAGGGTTTGGGATTAGTTGAACCTGCATATAATCAAATACATAGAAAAATGAAGATAGAAGAAACGGCAAGTAATGCTATATTTAATGCCGCAGATAGTTTGATTTATGCCATTGTTGGAGATTCAACAAGAAGTGCAAGTGTTCCATTAATGAATGAAACTCTTAAAACACTACAGAAATGGACTACTAATAGAAGGGCGGTGTTCGCTGCACCAACACAAATTGCTTCAATGCCCGTTGAACAATCATCCCAAGTTAATGACCATTTGCATTATTTAAGACAAGACCAAGCGGCGGCAGGTGGGATGAGTTTAGGAATGGCTATTGGTGAAGATAACAATAAATCTACACAAAATACTGAAAGAAAAGATTTTAATACCAAACTTAATTCTTGTGCTAGGACTATAGCAGAACAATTTACATCAAAAATATTAGATGTATTATATGAGGTTAATGGTTATGGTTCAAAAGCCATTATGAAATGGAATAATGTATCGATAGAAGATAGGACAGATATTGTTGCTTTATTAGATGTTGCATTCAAAGATGGTGCAATTACTGCACGAGAATATAGAAATTATATAAAAAATGTATTTGATTTAGAAACAGATGATGAAGATTGGGAAAGAGCACAAAAAGAATTAAATGAACAAACACAATACAATCGTGAAATGCCAAACCAAACCCCCGGGTCTCCTTTAGATTCTGGTGATGATGTTGATGGATTAAAAATTGATGAAGGTAAACAACCCATAGATGATAAATCAAAACAGAAGAATAGTAATAAACCACTTGTAAAAAAGAATATTATTAAGTCAAAAGACAAGTTTGAAGATAAGAGAGAATAAAATTCCCCTTATATAAAT
>JBAYNU010000027.1:0-6583 GCA_041678665.1 Candidatus Magasanikiibacteriota bacterium
GCCGTCAAACGCTATGTCGAAAACCAACAACACCACCAAGTCGACGTCGAACAACTCAAATTCCCAAAGCTGGCGTAGCCAGCAAGACGAAACCCCCAGCGATTAGCTGGGGGTTTTCATTAAATTTATACATCAATATTTTGTACGTTTTTGGCGTTGGTCTGAATGAATTTTTTGCGTTGAGCGACATCATCGCCCATTAAAATTTCAAACACTTCGTTAGCTTTTTCGGCATCCGGGACAGTTACTATTTTCATCATGCGCTTTTCCGGATCCATGGTGGTTTCCCAAAGTTGATCGGGGTTCATTTCACCCAAACCTTTGTAGCGCTGGATATTTACCTTGACTCCGCCCACCACTACTGACTCTACCGGCGCCTCATCATCGCCTTCGGTCGCCTCTTCAACTGCTACTGGAATATTTTCGGATTTATTTTTTACATTTTTTTGGTTATCTGATTTGCTTTTTCCGATTTCCGCGACAATTCGATCTTTTTCTTCGTCGTTATAGGCATATTTCATTTCTTTGCCAAATTTTACGCTGTATAATGGCGGTTGAGCGATATAGATATGCCCTTCGGTAATGAGAATGGGAAAATAACGATAGAAAAATGTAAGTAGTAGCGTGCGAATATGCGCGCCGTCCACGTCGGCATCGGTCATGATTACAATGTGATGATAGCGTAATTTGGAAATATCAAATTGTTCGCCGATGTTGGTGCCAATGGCAATGATTAAAGATTTTAATTCATTGTTGGTTAAAATTTTATCTAAGCGGGCGCGTTCCACATTCAAAACTTTGCCGCGCAAGGGAAGGATAGCTTGATGTTCGCGATCACGACCTTGTTTAGCGCTGCCGCCGGCACTATCACCCTCGACGATAAATAATTCCGATTCTTCGGCATGGCGAGAAGAACAATCAGCGAGTTTGCCGGGAAGAGTAAAGCCTTCCAAAGCGCCTTTGCGTAAAATAGTATCGCGCGCGATTTTGGCGGCGTTACGCGCCCTACTTGCCAAAATACATTTGCCTACAATCGCTTCGGCATCTTTGGGGTGTTCTTCCAAAAATATTAAGAATTCGTCATTCATTACTGTTTCTACCGCGGTTTTGGCTTCGGTATTGCCTAATTTGCCTTTGGTTTGACCTTCGAATTGCGGTTCGCGGATTTTTACCGAAATGATAACATTTAATCCTTCACGCACATCTTCGCCGGTTAAATTGTCGTCTTTTTCTTTTAAAATGTTTTTATTGCGCGCGTAAGAATTTAAACTACGGGTCAGAGCGGTGCGAAATCCTTGGACATGCGTACCACCATCGGGGTTGAAGATATTATTGGTAAAAGCAAAAAGTGATTCGGTGAATTCATCGGTATACTGCATGGCGATTTCCACATGCACATCTTCGGCTTCTTTTTCGGTGTAGAAGACATTTTCATTTTTTATTTGTTTATTATGGTTGAGATATTGAACATACGAAGCAACGCCACCTTCAAAGAAAAATTGGTAAGTATTATGCGGTAAAGGGAGCGCGGTTTTATCTTGGGTTTTTTCTTCTATGCTGCGTTCATCTTTTATAATTATTCGGAGACCCTTGGATAGATAGGCGGTTTGGCGCACACGGTCAATAATCGTTTGCCATTCAAAGTTGATGGTTTCAAAAATTGAATCATCGGGACGGAAGGTGATGGTGGTGCCGTGGTCTTTGCAATTGCCAATAGCGCGCGCTTTTTTTACCGGATGACCGCCATTTTTAAATTCTTGTTCCCAAATTTTGCCGTTGAGATGAACTTCGGCGCGTACGTAGGTGGATAAGGCGTTGACTACTGATACACCTACACCATGCAGACCGCCCGATACTTTGTAACCTTCGTTACCAAATTTACCGCCGGCGTGGAGCACAGTCATGACTACTTCCAAAGCGGAGACTTTTTGTGTTGGGTGGATATCTACAGGAATACCACGGCCATTGTCTTTTACCGATACCATGTGATCAGGAAGAAGGGTAACCACGATTTCGTTACAATGTCCAGCCATGGCTTCGTCCACGGAGTTGTCTACTACTTCCCAAATGAGATGATGTAAACCGGCGGGGCCGGTAGTGCCGATATACATGCCCGGGCGTTTGCGCACCGCTTCCAAACCTTCAAGCACAGTAATGTCTTTGGCGCTGTAGCTGCCTTTGGAGCTGGTAGCTAGTAGTTTGGATCTTTTAGGTTGCGATTGGGTAGCGGGCTTAATTTCCGGCTTTGATAGGGTCGGAGTAGCCAGTGGTTTGGGGCTTAATGGTAATTTTTTATTTTTTATTTTTGATATTTGATTCATATCAATTCTCCCTCGTTGGACGCGTTTAATAGGCATAAATACAAATTAACAATTAACAATAAACAATTAACAAAGCGACGTTTGTTATTTGTTAGTTGCTAATTGCTAGTTAATTAGTGGTTACATTATATCATTTTTTCTACTTACCCGCAAGCGTATGTAAGCGTAATTTGGGGATAAAAAAACGGCAAGGTGGAGGTGCCTTGCCGATAGGTGCTGAAAGATTTGGCTTTTTTTAGGTGTCGAGAATGAAGTCTTGGTCAGATTGTGTCAGTGTTCCGGCCAAGGCTTCGCTCATGTCGATCTCAACGGGGAAATTTTTCCCATCCATCCAGATTTCCGATAGCGGGTTCGTCGTTGCGGGCACGCCTTTGTCCCACAATTCGGAAGCCACAACCTCGTTGTAATCGCGCAGGTCGGTATCTTTTGCCTGCGGGGGCGACGTCACGTCATGGAAAGCCGTGACAATTAAGAGCAGCAACAGAATGAAAGCCAATTTTTTCATGGCTTCCTCCTTTCTTTTTTTAAGAGTCAATAGGACCAATCGGCATCCTCCCTTACCAATTGTCAACTAAAAAAGCTATCATTAGTTTAACATAAACTGTTTATATTGGCAAAAAAATGGTGGATGAGGTATAATATATTAGCTCAAAAATTAAAAATCAAAGATGAAAAATATTTGATTTTTGATATTTTATATTTGAGATAGTTATGTATAACATCTATACCAAAAGTAACAATCACAACGACCAAGAACCACCACTTGATTTGCCCAAAGACAAAAAACCCGATATTGGTAAATATATTGACCCCACCGGAGAAATGCCGGCCGGGAGGTTTAAGTTTGAAGTTTGGCTGGTAAAACATAAAGTAAAAATCTATCAGTGGACCGTAGGTCTTTTGGCGGCTTTTAGTATTGTGAGTTGGAGTTTTAGTTTATGGAAAATTGGCGATTATCTTATTTTTGGTTTGGAACAGGATCAATTATTAATTGAAGAACTTTCTCAATTTAATGATTATACTGTTTGGCATGAGCATTTTTCTCCATTGCCTCTAGAAATTGTTTCTGCCACCGCTTTATCTGGCACTACCGGTAAGGTGGATGTTTACGCTATGATAGCCAATCAAAATGACAATTTTTTCGTGTCCTTTGATTATTATTTTTTATTTAACGATAATGTCACTGAGAAAAAAACGAGTTTTGTTTTGCCCGGCGAAACCAAACCGATCGCGGAATTAGGAGCGGTGGCCAATGCGGTTAGTGGTGTTGAAGTGGTATTAGAAAATATTACTTGGAAGCGAGTGGATCCCCATAGTATGAGTGATGCTGTTGGTTGGCAAAATGATCGATTGAATTTTGTTGTTAGTAATTTGCAAATCATTGTGCCGACAACAGCTGAGGGCATTGATGCTACTGCCGCCCAATTTGATCTTACTAATAATAGCGCTTATGGGTATCGGAGCGCCGAATTTTTAGTGGCGCTAATGCAAGGAGAAACAGTCATGACCCTGATGCCCCTTATGATTAATAATTTTCAATCTCTAGAAACTCGTGCTGTAGACTTACGCAGTTACGCGCCTAATTTGTTTGGGACAGCGGTTAAGATTTATCCTTTAATTAATGTTTATAGTCGATCGGTATATCTGACTATATAAAAATCGGAACGGGTTGGTCATTTTAAGGAATCGTTTGTCAGTAGTTTTATGATTTCGTTTTCTAAGTTTTCATCTCGTAGTTTTGATTGGACGCTGTTTTTAAGCGTTATTTTTTTGGTTGCTTTGGGTTTGGCGGCTATTTATAGCGTAGATTTGTCGCGCGGTGGGGAGTTGATAAATTTTAAAAAGCAGCTGGTTGCTTTGTCTATTGGACTCGCGGTTTTTATTTTTGCCAGCATGATGCATCCAAGTTGGTTTCGCCATACCGCCAAATCATGGTATTGGCTGGCAGTTATTTCATTATTGGGAGTGTTATTTTTGGGGCGTTCCATTCGTGGTACTACCGGTTGGTTTTCGGTTGCCGGCTTTTCTTTTCAGCCGGTAGAATTGGCCAAGGTAGGAGTAATAATGCTTTTGGCTTATGTGATTGATAGTTTCGGTCGGCGTTTTGAACGGCCACTTTTCTTTTTTGGTACCGGTTTTTTGGTGCTTCTGCCAATTACCCTAGTGATGTTGCAACCGGATTTGGGTTCAGCGGTAATTTTGGGTTTAATTTGGCTTGGTTTAATGCTTTTGGTTCGGGCACGGCGGTTATACCTAGGAGCGTTAGTTGTTTTTTTTACTATTATGGCGATAACCAGTTGGTTTTTTTTATTGGCGGATTATCAAAAAGAGCGTTTGGCCACTTTTATTAATCCAGCTTATGATCCTTTGGGCGCCGGGTATAATGTTTCGCAATCTTTGATCGCGATTGGATCGGGAAAAATTTTTGGACGTGGTTTGGGATTTGGATCGCAAAGTCAACTGCGTTTTTTACCGGAATCGCAGACAGATTTTATTTTTTCTGTAATTGGAGAGGAATTGGGTTTTGCCGGAGCCGCTACAATTATCATCTTGTTTGGTTTGATTTTATGGCGACTCATAAAAATTATTGGCGCGGCGGAAGATGATTTTTCGGCGGCGCTGGTTTGCGGTATTACAATTTTATTTTTTGCTCAATTTTTTATTAATGTTGGCGCGGATATAGGAATTTTGCCGGTAACTGGTATTACTTTGCCATTTGTAAGCTATGGCGGATCATCACTGCTGATTAATTTTCTTTTAGTTGGGATGGCGGAGGCGATGATAGCGAGGAAATATTAAAGTATACGAAATACGAAACGAATTGGTTTTTGTATTTCTTACATAATTTATGAAACGGATAATAAATTATCTACTGCCGATTTTTATATTTTTTATTCCTTTTCAGACCCGTTGGATTTACGCGTCGGGTGTTTTGAATGGCGAATTTTGGGAATACGGCACCGGTTGTTATTATGGCACCGAGATTCTGTTCTGGTTCATTGTTTTGCTATTTTTAATTGATCAGCTTCGTTCCAAAGAATTTTGGCAACAAGTAAAAAATCGTAATCAGAAATTTATTAGAAAGTTTTGTTTTTTTGTTTTCTTGTTTTTTTGTTTTCTTGCCCTGGTTCTCTGGCACAGTTTAGATTTTTGGATTTCTTTACAATATATTGAGCGATTGCTGGGGGCGGCTTGTTTGGCGATGATTATTGTATTTATGAGATATCGCCGCCAAATTAATTCAGTTACCTTGGCGATTGTATTTTGGGCGGGCGGAGTATTGCAAGGATTTTTGGCTATTTGGCAGTTTTTTACCCAATCGGTATTTGCTAATAAATGGTTAGGGATGGCAGCACATTATCCTTGGCAATTAGGGGATTCTGTTTTGGAATTTAGCGGTGAGAGGTGGCTGCGCGCTTATGGCAGTTTTGGCTCGCCCAATAGTTTGGGAATTTATTTAGCGGTGGGTTTAGTAGTTGGGTTAATATTATATACGCAGACAAAAAGAAGATATTTTCAGATTTTATTGACATTAGGGCAGCTGGCTATTTTTTCGGGGCTTATTTTTTCTTTTTCGCGCGGCGCGTGGATTGCGGCGCTAGTTGGAATTATTACAATTATCGTCTTGAGTTGTAAAGATAAGCTTTTTAAACTTCATCTAAAAAATATTATTTTTCAAATTATTTATTACTCTTTACTCCTCACTCTTTACTTCCTACTCTTTACTTCGCTATTTTTTTCTCGTTTTAATTTTGCCAATCGTTTGGAGGCGCGTTCTGTTAATGAGCGTGTTAGTCAGCTATCTACCAGCTATAAGCTAACAGCTAAAAGCTATTTACTCGGTGTTGGTCCGGGCACATATACTCTGGCTCTATATAATCAAGATCCAACTCATCCGGCTTCGTATTATCAGCCGGTACACAATATATATATGTTGATTTTGGTGGAGTGGGGGGTGGTTATTTTTTCTATTTTTTGTTTTTCTATTTTTTTGCTGATAAAAAAAATTCGGCGTGATAATAAAATTTTTTTACCTATTTTGATGGTCTTACTTATTACTGGTTTATTTGATCATTGGTTGATCAGCATGTTTAGTGGCTTGGTTTGTTTATTTTTAATTTCTGGATTTAGCGTCAATGCTGTAATGGGTCAAGACATCTGACACACTGGAGTTAAAAATAAATTGAGTATTTGGAGTGGTGTTTTCCCTTTAAGCCCCCAGTGCGGTCGTTCGCTGTTGTACATAGTCATATAGCTGGCGA
>JBAYNU010000028.1:0-5730 GCA_041678665.1 Candidatus Magasanikiibacteriota bacterium
TCGCCAGCTATATGACTATGTACAACAGCGAACGACCGCACTGGGGGCTTAAAGGGAAAACACCACTCCAAATACTCAATTTATTTTTAACTCCAGTGTGTCAGATGTCTTGACCCATTACAGTCAATTATACACAAGGCAAACAACTCTAGCAAATCCCCTCTTGGCTAAAAAGATGATGCCATGATAAAATAACATTAGCAAATCTACTAATGTTATTTTATCATCATGTATTTCGGTGCTCATGTATCCATCGCCGGCGGATTACCAAACGCCCCACTTAACGCCACCGCAATCGGCTGTGAAGTTTTCCAATTCTTTACCCGCTCGCCTCAAGGTGGTTGGGTTCCACCGTGCGATGCGGATGTGGCCAAAATTTTTCGGACCAACTGCAAAAAAACCAATCAAAAAGAATGGGTGGTGCACACCCCGTATTTTATTAATTTCGCTTCGGCGAATCCGCGTATTTACCACGCGTCTGTTTCAGTGGTACGCCAAGAGCTAGAGAGAGCATCCCTACTAGACGCCAAATATCTCATGACCCACCTTGGCAGTTACAAAGACTTGGGCCACGACAAAGGATTAAAACAATTGATTGATGGCCTAGCCGAAATGCTGAATGGATACAAAGGCAAAACCCAATTCCTCATTGAAATTTCCGCCGGCGCCGGAGAAATTATCGGCGATACTTTTGAAGAAATTGCCGAGATTATTTTTGCCCCCAAATTAAAAAAATATGACATCGGCGTGTGCTATGATACGCAACACGGATTCGCATCAGGCTACGATATCCGCACGCCAGAGGCCGTAAATACTACGCTAAAACAACTTGATAAGATTATCGGCCTGGATAAATTAAAAATGTCGCATTGTAATGATAGCGAAACTGAACTCGCCTCACACCGCGATCGTCACGCGCACATAGGCGTTGGTAAAATCGGCCAAGCCGGATTTGAAGCGCTCATCACTCACCCTAAATTGAAAAACATTAATTGGTATCTGGAAACCGAACATGATAAAGTGAAAGAGGACCTTAAAATATTGCGAGATATTAGAAGTTAGTATTTTGTATATGGTATTTAGTATTAATACTGTTACCAAAATACTAAATACAATATACTAAATACCAAATACATGAAAATTATTATTAAAGTTATTCCCCGTTCTTCCAAAAATGAACTTAAACAGCTTGCAGATGGTTCATATAAAGCCAAACTTACCGCCCCGCCGGTAGATGGCAAAGCGAACGAGGCTTTGATTGAGATACTAGCTGAATATTTTAATATTCCAAAATCAAAAATAAAAATCGCGAGGGGTCTCACGAGTAAAAATAAAACCGTAAAAATCAACTAGGGCATATCCACTCCACCCTTACTCCAAGGGTTACAACGCAGGACACGCCAAAGAGCTAGGGGAATACCAATGAATAATCCTCTTTTTTTTATCACTTGATAGGCATATTCGCTACAAGTCGGATAAAACCGACAGTATCCGTGCGGGAAGCGATGTTTAAAAAACCCATGATCGGGGGATAAGGTGTATTGATAAAGACGGATGAGCCAAAGAAATGGTAGGCGGAGAAAGTAAAATAACTTCATGTATTTGTCATTCTGAGTGAAACGAAGAATCCCTTACACTTCGGACACTAAGGGATCCTTCGGCTACGCCTCAGGATGACAACGCGCCAGCCCGACGTAATAATAATTCCACTTCTTGGCTAATTTGAGCGTAATCTTTGTCTTTGATGACGGGTTTAGGTACAAACATCAAATAATACCCAACATGCACCCGCTCGGCTTTGATAAGTAATCTGACTACTTCACGTAGTTGCCGGCGAACTCTATTACGAACCACCGCCCGTTTATCCACCTTCAATCCCACAGAAAAGGCTAATCTTAGCTGTTTTTCAAAATCATCTGGATTCTCTTTTTTAGGAAAATATTGCTTAATATCCCCTAATCTTAGCCATTTTAAGGTCAAAAAGCTACCACTAGTCCATTGGCCGTGTTTAATAAGCAGGTTAAAATCCCTAACTTTTTTTAAACGATTCTCTGGTTTGAGCATATTTTACCTGTCATCCCCATGAAAACGGGGATCTGCCCCAACAAGTCGCAGATTCCCGCTTTCGCGGGAATGGCAGATTCATTATATCAAAAACCCCGCACAATGCCTAACGGCCGATGCGGGGCGTTGTCTGTTTAATAAGCCTATTTACGTAATCGCTTTCCCTTCTTTTCATCGGAAGTGGTCAATTTCTTGCGTCCTTTGGCACGACGACGAGCAAGAACAGCGCGACCATTCTTGGTACGCATTCTAACCAAAAAACCATGGGTTTTGGAACGTTTACGCTTGTTTGGCTGATATGTTCTCTTGGTAGACATAATGAAATTAGCTGGTAGCTGTTAGTAATTAAAAGTGAAATTATATTATCATTAATTTCTAAAAAAGTCAAGAGGTACCCAAAGAATAAGGAGTAAGGAATAAGAAAATAAAGACACGGTCTAATATTACTCCTTACTCTTTATTCTTTACTCCTTTAGTTATCCCCAATTTATCCACACACTATCCACTTTAAGTCTTTTTGCCTAGTTTGTGCAAAAATTAAGATGTGATAAACTATAACCATTCTAAAAACTAATACCTAACGCTGATAGCTAGAAGCTAGAAGCTAAATTAGCCTATGACTAACCACGAAATCTGGCAATCTGTACTAGCCGAACTAGAATTATCAATCTCCAAAGCTAGTTTTGTTACTTGGTTTAAAAATACCGACATTATTAGTTTACAGGACGGACAAGTACTAATCTGCGTCCCCAACCAATTTCAACTTAACTGGATTAAACAAAAATATAATTCCATTATTGTAAAAGCTCTGGAAAGAATTACCGGCAAACCAATTAAAAAAATGGAATACAAAATAAATAACATCAAAAATATTCCAGCAATTACTACTGCGGAACCGACTAATGAAAATAATCTAACCATCGAAAGTAACCAAGAAACCCCGGCCCCCAAACCAGCTCCGGCCACCGAACCACAATACAATAACTGTGGTGGCTTCAATTTAAATCCTAAATATACTTTTGAACATTTCGTAGTTGGTAAAGGTTCCGAACTGGCCTACGCGGCCTCACAAGCGGTGGTAAACAAACCGGGAGAAGCTTATAATCCTTTATTTATATACGGCGGAGTTGGCCTCGGAAAAACCCATTTAATGCAGGCCATCGGCAACGAACTCGCCAAACAGAGGCCGGGAATCAATGTAATGTATGTAAGCGCGGAAAGGTTCTCTAATGATTTTATTACTTCAATTAAGGATGGCACGGCTAAAGATTTTCAAAACCGTTATCGTCATATTGATTTGCTTTTAATAGACGACATCCAATTTATCGCCGGCAAAGATCGCTCCCAAGAATCTTTTTTCTATACTTTTAACGAGCTCCACCAAGCCAACAAACAAGTGGTGCTTACTTCCGATCGCCCCCCCAAAGCCATCCCGGCCTTGGAAGACCGCCTTAAATCGCGATTTGAATGGGGGATGATTGTAGATGTAGCTATGCCGGATTTTGAAACGCGTGTAGCAATTTTACAAAAAAAATGTTCCGAAAAAAGCTATAATCTTAGCGAAAAAATCATTCAAATGGTGGCGGCTAGTATTCAAACTAATATTCGTGAGTTAGAAGGTACTCTTAATAAAATTATTGCTTTCCACCAGCTCAAAAACATGGAACCGACCGAAGAATCAGTTAAGTCGCTTATCGCCAGCGTGGAAGCTTCATCCATGCGCCAATCACTTACCCCACAAAAACTACTAGAAACCATCGCTGAATTTTATAATATACAAATTAACGATATCTTAGGTAAAAATAGAGAAAAGAAACTCTCTCTGCCCCGACAAGTAATTATGTACTTAATGCGGGAAGATTTAAAAATGTCTTACCCGGCTATCGGAGAAGAACTCGGCGGACGCGATCACACTACTGCCATGCATGCTCATACTAAAATCCGTAATGACATCGAAAACGATATGAAACTCCGTCAAGAAGTTGAGCTGATCAAACAAAGATTATATGTAAATAATGTATAAGAAATTTAAAAATTTTATTAACAACCTATTAATAACTTGTGGATAAATAACAAAATAATGTTGATAAACAAATTACTTTATCCCGATTTTATCCCCAATAAAAATTACTTATCCCCAAGATTAAAAATGTGCTAAAAAGTTTTCAACAGTAAATTCTTTTTTCTTGCAATGTTTATCCACATAGCTAAAAAAATAAAAACCAACAAACACAGATAAAAAATAATTTATCCACTCTGTCCACACCATTATTATTTATTATTATATAAATATATATTATATATACGACATAACACTTAACGACACCTTGCGCGGTTAATCAAACAACCTCGAGGTGATAACTAAAATATATTTTATGAAATTTTCATGTACCAAGGAGAAACTTGCTAAGACGTTGGCACTCGTAGTGGGAGTGGCTGGAAAGAATATTAACTTGCCGATCTTGGGTAATATTCTTATTAAGGCTGATACTCAAAAAGTGGAAATAATTACTACCAACCTGGAACTCGCGGTAGTTGCCAGCCTACGTTCCAAAACCGAAGAAGCCGGATCGTTTACTGTGCCAGCTCGTACCCTGATGGATTTCGTAAATTTATTATCCGATGAAAAAGTAGATATTGAACTTCAAGATAATGAACTTTTGGTAAAATGCGGTAAATCATCTACCAAAATAAAAGGAACGCCGGCAGATGAATTTCCGATTATCCCTTCTCTAGAGGATGGTAAGGGTTTTTTGATCGGCGTGGAAGATTTAAAACAAGGATTGGGGCAAGTTTTGCCGGCAGTGGCTAAAAATGATATTCGTCCAGAATTAGCTGGTTTGTATGTGGGATTTAATACTGAGAATCAGCCGGGATTAATAATGGCCGCTACTGATAGTTACCGGTTGGCAGAAAAAAAGATGAAAATTAATCAAGGCGCCGAAACTATTAAAGTAATTATACCTGGTCGTACTGCTCAAGAAATGAATCATATTTTAACAGTAGCCGAGGCGGACGAGGCAGAAAAAAATGTTCGCATTTTGGTAGGAGAAAACCAAATTGCCTTACATTATGACAGCGTCCAGTTGGTGTCGCGTTTGGTAGATGGGCAATATCCAGATTATACCCAAATTATTCCTAAGGAATTTAAGACTACTGCTTTCTTTTCTGCTAATCAACTGATTAAAGAAGTTAAGGCCGCGAGTTTATTCACCACTACCGGTGTTAATGCGGTATCTTTGGATTTAAATACTTCCGAAAATTCTATTGGCGTTTCTTCCACCTCAACTCAAACCGGCGAGTATACCTCCGAAATTCCAGCCGAGTTAACCGGGGAAGAAAATTCTATTTTACTTAACCACCGTTATGTTTTGGATGGGCTTAATAATATTCCTCAAGACACCGCGGTTTTGAAAGTAATTAATGGTGATAGCCCTTGTTTACTCGCATCGCAAGGGGATGATTCTTATTTATACATCGTGATGCCGATTAGGCAGTAGTGAGTAGTGAAAAGAGTAAGGAATAAGGAGTAAAGAATAAAACAAATGAAAACCCCCAGCTAATCGCTGGGGGTTTCGTCTTGCTGGCTACGCCAGCTTTGGGAATTTGAGTTGTTCGACGTCGACTTGGTGGTGTTGTTGGTTTTCGACATAGCGTTTGACGGCA
>JBAYNU010000029.1:0-5415 GCA_041678665.1 Candidatus Magasanikiibacteriota bacterium
CGTTACAAAAAATGAAAAGCACGGGCCTCAGGGAATGGTGCCGGAATATCAGATCGTGGCTGGGGAGCGCCGTTTGCGGGCGGCCAAGCTGATCGGACTGGACCAGGTTCCCGTTATTATCAGAGAGCAGACCGAAAAGGAAAAGCTGGAGATCTCTTTGATAGAGAACGTTCACCGCGAAAATTTGAACGCGATCGAGAAAGCGGTTACTTTTGGGCGCTTTCAAAAAGAATTCGGTTTATTGCAAAGGGAAGTGGCCAAACTGGTCGGCATAAGCCGCGAGGCTGTTGCCAACGCAATGAGGCTTTTGACCCTGCCCGAATCCATCCAATTGGACATCAAAGAGAACAGGATCACCGAGGGCCATGCCCGTGCGATCCTGATGGTAAAAGACGAGAGCAGGCAGAAAAAACTTTGCGAAGAAATAATAAAGAACAACTATTCCGTAAGGCAGGCGGAAAAAAGAGCGCAGGAGATCGAGGGAACCGGGAGCGATAAACCAAGAAGGAGTGCGTTCAAGAAGCCGTCGGCCGTTATCCTGGAGTTGGAGGATAACATCAAAAAAGTTTTGAACTTGGAAAGCTTTAAGGTAAAGGAGCAGGACTCCAAATTGAAATTGACCATCACCTTCAGGACCAAGAAAGAAATAGACGAGTGGCTGAAGGGGATAAAGAAATAGGATTTATCGGTTAGATATGCAAGGTGACACCTTGCATATCTAAATTTTAAATATTTTTTCAAAATAAACTTGCACAGGTGCCACCTGTGCAAGTTTTTATTTCCAATCGGATTCGAAGATCTTGTCAGGGAACCTGCTTTTAAGCCTTTTAAGGTTGCTGCAGGAAGACTTATGCACCGAAGCGCCGTCGTATCTGGTCAGATAAGCTGTAATATCGTCTCCTGGCTGGGGAGAACAGCACTTGGCGATCTTGAAAAGCAGGTCTGGATGCCCTCCTATCAGTATTTTTTTAGGAGCGTTCGCCGGCCTTGAAGGCAATTTTATCTTTGGAAGTATTCGCTGGATAAGGTTCTCTTCTCTTGTCTCGGTATTCTCTTCCTGGAGCGGAGAATTTTTTTTCAGGAATTTTCTTATCTGCGATTTGGCGAAGCTGGTTTTTACTATCCGGAGCCAGTCTTCGGACGGCTTTCTGTTCTTGTCGGTCGTTATTTCCACAACATCGCCGTTTTCAAGAGAACTCGAAAGGGAACCGATCTTTCCGTTTATTTTTGCCGCGACGCAGCGCGCGCCGACCTCTCCGTGGATCGCATAAGCGAAGTCGATCGGAGTGGCTTTTTCCGGCAGGTCGACAACGTCGCCGCGGGGAGTGAAGACGAATATCCTGTTGTTCAAAAAGTCGATCTTCAAAGATTCCAGATACTGTTCGGGGGCCAGCCCTTTCGATTTTTCCAGCCAGTCCTTCAATTGTTTTATCCAGGGTATCTCTTTTTCCGGCGGAGTTGAGATCTTTCTTTTGATGTAGGCTTTCAAACCTTTTTGTTCGGAATAATACCAATGGGCGGCGATGCCGAATTCGGCTTCGCTGTGCATTTGAGTTGTCCTTATTTGAAACTCGGTCATCTTTCCGTCCAAACATATCACAGTGGTATGCAGGGATCTGTATCCGTTGGGCTTGGGCAAGGCGATATAGTCTTTCATTTTTCCCGGGACCGGATGCCAGAGTTTGTGGATCGTTCCCAGAACTTTGTAACAATCTTCTATGCTGTTGACGATTATCCTTAAGGCCACCAGATCATAGACCCTTTCCAGATCATTGTCGTATTTCTTTAATTTTTTGTATAAGCTCAAATATCCTTTGGCGCGGCAGTTTATCTTAACCGGATCGACATTTTCTTTTTTCAGTTCTCTTTCCACGATCGGTTTTATCCTTTCCAGATATTTTATCCTTTCTCCGTATTCATCTTTGACCTTGGCCATCATTTCTTTGTATTCGTTCGGGAAAATGTACGGAAAGGCCAGATCTTCCAATTTGGTCTTGATGATCCCAACGCCGAGCCTGTTTGCCAGGGGAGCATAGATATCGGCGCTTTCCAGGGCGATCCTGTATTGTTTTTCCGGGGGCAGGTGTTGGAGCGTTTCGAGATTGTGGATGCGGTCGCAGAATTTTATCAAAGCCACTCTTATGTCTTTGGCCATGGCCAAGAACAGCTTCCTTAAATTCTCAACTTGCCGCTCAGCTCCGCGGTATTTTATTTTCCCAAGTTTGGAAACCCCATCCACCAAAAAAGCGATCTCCGTTCCGAATTCTTTTTTGATCGCCGGGAGTTTGTATTCCGTATCATCTGCCACGTCATGTAAAAGCCCGGCCGCAATGGTCGTTGAGCTTAATTTCAGATCAGCCAGCAGTTCGGCCACGGCAAAAGGATGGATGATATAATCCTCGCCCGAAGCCCTTTTCTGGCCTTGGTGGGCCTTTAAGGCGTATTGGTAGGCGCGCCTTACCAGCTCCAGGTTTGCCTGGGGGTTATAGGCCTTTATTTTATTCAAAAGTTCTTCTATATCCATTACTTTTTCCTTGACATATTTTGCTAAAGATGTAAATTATGATCTACGTTCAGGGATAGTTCGTTACCAAAGGTCGTTCGAGCCTTTCAAGGCTCCAAGCAACTCAAAAGAAAAAACTTTTGAGTTAAAAGAATGAATTATATTTTTAGACTTTGGGTTTCTCTAACAGATGGCCCAAATGAGAGATCTCTTATTATGCGGCGCCAAGCCGATCCCGATCATCGATTTTTGCGGGTCCTTCGACCTTTTGCTGTCGGCAAGACAAACAAGTACGGAATAGCAATGGGAGATATTAGGAGGAAGCTAGAAGGATCAGAGGGGAAGGATTTTGCCGATGCTGTGTCCATCAGGACGGGATGCGGTGAAAAGTTTATCCATTTTCCGGTAATGAAGGAATACAGCGAAGGAGTAGAATCTTTTGGCGCTTTTGATTTTTTGGTTAAAATGCCCCAAAAAGAAACGGATATGCTTGATATGGGAATTGAGTTTTACCCCTTAAGGAAGGACGACTTGAGAAATATCAAAACGACCGATAAGGAAAAGGGAAAGATTATGTTTCAGTGGGAGTTGATGGCGGCGAATGAAATAATAGACAGATGATCTTAACGGATCAAAACAGGGACAGGCTACGGCTTCGTTCCTGTTTTTTTGCCTCGCCGAAGCTCTCGCAACCTGCCTGCCGGCAGGGAGCGAAGACGGGCTTCGCCACGCTTTGGGAGCTACGGCGAGGTAAAACGGGTTTTTATTCCTTTTCTTCTTTCTCCGACTCTTCTTTCGCTTCAGTTTCTTTTATCGGTTCATCGCTTTCTTTTTTATATTTGCACTCTTTGTTGGAACACTTGATGTTTTTTCTGGCTTTTACCAGGATAGATTTGCATTCGGGGCAAAACTCGTTGATCGGTTCGTCCCAGGCCGCGAAGTCGCAGTCCGGCCATCTGGAACAGCCGTAAAACGGTTTTTTGCGCTTGCTCATTTTTTTTATAATATCTCCCTGGCCGCATTTCGGGCATTTGATGTGGAGATTGTTGTCTTTCATGCTTTCGGTGTGGCGGCATTCCGGGAATTTGGAGCAGGCGTAGAATTTTCCGAACCTTCCCATCTTGATGATGATCGGGCCGCCGCATTTCGGGCAGATCTTATCGGTGGCTGTCTGGGCCAGTTCCGTTTTTGCCACCTCGTCGTATTTTGCCTTGAGGTTTTCGGCGAAGGGGCCGTAGAATTCTTTTAAAACAGTGACCCATTTTTTTTCAGCTTCGGCTATCTTGTCCAGGTCTTCTTCCATTTTGGCCGTGAATTTCATATCCACGATCTGGGGGAAGTGGCTGGTCAGGAGCTGGTTCACCATCTCGCCCATTTCGGTCGGCTTGAAGCGCTTGCTTTCGTCTTTTTCGATATAGTTGCGGGCCTGGATAGTGCTTAAGGTCGGAGCATAGGTTGAAGGGCGGCCGATGCCGTTCTCTTCAAGCGTTTTGATCAAGCTGGCTTCGGTGTAGCGGGCGGGCGGCTGGGTAAAATGCTGTTCGGGTTTGAGTTCCGCTAAATTAAGGTTTTCTTCCTCGGCTAAGAGAGGCAATTGAGCTTCCTCGAACTTAAGAGGATAGACCTTTAAGAACCCGTCAAATTTTAGAATTTGGCCGTTGGCGCGAAAAGTATATTTGGAATCGCCGGCCGAAGCTTCGATATTAACGGCGGTGGCATCGATCACCGCCTGGCTCATTTGGCTGGCAATAAAGCGCCGCCAGATCAAGCCGTAGAGTTTTAACTGGGAGTTGTTCAACCTTGCCTCTCCTTCCAATTGTTCGGGGGTCCGGTCCGGCGCGCTTGGCCTGATGGCTTCGTGCGCTTCCTGGACCAAGCCCTTGGCTTTAAAGCGGCGGTATTCCCCGGCCCAATAATTTTTTCCGTATTGTCCGGAAATAAAATTTTTGGCTCCTTCCAGGGCGACCTCGGACAAATTCAGCGAGTCGGTGCGGTGGTAGGTGATATAGCCGTTCTCATAAAGCTGTTGGGCCAGGCTCATTGTCATTCTTGCGGGCAGGTGGAATTTTTTCCAGGCTTCCTGCTGGATGGTCGAGGTTGTGAACGGCGGCAGGGGATTTTTCCTTGTTTCTTTCTTCTCGACCGAAAGGACCTTGTAACCGGCGCCTTTCAGATCGTTCAATATTTTGTCTGTTTCTTCTTTACTTACGATCCCTAACTTAGAGATCGCTTTCTCATTTTTTTTGATCAGCAGGGCGTCAAATTTATTTTCATCCCCTGTTTTAAAAAGCGAGGCAACGATGCTCCAATATTCCTGCGGCACGAATTTTTTTATTTCCGCTTCCCTATCGCAAACCAGCCTGACGGCTACGGATTGGACCCGTCCGGCCGAAAGGCCTTTGGCGATCTTCTTCCAAAGGAAAGGGGACAGTTTGTATCCCACTATCCTGTCCAGGATGCGGCGGGCTTGCTGGGCATCGACCAGGTTCATATCGATCTTGCGGGGGCTTTTCATAGCCTCTTCGATGGCCGGTTTGGTGATCTCGTGGAAAACTATCCTTTGATAGGAATCTTCGCCCTCCAGGCCCAGAGCCTTGGTCAGATGCCAGGCAATGGCTTCCCCTTCGCGGTCGGGATCTGTTGAGATGATGATCTCATCGGCTTTTTTGACGGCTTTTTTCAGAATGCTCAGATTTTTTTTGGCTTTGGGAACGATCGTATATTGAGGTTCGAAATCATTTTCAAGGTCGATGCCCAATTTTCTTTGCGGCAGATCGCGGATATGTCCGTAAGAAGACAAGGCCTCCCAGCCGGAGCCTAAAAATTTGGAAATTGTTTTCGCTTTCGTGGGGCTTTCGACGATGATCAGCTTCATAAGCTATTAAAAAAATTGATGATTGGGATATTATAAC
>JBAYNU010000030.1:0-4214 GCA_041678665.1 Candidatus Magasanikiibacteriota bacterium
CATTGCGGACAATGCGGATGGTGATGGGTTGACATTTTAGCTAAATTAGGAGTTAAAACTCTTTAGTTTAGCTAAACTTAGCTTAAATGTCAATGATTTACCAACTAGAAACCGAACGGTATCTCTAACATCTCCTTGATTAGGGGATATGAGAAATAATTACAACGATACTCTTTGGGATTAAAATCGACCATTATTCTGTTGGCCGAAATGAATTCGGTCAGCTGACCCACAACATTGTGTGGATATAGCACCTCTGGACGTTTGCGTATGGCCTCGAGTTTTTCGATTCCAGAAGCTACACCATACAAATTATTTGCGAGCGCCAGCACCTCATCCTGATAATAGAAAGATGCGTGTTTTTTACTATCCTCTAGCCATTCTATATTGGCTTCTAACAAGACAGCCAAACTTGAGTACAAGCTGCGCGGTCTTAGTCCTACCTTTTCCCAAAAACACACCCTGCCATCGGCGCGCTGCACCTCTTCAAATAATGATCTAAAAGAGGCATCAATACCACCTGGATCAATGGAATAAAGATATTCCAGGGAGTGATAATACCTCCCTAATTCTGGTGGCGGATCCTCAAAATACACTTTATTATGACCCCCAAAAAAGAACAACCCTCCCCACTTTAAGTCTCGCTCTTTTATTTCTCCGCTTGCCATTTTCAATAACAAGCCAGATAAGGACAAAAAAAGCTTTCTTGACATATCTCCCTCCTTCTTAGCGCTTGTGACGCCAATAAATATTTTTTGTTTTAATTGTTTGCTAATATAAAATCATACTTTGATTTCATTGTCAACAAAAGAACGGGTACTACCCGTTCTTTTGTTATTTATATAATTTTGTACGTAAGATTCCCACCAAAGGCAGGCAAGCGTGGTTTTAATACATTCCACCCATGCCGCCACCCATACCCATGCCACCGGGCATACCGCCACCATGCGCATGCTCGTCATCTTTCTTCGGCAAGTCAGTAATCACGCATTCGGTAGTGAGCAACATTCCAGCAATCGAAGCGGCATTTTGTAGGGCGCTACGAGTTACTTTGGTTGGGTCAATGATGCCGGCTTTGACCATATCTTCATACACACCGGTCGCGGCATTATAACCATGATTACCGGAATTCTTTTTAACTTCTTCAACAACTACGGCGCCATCCACACCAGCATTCCCGGCAATCATGCGAATTGGCTCTTCCAAAGCGCGCTTCAAAATACCAATGGCGACAGCTTCTTCGTGTTCCAATTTCAAACCATCCAGCGCTTTGACTGCGCGCAATAAAGCCACGCCACCACCCGGCACTACACCCTCTTCCACGGCTGCTTTGGTGGCGCCTACCGCATCTTCGATACGATGCTTAACTTCTTTCATTTCGGTTTCGGTAGCAGCGCCAACTTTAATAATAGCTACTCCACCGGCCAACTTGGCCAAACGTTCCTGCAATTTTTCTTTGTCAAAATCACTATCGGTCTGCTCAATTGCCTTTTTAATTTGCGCCACGCGATCTTGAATCTTTTTTTCGTCACCCTTACCTTTGACAATGGTGGTAAATTCTTTGGTGACAATCACTTTGTGCGCGCTACCCAAATCTTCCAAGCCGGCGCTATCCAATTTGCGACCCACCTCTTCGGTAATCACTGTACCACCGGTTAAAACAGCGATGTCTTGAAGCATTTCTTTCCGACGATCGCCAAAGCCTGGGGCTTTCACTGCTAATACACTAAATGTACCTCGTAATTTATTCACTACAAAAGTAGCCAATGCTTCTCCATCTACATCTTCGGCAATAATAACAATTTCTTTTTTGCCAGATTGAGCTAGCTTTTCTAAAAGTGGCAAAATGTCGTGAATAGAAGAAATCTTTTTATCAGTAATTAAAATCTGCGGATCGCTATATTCGGCTTCCATGCGCTCGGTATTGGTTACCATGTAAGCAGATACATAACCTTTATCAAAACGCATACCTTGCACCGCTTCAATCTCCATGCCAAAACTTGGCGATTCTTCCACGGTAATCACACCATCTTTACCCACAGTTTTCATAGCTTCGGCAATTTTAGCGCCGATCTCTTTATCGTTGGCGGAAATAGAAGCCACGTCAGCAATTTCGTTATCGGTTACCGGCTTAGAAATTTTTTCTTTTAATTCTTTTACAATCGCATCCACACATTTATCAATACCGCGTTTCACGGCCACCGGATTAGCTCCGGCAGTAACATTCTTCACGCCCTCGCGTGCGATTGCTTGGGCCAACACAGTAGCAGTAGTAGTGCCATCGCCAACGTCGTCATTAGTCTTGGATGCGACTTCTTTTACCAACTCCACGCCGGCATTTTCAAATTTATCTTCCACTTCAATTTCTTTAGCAACAGTTACGCCATCTTTAGTAATAGTAGGCGCACCGTAACCTTTATCAAGTACCACATTACGACCCTTAGGACCGAGGGTAGTTTTAACCGCATTAGCCAAGATATCCACGCCCCGAAGTAATTTGTGACGAGCATCTTCGGAATAGAGAATTTGTTTGGACATACTTATAATAATTAACAATTAGTAAGTAACAACTAACAACACGCTATAAAATTATTCAATTATCGCGACGACGTCGCTTTTGTCATCGCTTGAAACAAATAAAATTTTGTAATCCTCTTCATCTCTGCCTTTGCCAAGTTTAATTTCTTCTCCACCCCATTTTTTAAATAAAACTTTCGAGCCAACTTTAAGACCTAATTTGGCGATAGCATCGCCGTTGCCCACGGCGATAATTTCACCTTCGGCCTTTTTTTCTTTATCCACGGTATCCGGCAATACGATTCCGGACGCAGTAATTTCTTCCTCCTTTTTTGGTTTGACAAGGACTCTGTCTCCTAAGGGTTTAATATTCATATTTAATTAATTAAAATTAAATTATTTTTATCACTCGCGACCTTTGAGTGATAATCGTGCTATCATTTTAGCAAATTAACCGTTACTGTCAAGTACTCTTCCCGCTAATTATCCACAGGGCTTCGCTTTGCTATGCCCTGTAAATAAAAGCTGTCAATCATTAATAAATACTTTAGCTAATCTTAGCCACGCCACCGGTAGGTAAGAAAAACCCGGCGCCAAAAGCGAACTCTCTTTACCGTCCATATTTTGTTCCGGCTATGCCTGTCGAGGTAAAGCCAAAACAGATGGCGAGTGAAGAGCGTCCGCTCTTGATTCCGGGTCTATCTAAGCCCCATAATACTACTCGCTTAGAGCCATACCGTCAACTATAGACATCCACTGCTTATCCACTGTTTATCCCCACTGATTATTCGCTCTTAATTTGACGCCATTCTGCTATTTTTTTATGGTTGCCTGAAAGTAAAATTTTTGGCACTTTTTTGCCCATAAAATCTTCCGGCTTGGTGTAGAGCGGGTATTCAAAAGAGTAAGGAGCAAGGGGTAAGGAACGACTATCACTTCTTGCCTTTACTCCTTTTTCCTTATTCCTTATTCCTTTCATAAATGTTTCACCTACCTTCGATTCTTCATTTCCCAACACTCCCGGGATTAATCTGGACACCGCTTCCACAATCGTCAATGCCGGCAATTCTCCACCCGATAAAACAAAATCTCCCACAGAAACTTTCTCATCTACAAATTCATAAATACGCTCGTCAAAACCCTGGTAGCGCCCGCAAATCAAAATCAATCGATCCAACTTAGAAAATTTTTCCGCCAGGCGTTGATCAAATTTTTTCCCCGCCGGATCCAAAATAACCACTCTTTGTTTCGCGGTTGTTTTAATGTTTTTATGTTTTAATGCTTTTATGTCTTTAAGACAATCATAAATCGGCTGGACTTGCAAAACCATTCCTGCGCCCCCGCCGTAGGGAGTGTCATCAACCCGTTTGTGTTTATCGGTAGTGTAATCTCGAAAATTATGTACGCCAATTTCAATCAAGCCCGCTCGTTGAGCGCGGCGTAAAATACTTTCCGAACAATAATTATAAATAACATCGGGGAAAATTGTAAGAATATCAAAACGCATATCCATCATTTGAATTAATAATTACTATCGGGAGACTTTACCACAAAATAATCATCACGTCCAGCATTTGTATTGGTACCATACATCTGACACACCCCGAAAAGTATGGGTAAGCGTTTACGGTGGCTTTTTGAAAACAGCTCTTTTCATTTAAACTACGACCTTGTAGGGTTAAGGCATATGATTAAAG
>JBAYNU010000031.1:0-3962 GCA_041678665.1 Candidatus Magasanikiibacteriota bacterium
TACCGACTGCGAGGGAAGGTTTAAATATCTTAATCACAAATATTCCCTACAAATGACAATTAAAAAACAGGCCGATTTGCCCGAATTGTTTAGAAAATACCAACTAGAAACCGAACGGTAACCGCGCACGCTGGCTTTATGGATGTGCCGACGTTTGGGGTCGTTAACGAAAAAACTTTCGTAGACGCCGTGGTGATAGGTGTGATTGACTAAACTTTCATGAAGTTCTACAATATGGTCCACTAGGTTCCCGCCAAACTTAATTACATCTCGTTTCTTTTTTTTGCCAATAATAAATTCTTCCCACGCTAAACATAAATTTTCTAACGAAATAATATCATCGTACCTATGACTCAATTGTTTTCGCCGGACAATTCTAATAACCCCCCCCAAGAACGCTACTGAACTCCCGATTTTGGTAGTACTCAAAGAGGGTTATTTGTTGTGGCATAATTTTTTGCCGCATGTGGAGCGCCTCTCGCGCTACACTCTGGGCGTTAAAATAGATAATTTATTTATTGAACTTTTGGAAATTACTTTTACCGCCAAATACGCCCCGCCTGTAAACAAATTAACTTTTTTAGACGAATTAATCCGCAAATTGGATAATTTAAAATTTTTTGTAACACTTTTGTGGGAAGCAAAGGGACTAGACGCGACCAAATATGGACAACTGGCGCAAAAACTGACCACCGCCGGAAAGATGTCAAATAAGTGGCGGCAAATGTTTAGAAAATAAACTCCCGCCGCAAAGACGGGAGTACGAAGAGACTGGCAGCGGACGAGGACGCCGTTGTCGGAGTTGAACTGATTGCGGAAGTTGTCGAGGTTGAAGTTGCGGTTCGCACCATTCACGTTGGCGTAAGGCACGAGGACATTGCCGTCCGGGTTCGTCCAACGAAATATATCGGCTATCTTCTGTAACACCGCCCCTTGAATACTCTTGAGGTTGAATCGAATTTGAAGAAGTTATCTCCCTAATAGCCGATACCGAGTATCTTCATTTTGGTCACTTCATTCTTGCCCTGCGACAAGCAATAGCCGGCCGCATTCCGAAGTATGAAATGGCGAGATTCTACACGCTCAAGCTTTACCCCGTTGTATAACGAGGCGTAACCGGGGCAGTGTCTGTAAAATCTAAATTCAGTATAACAAAATTTGTAAAAAAATAAAACCCTCGTCAGGACATTCACATTGTGAGTGAACGCCGAACGAGGGTCAAAGTAACCGATGGCCGGACATTAGCGTAAGAACCAAGTGTCCGAGTGCCCAAGGGCTACTCGCAGCGGACGAGGACGCCGTTGCCGGAGTTGAACTGATCGCGGAAGTAGTCGAGGTAGAAGTTGCGGTTCGCACCAGACACGCCGGCGCCAGGCACGAGGACACCGCCGCCCGGGCCCGCCCAACGAGCAGTTTCGGCGAGGACATAAACCCACCCCCACTTCTCCATCTCATCAGGGTGGTCTTGCTGGAATCCGGCGAGATCGCCGGTGTCGGCCAAGATGTGACCGGCGGCCACCAAACGAGCGGCGGCCTGCTCCTTTGTCTCACTGGCGGAAACCGGTTCCACACGGCAGTTTGCCTTAATGATGCCGGTCCCCCGGAGCGGAAAGCGCTCCTGAGTGATATCGGAGTTAATGTTGTTCAGGTTATTCTTGCCGACGGCGAGCTTGATAAGCTCCACCAAACCAAGATCGCAGTTGTAGGTGACCGGGAGACCGGCCAAGTATCGTCCAGGCTTCTCTAAATAGGCCTGAAAATTGGCCGCGGTCACGCGCCCCTCCGTCACGAGACGAAAAAAATGTTCCAGCTGTTCAAAACTCGGTTTCATGAACTTTTCTCCTTTTGGCCCACAGGTAATTTCAGTAAACGTCTCGGCACCATGCCTAATGCGCTTCTGATACGCCCAGTGAGTCAGAATGAAGACGGGGATTGTCCCAGCCTTCTTTCTGCCTTATTTAGCCATAAATTAAGCAAAAAGAAAACCGGGAATATACAAAAAGAACTATAACAGCCAAGTATAGCACATTTTGAAGATTTCGTCAAGGCTTCAATCGCCCAATCGTGCGTGGAAACAATATACACTCGCGGATGTGCTCTACCCCGCAAATCCACCGCACGGCGCGCTCAAGACCAATGCCAAAACCGCTGTGTGGCACACTGCCATATTTACGCAGGTCCAAGTACCATTGATAATCTTCCAAATTTAACCCTTCAGCTTTAATGCGTTCCAAAAGCAAATTATAATCATCTTCACGCTGACTGCCTCCAATAATTTCACCGCCATTATCGGTAGCGATTAAATCATCATTTAGCACTCTGTCCGCGTTTTCCGGATCGCGTTTCATATAAAATGGTTTGATACTCTTGGGCCATTTTTCAATAAACACCGGCACATCGCTATCTTTGGTCAAAAGCCCTTCGTCATCATTACCCAAATCTTCACCGTATTTAATATCACTGCCGAGTTCTTGTAGTTTCGGAATCGCTTCATCGTAAGTATAGCGCTTAAATGGCGCATCGGCTTTTTTTAGTTTTTCTATATCGCGTTCCAAGATTACCAACTCTTGTTCGCAATTTTTTAAACAATGGCGAACAATATGACGAACCAAACCTTCTTGAATTTTTAAATTTTCTTCATGTTCCACAAACGCGCCTTCGGCATCCATCATCCAAAATTCCGTAAGGTGGCGTTTGGTTTTGGACTTTTCGGCGCGAAATACCGGGCCAAAATCATAACATCGGCCGACCGATGCAATCGCCGCTTCTATATATAGCTGTCCGGACTGCGACAGATAGGCACTGCCCAAATCAAAATACGGCACCGCAAACAAAGTGGTGGTGCCTTCGCAAGCATTAGGAGTGAAGATTGGACTATCGGTACGAATAAAATTTTCTTGATGGAGATACTCATTAATGGCAGTAATGATAGCGTCGCGTACACGTAAAATCGCCCACTGTTTTTTGCTACGCAACCACAAATGCCGATTATCCAAAAGAAAATCCGGACCATGATCCTTGAGGGCGATGGGATAATCGGAGCTGTTAGCTATTAGCTTATAGCTTTTAGCGTGCATTTCAAAAATACCTTTTTTCTTGGGATGTTCTACCACTTTACCAATAATTTCCACGGATGATTCTTGCCCGGACTTGTTAATCTCGCCCCACATTGCTTCGCCCACCTCATCTTGCGAGGCCACGGCCTGCACCCATCCACTGCCGTCGCGAATTTCTAAAAATGCGATCTTACCGGAAGAACGTTGATTATAAAGCCAACCTTTAATAGTTACTTCCTCCCCTACTTTTGATGCTAAATCTTTGATAAATGTTTGCATAATATTTGTCATGTTGAACGAAGCGAAGCATCTGGATCCTTCCCCGAAGGGGCCCCTTTGGAACACCTGCCTGCCGGTAGGCATGGCTCAGGATGACATTTTCATACCAAAACGACAATAATAATACTACCAAATTCCATCGATTTTGGCAAGAAAAAATTGAACACACACTTGACCGGATGTATGCTTGAAACAGACGCCTAAAACTGATAGAATATATTAAACAAACGGACAAATATTTTTTAACAATCTCACTAACCTTAAATTTATGTCCGAACCCCAGACTCACCAAATCGCCCTATTCAAAGGCAAGGCAATTAGAAAAACACTTTTCAATAAAGAATGGTGGTTTTCGGTGATTGACGTAGTTGAAGCGCTCACTGATAGCGCTAAACCCAGTGTTTATTGGAGCGCGATGAAGGCGCGGGTAAAAAATGAGGATGGATTTCAGTTATCTACAATTTGTAGACAACTGAAATTAGAGTCCACTGACGGGAAAATGTACGAAACCGATTGCGCCAATACCGAAGGTATTTTCCGTATTATCCAGTCAATCCCATCGCCCAAAGCCGAACCCTTTAAACGCTGGCTAGCGAAAGTTGGCTACGAGCGAGTGCAAGAAATTGA
>JBAYNU010000032.1:0-3890 GCA_041678665.1 Candidatus Magasanikiibacteriota bacterium
AACCAGCCATCTCTATTTAGAGCAGTATGATAAAATATCTTACTACTAAAGGAGTAAATTAAAGCAATTATTCCAAAAAAGCTTGAAGCTAAACCCATTATTCCAAATAAATGCAGAGGTCTTTGATGGTATTTTTGCAAGAACCAGATGTATAATAGGTCAACAAATCCTCTTATTGCTTTATCACAGCCATATTTTGTTTTTCCATGTATTCTAGGTCTATGATTGACTTGAAGTTCTCCTATTTTAAATCCCTTTCCTTTTAAAAGTTGAAGGGCATATCTATGCATTTCTCCCCAAAGTTCTAGATTTTTTACTGCTGGTTTTTTATATACTCTAAGCATGCATCCAGAATCATGAACAACATCACTTAGCAATAATCCCCTGAGTCTTCTGCCGATTATTGTGAGAATTTTTATTCTTGCAGCGTCTTTTCTTTTTACTCTCCAGCCTGCAACAACATCAAGATTTTCTGCATGGAGTTTATTTAGAAGTCTTGGAATATCTTTTGGGTCGTTTTGCAAATCTCCATCAAGAGTGATTATGATTTCTCCTCTTGACTCTTTAAAACCAATATCTAGTGCAGATGACTGACCGAAATTTCTTGCAAATTCAATTATCTTAATATTTTTTAATTTTTTAAGTTCATTTAATGTGTTGTCTTGACTTCCATCATCTACATAAATAATCTCATAAGTTTTTTTTAGGCTATCCATTACTTCTTTTATTTCTTTATCTAGCTCTGCAATATTTTCTTGTTCATTATAGGCAGGAACTACTACTGAGTAATACACGGATTTATCCACTTCTTTATTTTTTTTCTTTTTTGTTTTCAAATTCGCCATCATTTTATCGAGATATTCGGACTATTTAAAAATTATATGACTTTTAGTTAGAGTTCTGGGATATAGATAATAGAATGATATCATTTTATTATTTATTCAATAGTTTATTCTGAAACTAGTTGCATATTAGTCTTGATTATCCTCGCTATTTTACTTTAATTAATTTCTTTATCTTTATATTATAATTGTTGAAAATTGAAACAAAACTCAATAAAACCATTTATTTTTTCAACGAATGGTTTATATCTGAAAAAAATTTAAATATGATAAGCTTTATATAATATAATATTATATATAATGTAATACTTTGTTTGTAAACTAGATTTAGAAACAATAGTTTAGCGATATAAAAAAGATGGTGACCAGAGATTCATTTGTAATTCGTAAAAATAAAAAAGATTATCCTAAAGTAATCTGGATGCTTGTTGGAATTTCACTTGTCTTACTTGTCTTGTTTCAAGGTCCTGCACAAGCTTTTAATCTCGGACTTCAAGAATTTTCAGATACTACTCCTGGAAAAGGAGAAAATATTTCTACAATTGCTTCAATTGACATAACTGCTACTGAAAGAGTTAATTTAGATTTTCTTGTTTTAAATATTACTAGTTCAACTAATCAAAATTGTAAATTTTATCCAAATGCAAGTATTATTTCTGGGTGCGGAGGGATTGGAATAACATTACTTTCTGATAATTCTACATTTGGAACTGGTTATGGATATAGTTATGGCCAGAGTTATAGTTATGGTTATGATGATTATGGATATGGTTATTATCTTGGATATAATGGTGGAACATTAACTTATAATATTACTCTTGATACACTTTATTTTATTCCTCAGTCTTATGATCTTAAACTCTCTACTTCAATAAACCAAACAAAATTTAATTCAGCTTCAGAGTCAATAACAATTAACTCTTCTTCGTTGTCTTCACTTGTAAAGAGATATTATTCTGGAGACAATTCAGATATTGATAGTGGATTTGGGCTTATTTTAGACCTGAATTCAAATTCTTCTGGAAATATTAGCCTAGTTAATTATTCAGCTAATATTATTGAAGCTGTTCCTAGTACAAAAATTTCATTTGAAAAATTCTATGAAATTGATGCAGATTCTGAACTTAGACAAAATATGGGTTGGGTTAAAATTAATGTTAGTTATCTTGATTCTGAATTAAGTTTATATGAACTAGATGAATCCAGTCTTAGATTATACTATTATAATATTTCAGCTGAAGCTTGGGAAATGTATGATGGTGTATATGGGGGAGTTGATACAGTTAACAATATTGTATGGGCAAGAACAGATTATTTTGGTATTTTTGGAGTATTTGGAAGTGAAGCAGCAAATATAGTGCAGATAACTTATCCAATGAATACTACTTATAGCACAAATATATCTGAACTAAATTACACTTTTGCAAAATATAATGATTCTTGTTGGTATTCAGATTCAAATGGTGTATTGAATTCTAGCAAAGTTGCTGCTGGAATAAATTTCACAAATGTAATATCTGTTAATGGAAGTAATACCTGGACTGTTTATTGTAATGATAGTTTTGGAAACTTAAGTTCAAGTTCAGTTACATTTAATAAACTCGGTTCCAGACTTGGACTTGAGTTATTATATCCTTTAACTAATGTTAATGTATCTCAGAATGGTTTTTTCAATGTAAGTGCTAATGTTTCATGTATTAGTGGAAACTGCGGGGAAACTAATGTAAGCCTTGTTTCTGGAAGAGATTCTTCTTCAGTTCTATGTCTTAATGATGCTAGTGGTAATAACTGCCTTGGAAATTTAGATTTGAGTAGTACAAATTTATGTGGTTATGGTTATAATTGGGCAGATGCTTATCAGGTTAATTCAAATGTTAGTGCAACATCAATTGCAAATGTAACTTTAACTATGTGGCATACTGAATGTGATATAAATGATATTGGCTTTTATTTGAATGATGTTTTAGTTTATACTTATGATAATCCCATTGTAGATTGTAGTTGTAGTCCAAATCCTTTAAAGTGGTCTACAACAGTTGTTTTAAATTCATCTCAAATAGCTGTATTTTCAGAAAATTGGAATGTTAATGGAAATAATACCTTAAAAATTAATAAATCAGGAACTTTATACAATTCATTATCTTATGTTAATATTACTTATGGCAATAGTATTTCATCAGTTATTGGAAGTAATCCTTTCTATACTACTCTAACTAATCCTTATAATTTAACTTTGAATGGCGGAGAATCTCAGATAATAACCTGGCTTGTTAATGCAACTGGTGAAATAAATTTCCCTCATGAATTTTATATTTATGCAAATTCAACTTCAGGTTTAACAAACCAAACTTCTAGCTGGAATGTTACAATTATTGATACAACTAATCCTTTAGTTGAAATAACTAGTCCTGTTAATGAAACAGTTTATAATGTTGATGTTTCTGAATTAAATTATACTTATTCTGATTTGTACCCTGGTTATTGCTGGTATTCAAATGATTCTGGAAACACAAATTCAACTGCAGTTGTAGCCGGAACTAACTGGACTGGAGTTGTATCAAATCATGATTTAAATATCTGGACTGTTTATTGTAATGATTCGTCTGGAAACACAAATTCAAATACAGTTATATTTAATAAGAAAATTCCAAGAGTTGGACTTGAATTAATATATCCTTTAACTAATATAAATGTATCTCAAAATGAATTTTTTAATGTAAGTGTTAATGTTTCATGCATTAATGGAAATTGTGGAATGATTAACTTAAGTCTTGATCCTCCAAAAACAGTTGTAGTATGGGAAATTAGTAGTGATAGTTCAGGAGATTATGGACAAGGTTCACAAGCTGTTTCTCAAGCGCTTGCAACAAATCTTAGTTATACTTGGGACACAACTCCTGCAACTTCAGGTTATGGAAGTATTCCTCCTGCTGCTGATAGTATTTTCTGGAATCAGGATGTTTTAGTGTTATCAGCATATACTTCAACAACTTTTGATGCAAGTTTAATAAGAGCTGCTGTTCAAGCAGGACATATTGTAATATCTTC
>JBAYNU010000033.1:0-3478 GCA_041678665.1 Candidatus Magasanikiibacteriota bacterium
AAGAGTAATATAAAATTGCGTCCTACAATTTCATACATCACTCAGAAGGTAAAAAATCTTTAGTGCTGGAAGGGGCTAATGTCTGTCTTCCACTAAAGATGCCTTCGGGTGTCTGAAATTGTGGGACGCAAGGCAGCGTTAGTCCCTTTTAGTTTATCCACTGTTTCTGTTTGACTTACTTGTATGTTCAGAATAATGTTGGCTTACAAAGAAAAGATAACAAAAGTTGACAATAATATGACAATGAAAATCAATATAAAAATCTTAGTAGCAGTTATCGGAGGAATCATCCTGCTCGCTTTAATTGCAGCAGGATTTTTTATATACTCCTCACGATTCGGTGCGCCTAAACTTAACGCTGAGGCAGAAAGATTTATTGTGCCACTGAATGCAAAAACACAAGACACAATTCGGGAACTTCACGAACAGGGCTTCATTAAAAGCGAATGGGCTTTAAACTACGCGCTGAAAGGAAAAGAAATCGAGCCAGGCGGATACAAAATCTCAAAAAGCATGAACGCCTGGGATATGGCAAAAGCCCTCAAAGAACCGTATATGAAATGGGTTGTGATTCCCGAGGGTCTGCGCAAAGAACAAATAGCCGAACTGATTGGCGATGCATTGGGTTGGAGCCAAGAAGATAAAACAAAATGGATTGGCAACTATACTTCAATGAAATATGAAGAGATTGAGGGTGTCTACTTCCCGGACACTTACCTTCTGCCAAAGGATGAAACAGGCCTGCAGATTGCAGACAGACTGCGTGCTAAATTCAACGAAAAGTTCGCGCCCTATTTAGATAAATTCACCAAAGCAAATATAAAATGGAATACAGCATTAAAGGTCGCATCAATAGTCCAAAGAGAAGCCGCAGGCAAAGATGATATGCCATTAATCGCCGGCATTATCTGGAATAGATTGCTAAACGATCCGCCGATGAAATTGGAAATCGATGCCACTGTGCAATATGCGAGAGATAGTATAACGCACTACGGCAAAGAGCCCGACGATGTGCAATTGTCAGGATATACAAGCGAGGGAAACTGGTGGACACCGATAAAAGTGGCTGATTTAGAAATTCCTTCAATGTACAACACATATCAGAATAAAGGCTTGCCACCTCATCCGATATGCAATCCGGGAATTGAAGCCATCGATGCCACGCTGAATTCGGCCGACACAGAATGTCTTTACTATCTGCACGATTCTAACGGCCAGATTCACTGCGCTAATACCTATGAAGAGCATCAGGCAAATATTGAGAAATATCTGAAATCAAATTAATAACTTAAATTACAAACATGAACAAGAAAATTTTAATCTTCATAGCGTTAGTGGTAACAGGCCTGGGAATAGGCACGTTCATTGGCCTGAACCAAATAAAACAAACTCAACTGGCATTAGCTGACGAAATAAAAATGACTGAACAGACTCAAGTGATTCAGCCAGCCAGAACCGATGTAGACATGCAGGTTGCAATAGACAAAATCAAATCAATCTTCGGGCAGGACTTAACAATAACCTACAAAGGATCAGAAACAAAATATTATTCATACGGAATTCCCGATCCCGCAACAATAACTGGTTTTACACAATTAAAAACGATTGAAACCTATACAGACAATATGGGTTTTACGATAAAGATGGACGCGGGCAATAACGAGATTCTGAGTAAGACAAAGGACTGCGCGCAGGCTGGCCACGCAGTCACATTTGACGAAGCTAAGATGATAGCTAAAGGATTATTGGCCAAAATAACAGGAGACTCCGATAGCTATGAATTATTTGCAGAAGACAAAAATCAAAACATCTACAACACTATCTGGCAGAAAATTCATGAAGGACAATTTTACAACATAATCCCATCGCAGAAAGAACAAACTCTGGCCAAGCGCGAAGAAAGAACTATCGCAATCTGCATGTGCAACGGCGAGTTAATGAGCTATGAGTATAAGCCAGCGTTAACCGAACAAGAATTAACGCAGATGGCTGAACAATGGAATAATACGCAAAGCAATGATATCGGAATAATAAGGAAATTTCTCAACAGTCCTGACAAGCAATTCACATTTGTAAACTACATGACTTGCAGTCAATGCGGGCCCAACGGCACAGAAAATTCATTCAGGGTGTACAAGGACGAAAGCGGATACTGCTATGATCTTGATAAAAACGGGAACGTAACGCCTGATACGGAAATGTATGGAAAATGCAAAACTCCTAAATTATAAATAATATGGAACAGCAATCTGGCTTAATTAAATATTTCTTATATGCTCGCAAATCTTCAGAAGCTGAAGACCGCCAGGTTGCTTCAATTGACTCTCAGATAGACGAACTAAATAAAATTGCCGAAAACGATGGTTTGGTAGTTGTTGAAATACTTTCAGAATCTCAGTCTGCCAAAGCGCCGGGCCGCAAAGTTTTTAACAAAATGATTGAGCGAATCCACAAAGGTGAAGCGCAAGGAATAATTTGCTGGAAGCTCGATAGATTAGCCCGTAATCCTGTGGACGGCGGTAGCATTAACTGGATGCTCCAAGAAGGCATAATCAAGCACATAAAGACCTATGAGCGCAACTACTACCCAACAGACAACGTTTTAATGATGTCTGTGGAGTTTGGCATGGCAAACCAGTTTATAAGGGACTTGAGCCAAAATACAAAGCGAGGGTTGAGAGCCAAAGCAGACCGAGGCTGGCTGCCAGCGTATGCAACGCTCGGCTACATGCATAACCCATTAAAAAGAAAAGGAGAAAAAGAAATTATTAAAGACCCGGAAAGATTTGATTTAGTAAAGAAAATGTTTGACCTGATGCTGACTGGAAATTATCATCCGCCAAAAGTCTGGGAGATTGCTACGAATGAATGGGGCCTAAAAGGCAAAACAGGAAAGAAAGTTGCCAGAGGCACTGTTTATCGAATTTTCAGCGATCCATTTTATTACGGGATGTTTGAGTATCCGCATGGGTCAGGCAATTGGTATCAAGGCAGACACGAACCGATGATAACTAAAAAGCAATTTGACCGAATTCAAGAAATCATTGGCAGAGGCAACCAAAGCCACCCGATAAAGCACAGCTTCCAATTCAGAGGCTTAATTCGATGCGGCGGGTGCGGAGCAATGATAACGGCAGAAGAAAAATGGAAAAAGCAACAAAACGGCAACGTCCATCATTATATCTACTACCATTGCACCAGGCGCAAAGACCCGAATTGCCACCAGCTGGGAGTAAGAGAAGAAGCGCTGCTTGAACAGCTGGCCGATAAAACCAGTAAAATTGAAATACCGCCACAATTCTACAACTGGATGTTAGATGAACTAAGGAAAGAAAACTATACCGAAGGCCAAGATAGAAATAAAATCTTAGGCAACCTGAATAAAAGATATTCGGAATGTTTAGCAGAAATTGATGGCGTAATCGGTATGAGAGCCAAAAAAGAAATTGATGCAGACAGCTATAAAAGAAAAATGGAA
>JBAYNU010000034.1:0-3477 GCA_041678665.1 Candidatus Magasanikiibacteriota bacterium
GCTTTAATCATATGCCTTAACCCTACAAGGTCGTAGTTTAAATGAAAAGAGCTGTTTTCAAAAAGCCACCGTAAACGCTTACCCATACTTTTCGGGGTGTGTCAGATGTATGGTACCAATACATTGACTTGACAAAAATGGTTGGTGGTGGTTCACTATACAAGTGAAAGTATCTATTAAATAAGATAATTAATTAACTTGAAAAATATGCCAGGAGAAAATTATTTAAATCAGGAAATAGCAGTGCTCGCAGCACGACAAGAAAGAGACGCAAAAACACCCCGTGCTAGTGATGGAGTGGCGCTCACCAAGGAAATACAATTTGATCTTGGAATGGTAGTTGGTGTAGAGACGAGCAGATTAACCCAGCGGATATTTGATAATCTAAACGAGAGATCAAAAAGCGGTGATTCTAGTCAGGATGTTTCCCCAGAAATTATTACTCAACTTAAAAATTTGGCAGAACGGGCGAGATCAATTAAACAAGAATTGAGTAATGTATCAGAAAGTTTAGGTTTACCCAAAGAAGAATCTAATGAATAACTCAAAGTTTTTAAAACCACTCACATCTGCGAGTGGTTTTTTAGTTGCAATTTTTTAGCAATGGTCGCATTTATGCCCCGGCGCGCTGTGGTCGTGATCGTGTTTTGGCTTTTCTCCCAGAATTTTTTCTTTAAGCCACTCCACCACTTTGCGATTTTGCACGGTGGCGGCGATGGTGTCTTTTACTTCGGCGCGTTTGACATTTTCTTCCACTTTTTTCAATTCGTCGCCTTGGTACATGGATTTGATGAGCTCAATTTCTTTCTTTAGTTCTTCGTCGCTCACTTCAATTTTGTTATCCATTGCCACTTGGCGCGAGATTAAAGCGGCCCGGGCGCGTTTGTCGGCGTTTTCGGTAAAGTCGGCGGCGACTTGCTCTTCGGTTTTTTTGATATCCGCCAAATATTTTTCAAAACTAATACCGCGGTGTTCCAAATCATGTTTTAATTCGCTAAACATTTTTTGTTTTTCGGAGTTAATCAAAACTTCCGGGATTTCTTCAAATTTAGAATTGGCAATCATTTGTTCCAAAATTTCAATTTCTACGCGTTGATCTTCTTTATGTTCGGCTTCATGCGCTAAGTTAGTCAAAAGCAAGGCCCTCAATTTTTCTACCGATTCTTGACCTAATTTTTTGGCAAAGTCCTCATTTACTTCGGGCAAAGTTACTTCATAAACATCTTTTACTTTGATTTTAATATCCACATCTTTGTCAGCATAGAATTTATTGTAGTGTTCAGCCGGAAATTTGAGAGTAAACTCTTTGGCATCGTCTTTTTTCAGCCCCAAGAGTTGTTCCACCATGCCCGGAATATAATGCGGTTCGTTTAAATAAACTTGGTAGCCCTTGGCTTGTCCGCCTTCCATTGGCACTTTATCAATGAACATATCCATGTCAATGACGATTTTATCGTCTTTGCCGGCAATATCATTTTTAAGAACTTCTTTGGGCTGCATTTTGCGCAAATCATGGACCACTTTGTCCACTTCGGTCTCACCCACATCAATTTTTTTCTTAGCTACTTTAATTTTTTTGATATCAGCCAAAGTAACTTTGGGCAAAAGCGCGACTTTGGCGGTAAATTCAAAATCATTACCCGGAGCCATTTTGACAATAGTGATTTCCGGTCGACCGATGGTATCTAATTTTTCGTTTTGTACCGCGCGAAAATAATTCAGCTCAACGATGGTCTGCAGGGCTTCTTCCAAGATTTTAATTTCGCCGAGTTGTTGTTTGACGGTTTCATAAGGCGCTTTACCAGCGCGAAAGCCCTTGATGGCGGCGCGTTCAGAAAGGCGCACGGCAGCAGCTTCGAGATCCTTTTGGTAATCAGTCGGCGCGACAGTGATAGTTAGTTCGACGGCGTTCTTTTCGAGTTTTTTGAGGGTATGGGACATACGAAAGGAGTAAGGAATAAAGAGTAAGGAGTAAATATTTTGTGTGGGCATTTTAGCGAAAAAATTCGCGGTTGTCAATGGGGTGTGGTATTTGACAATCATAGGGGGGGGTGTGGTAGGATGGGGTAAAGTCGTTCTTTTTATATCATAAAAAAAGACGTTGGTAATAATAAACGTGAAAATTACAAGGGAGGCTAAGATGTCGAAAGCGCAAACATGGTCTACGATGACGGAAGCGGAAAAAATGGCGGCAGCCAAAGAGTATAGCTATAGCGAGATTAAATCTCGTCATGGTACAAACGATAGCCCGGATATCTGTTTTTACAAATGCCTGGCTACCGATGGTAACTACCAGGAATTAAGAGATGCCTTCATCGCGGGTGTCATAAAAAAGACAGCTGCGATGATTCTCTGCAGAGCGGAATTTAATCTTTGTAATCAATTGATTGCAGAAATTAAAGCCGGAAAGAAGTTTACGGGTGACGAGCTTAGGGAACTCGTCAAGACGCGCCCAAAATCGTCTAAGGGAAGAAAATCAAGAGTCGCCGCCAAGGTTGTTGTCAAGAAGAAAGATACTGCGTCGTCAGCTGATTCTGCTGAATCAAGGAAAGGTATGGGTATAAAGGAAGGCGACACTGTGTCAGATGAAGACAGTACGCCGGTATCGGTAGTTAATCTGGCGGCTGATAAAAACAGCGGTCCTCCTGCTGATGATGCTGGTAGCAAACCACCATCGGCGGTACGTGATGGCGAGGCTGTGATTCAGGGCCACACTGTGATCTATATAGCTTACGGGGCCATTAGCACCGGCGGGAACATGGTTATCAACATCAACCCTACTGGCGGTGATGTGGCAAAGACACCAAATAATAGTATATTCCCCTTTTCTTCTTCTAGCGTCCCAGAGAAGAAAAAAATGCAGAACTCAGAGCAGGATGATTCGGTGGATCTTTGCGGCCTAGGTGTAGACGGGGGGAGTGTTCAGCAGGATAAAAAGAAAAATTGTTCATCCTCTTCAGACCAAAAGGATGATTCAGAAAAGAAGAGGGATAATACCAGGCAGTGTCAACCAACTCCGTTGTTGGAAGAACTGTTGTCTATATTTGAGAAGGGGCAGGTATCCCAAAGTGGCGACACTTGGAAGAAGGTAAATAAAACCCTGGCGGAAATCGGAAAATGTGACTATGTCTCTATCAATTTGTCCCTGTCTTCTATGGGGATAGGAAAAGAGTCACGTCTTCTAAGTAATTTGTTAAGATTTAAGAGTAATGATTTCTCGCTAGATGCGGCGATGGGGTGGAAAATTATTTTAGAGGAGCACAAGAGAAATCAAGCTGAGGAACATAAAAGAAATCAAGGGTAGGAAGGAGAAAACTTTACAAATCGAGCGGATGCAGAACCGCTCGATTTTTTATTAACCAGATAAACCACCCGCGTTAGCGGGTGTGTGCGTTTAAAAGCGTAGCTCTTGGTATAATAAAACCACCTCTCAATTCAGAAAGGAGGTGATTTTATGAGCATACGCACAAAATGTTA
>JBAYNU010000035.1:0-3330 GCA_041678665.1 Candidatus Magasanikiibacteriota bacterium
AAATATGATGGTTCTGTTTGGGCATATGTTCGTGAAGAACGGATAACTTCTGCTGAATATAATTATTCTTATGAAAAAAATAAACAAGATAATGGAACTCCAATAGCTCATTTTAGAATTAGTGTTTGGGCAGTAAATGATATTGGATTAGAAAGCACAAGAGGAACTACATTAGAAGTATGGAATCAAGCACCTAATATTGTAGATGGACTTACTAATGATTTTACTGGCAAAGATTGTGTCATTTGGTGGAATAGAACACAAGAACAGGATATAGATCATTATAAATTAAATATTACCGGAACTGGTGGGACTTTTACTTATTTAATTCCAGGAAGTAATACAGATTTTGTTTATACTTACGATCAGAATGTAAATGATAATGGAACTCCTGGTGATCCAAGTTTAACATTAAATTTTTATGTGGTGGATGCATTTGAACAAATATCACCTGTTTACACTTTAGCCATGATAAACCCTATTCCAGGGGCAATAGGGGGTCTGACGGCCTCTCCTTCGTTCAGGGCAGTATATTTTGAGTGGAATCACAGTGTTGAACAGGATCATAAAAATTATAGTATTCGCACAATGATTGGAGGAGGATTATGGTCAGATTGGCAAGATATAGCTTCTAATTGGTATAATCGAGTTTTATCAAGTGGAGAAATTGGAACCTACACAGTTAGTGGAACAGTTTATGGGGAAGTTAAAGATAAAGATATATTTAATCAACTTTCTACTGTGGCTGCTTCTGCTAATGGAAATGCAGAAGATATAAAACAGGTTGATTTAAATTCTGAAACTTTTCAAGTAATTTTTTCGGACTCAGATAATAATTTTCAAACTACATTAAAAATTTTAGGGGATGGTCATTTAAGTAGTGGAGGAATTTTTTACACAGTTTAACATAAAAAGGAATTTTTAATGAAATTGTTTAGAAGAAAATTTTGTGAATGTGGTTGTGGAACTAAAATATCTTCTAAAAAAAGATTTGTACATAATCATCATTTTGTAGGTAAACCAAAATCTATTGAAAGTAATTTAAAACGGAAGGAATCCATGAAGGGAAAAAACACAATGTCTTGGGATGATAAATATGGAATAAAAAAAGCAAAGGAAATGAAAGAAAAGTTACGATTAGTTGCCAAATCAAATGAGAATTTTGTAAAAAATCAATTTAAAAAAGGACATATCACAGTTCCCCCTTGGGCTGGAAAAACTTATTCTGATGTTTTGTCAAAAGAAAAAATAAAAATTCGTCTTATTAAAATGAGAAAATCTATGATTGGTAAAAATTTAGGTAAAAAATATGGTCCTTTATCCGAAAAAAGAAAAATTCAAAATAGTATTGTGATGAAAAAACTTCGTAGTGATCCAAATAGTTCTTTTAATTCTAAAGAATATATTAATAATCAAAAAAAGAAATGGGATAATATTGAATGGAAAAATTTTATGGTAAAAAAACTTTCCGAAAATAGAAAGTTATCCCCTAATAAACCAGAAAAACAAATTTTAAATATATTAAATAAATTATATCCAAATGAATGGAAGTTTGTTGGGGATTGGAGTTTTGTTTTAGGGGGGAAAAATCCTGATTTTGTAAATGTGAATGGTCAAAAGAAAATAATAGAATTGTATGGTGATTATTGGCATCGAGGACAAAACCCACAAGATAGAATTGATTTATTTAAACAATATGGTTATAAAACTCTTGTGTTATGGGAACATGAATTAAAAAATGAACAAAAAGTTATTTCTAAATTTGAGAGGTTTATTTAATGTCATTTAAATATGTGGAATTGAAATACCCCGTTCAATTTGTAGTTAATGGTACTTCTATATGGGCAAGTACAAGCATCGGTGTTTACATTGCTTATACTATGGATAATTCTACATGGTATTATTTAAAAGGAGAAGCCGATCATTCCCTTGATTCAGAAGGTAAATTATTGGAAGCAACAGATGAAGCAGATGCACAAACTAATTATTGGACAACAGGAATTACAATAAATGGGCAACTTGCTTCTGCGATTTGGCCTTATATGAGACAATGTTTAAAAGTAAGAATTTATTTTAATATTTCTTGTACTATTTATGAAATAAAAAATAATGTTTTTGTTTTGGCAGATGAAATTCAAGCGGGAACAATGCACCTTGCAAGAGAGTTAACAATTGCTTCAACAGATGATAATGAAAATGCAGTAAAAATGACTAAAGATGGTTTAGATGTTTATGGAAATAATATTCATACAGTTCATTTAGATAATGATGGAACATTTTATTTTAGAAGTTCAGAAACAGGTTCAAGATTACTTTATACTCATAGCGGATTGATGGCTTATGATGATAATTCTGTTCAAAAAGTTAATATAACAAATAGTGGAACATTTTGGTTTGGAGCAGCTTCAGGAGCAAATTCTTTAACTTTTGATGGTTCTACCTTAATTTTAAATGGACAAATGATTATTACAGGGGGATCAGGCATTGCAAATTTATCGGATGCCACTCTTGATTATATTGCTAATGGAACATCTTATTCTAAAACAACTCCTAATCAAGTTACAGGAGCAGGTAGAGCATATACAGCTTTAGATTCAAGTAATAATGTTATTACAGCAATTGATCCTGCTACTCCTGCTCCTACGGGTGGGGGAGCAGGGCTATATCTTGGTTCAGATTATTTAGGTTATTATTCTGGTTCAGCTTGGAATTGTTATATTGCAAATGATGGAAAGTTTAAATTTTATGGAACAACTGGTCATTCTATTGAATGGAATGGTTCTACTTTGGCTATTAGAGGAAGTTTAACTGCTGATGATATAACAACTGGAACATTAAATGCTTCTAACGTATCAGTAACAAACCTAAATGCAAGTAATATTACCACGGGAACATTATCTGCAAGTGTTCTTTCAACTGCCATTGCTTATATTACGGATACAGCTCAAATTGCAAATGCTATTATTACAAATGCAAAAATAGGTAATTTAGAAGTTGATAGTGCTAAGATAGCTAATTTAACAGTTGGTACTGGAAAAATTACCGATAATGCAATAACTTCCCCACTTTCAGCAGTAACTACAGGGGAATATGATACAGGATTAGCTGCTGGAACATATACAATACAATCTATTACAATAACAACTACTGGAAATCCTATATTAATTTGGTGTGCTTGTCAATTAGAAGTTGCTATTTGGGATAATGCAGAAGCCCCCGCATTTAAATCTTGGGCATTAAAATTATATAGAGATAGCACCGAATTATTAAATTCTGGAAATATGGGAATTATTTCTACTTATCAAGGACAGACTTTTATTTATGTTGATA
>JBAYNU010000036.1:0-2944 GCA_041678665.1 Candidatus Magasanikiibacteriota bacterium
CCGCTATACACCATAAAAGGCATTATTCCTGTATACATATCTTGGATAAACATAAAAGAATCGCCCCTATAGGGATAGGGTTTGCCTCGACGACCAGATAATAATACCGACAATCGATTATCGTCATCGTGCCGATGAGAATAAAAAGGGTCTTCCCAATGTTTCAAAAACAATGGGTCTTTCAAAATATTCTTAATAGATTTTGTTATTTTTTCGTTAGAAATATTCATTTTTCTTTAATTACCTTCATTCCCCGCCTTGCTCTTCTTGTATTTTCTCGCGCAAATTATGCCTATCTTTGAATTCGATTCCTGCGGCGACAGGCAAATTGGATAAATATGTGAGGAAAAAAATATTTTGGGCCGATGATAAAATAGCTAAACCGCCCATTCTTGCCATAACCCGTATTAAAGGACTTGGATGATTTGGGGAGCGGCGTCTATTTACCACATCATAACTTTCGTGGTCAGGAAAAACTGGCAAACCTCTTTCTCGCATCCTATTTCCAAAATCAATCTGCCAATTAGCTCTTAGTGTTGCCTGTGGCATTATCATAAATAAACCATCGCGATAAGCGACCATAGCAGCTATATATTTAATCATTTGTTCGGCATTGGGAAGTGTGCTTATATATTTATCCCAAACTTGTTGTGCCGCATTCCAAATTCCTTGATTTTGATACAGTTCAGCATAAAGTTTGGCATATCCAGTAAGCTCAAAAAGGTTAATAAGGGGTTCGGTCGTGTAGATAATTTTGCTATCCTCTTGGCTCCAATTTTCGACTTTTTGGCGGGTTATATCGTGAGCTATCATTGAAGCCTCAAATACAAAAGGAAATATTTTATTAAACCTATCTTGGTTGTTATTATCGCAAGCGTTAAAACAAGCCTCAACTCCTATAGTTAAGGCCTGGCCAAAATAATCAGGCAAGTCATCACCGATAGCTAAATTTTTAAATTTTGGCAATAATTCAATCATTTTATCGGCAACCTCTATTGCTCTATCCGAAGCATCTTTTTGATCTTGAGAAAAATCAAAGTTTGGCCAAGGTAAATCTTTTAGCTGATGAAATTGATTACAATCTTCAACGTGTTTTCTGAGTACGCCAACCAATGATTGATATTTATTGGAAAACTCTACCCATCTCAATATAAATTGAGCTGCTAATGTAAACCGCTTTTTATCAACCAACTTATCGAATTTTTGTTGAAAATAATCTTTATGAAGCGATTTAATATAATCAAAATAACTTTTAAGAGCGAATAAATATCTTTGAATACACAGACTCTCGATATACCATTCCTGCGCCACTACGTGCCCCTCAATAATCCGCTCATTTTTAATTTCTTGCGCCGTTGATTCAAGACGGTCAAGCATACCTAATGGCAAACCGGTCAAGTATATGCTTTTATCGTCACCTACCCAATTAATTTTTGATATAATTTTGGCTAAGCCCTCACCACTTTGGCTGTTAAGATACTTCGTTAGACCAAGTAGGGCTACGGTTGCCATTGTTCCTTGTGCATCCATTAAGGCTAAACACTCTTTATGAATAATTGGGTTTGTAATATCTATATCTACTATTCCAATAGAATTTATTATCTCGTCATTTTTTTTGAAAAGAATTTTTAATGCTTGTACGTCAAAATCTTTTCCATAAATTTCAGCTATGTTAACAAAAACTCCATAACCTTGATATATGGAACCAATTCTTTTGCTTTCGTTGAAATGCTTAAATATTCTCATCCCTATATCTAAAATTTGTTCTTCGAACCAAGTAAAATCATTAACAGCTTTAGGGTGTAATGTTGTTCCGGTATTAAGGGCAACAGAAATTTCCACGGAATCAGCCAGTGTCCAATTTTGGAATTGATTTTTCGTTTTGTACCACAAACTTTTTTGGGGAATTTTAGATTTATATGCTGAATAAAAAGACAGTAAACCGGCAAGATAATTAATAGCAGTAATTAACTGTTCATCTGACAGCTTAATTTCTTTGATGCCAAAATGTATTAAATTATCTATCAATTGTAAATTTGTCGTTCCGAGCCTTTTCTGATGATTTTGCAATACGGCCACATTCCATTGAAACTCTGGCGGCGTGACGTTTCTTATGGAATTGGCAATATCTCTGGAAATCCAAGGCATCGAGTCAGTCGGCTCCAATGAATTAAATACATTGGAACCGACAGTCCAAAATCTAATTACTATATAAACAGTAATTAATGATAGGAATATAATACCCACGGGATGAATGGTAATGCCGAATGATTTAGTCGCAATATAAAAAACACTAATAATTCCGGTCAAGGCAATTGTTTGCACATATTGCCTTCCTTCCGGTGCAGAAAGAAAAAAACGTCGGACATCTTGAGTTGCCCTAATAAGAAAGTTGCTTGCAATGCTTGAAATTGCGGTAAAATAAAGGCCAAGAAATACTCCCGCAATACTTGCTATAGCGGCAAGTAAAGTATCTACCGCGTCTCCATCAAATTTAATTTGCGTAGGATAAAAATAATTGTAAGATTGCAAAATAACTATTATAACCGCAGCATAAACAACGGTCTTTAGGAACATTGGTAAGGATGGCAATAGAAGATAAAAAAACTTTTTATGATTCTCGACATTAATGTGTCCTTGGTATGTGGTTTTCCAAAATGAAAAAACAGGTTTTTCCTCAAACCATTTTTTGAAAACCCAATATAATTTGGTACGATATAGCCAGTTTTTAATCTCCGAATAGGACATTTCGATTTTTTTCTAAAATACTTAATTGATTGTCGCAAGTTCAAAGTCTCTTTTAATTTGCTTGCCGCTTCGTACCCCCTTACACGAAATTATAATATTTATTTTTCTGTCTGCAGTAATAGGAGGAACGCGGGTATAAGTCCTATCTCCTTTTCTTAATATATTAAGAATTCGAGGACGAGATTCTTCAATCGAA